>CALLML010000083.1 GCA_938005705.1 uncultured bacterium
CAGACGCGATTATCGCCGGTCACGCAAGCTCTGAGCCGGTAAGCGCAGTCCGAAACTCGGAGAACAACGGCCGAGGAGGGAGGAGGTCTATCTCGAGGGCGCTGTTCGGAGGCTGACGCGACGGTTGGGAAGGCGGAAACCGAGGTGTTTCGGTCGCATTCTGAAGATTTTTGCTCCTTCCCGCATTCCGACCCCTCGTCTCACCCCTCAAAACAATCCACAGCGCAATCGGCTCTTTCGCCTCATTTTTGTCCGTGCCGGCGTAGTGGTTTAATGGTGTAGAAGAAAAGCCTGATTGTCGGATTGCGGCGCACGCGGAATAGAATATGCTATGGCGACGACACAAAAGGAGTATTCCATATGCCATGGTATTACCGGGAAGCCCCCGAAATTGGGGCCGGCGAGTTTAAGGAATTGAGTCTGCGTCTGTTGGATGAGGCGCGAATGCGAATGGGGACTCGTTTTCATCGCGTTCTGCTGCTGCCGCCGGACCTGACGCGCGCGCATAGCGGGGCCGGTAAAGTGGCGGAATGGCTCTATCAGGCCTTGCCGTCTTCCTCCGATGTTCACGTCATCCCGACGCTCGGCCAGCATGTGCCCCACACGGCGGAAGAAAACCGCTGGATGTTCGGTTCGATTCCCGAGGTGCGCATTCATGCGCATGACTGGCGCCATGGCGTCGCCCGCGTCGGCGTGATCCCCGCCGAGCGGGTGCGAGAGAGCACGGGCGGACGGGCTGACTGGTCCATACCGGTCGATCTCAACCGCGACACGGTGTGCGAACCCTGGGATTTGATCATCCACATCGGTCATGTCGTACCGCATGAGGTGCTGGGCTTTGCGAATCACAACAAAAACTATTTCATCGGATTGGGCGGAAAAGAAACGATTTGCGCATCGCACATGGCGGCGGCCAGCTATGGCATTGAAAACAATTTGGGGCGTCTCATCACGCCACTGCGCGCTTGTTACAATTGGGCGGAAGAACAATTCCTGTCTCGCTTGCCGGACGTGTATTTTCAGATTGTTATGCGCCGCAACGACGAGGGGCGTCTGGTCGTCAGCGGTGTTTATGTGGGCGATGATCTCGAAACATATCTGATGGCAGCACGTGCTAGTCGCGCGCAGAACATCACAATCTTCGAACGGCCTGCGAAAAAGATCGTCGCTATGATGCAGGCAGATGAATTTCACGCCACATGGGTGGCGAACAAGGCGATCTACCGGACGCGTATGGCGATGGCGGACGGGGGTGAACTGTTGGTCATTGCGCCGGGCGTAGAGCGCTTCGGCGAGCAACCGGAGGTAGACCAGATCATTCGGCGTTTCGGATATCGCGGTACGCCGTATGTGATGGAACATTACCGCCAAGAACCGATTCTGCGGGAATTTGCGCACGCGGCGGCCCACCTCATTCATGGGTCTTCGGAAGGCCGTTTCACAATCCGCTACGCCCCCGGGAAGCTGAGCCGAGCGGAGATAGAGGGCGTGGGATACGAATGGATGGATGTAAGGGAGGCGTTGAAGCACTATCCGCCCGATCAAATGCAAGAGGGTTGGAATCGCCTGCCTGACGGCGAGGAGGTTTTCTTCATCCGCACGCCGTCTGCCGGTCTATGGGCAAGCCGGGAACGCATGCCGCCGTCGAACACCGACGCGTAATCGTCAGGCCGAGTCATTCAATAATGACAAACAGGGCACCGATTTTCTGGCAACTCGAATGTGACGGACGGGTGATCGTGCCGCTAGTAAAGGAGGCCTGCGGTTTTCTGGGCCGCACCGTTGGCCTAATAGGGCGGCGGAATCTGCCACCCGGTGAGGGATTGTGGTTGGAGCCCTGCGGCGCCATTCATACCGCCTTCTTGCGATTTCCCATTGACGTCATATTCCTTGCCTCGGACGGTCGGGTTGTGTCTTTTGCGCCAAATGTTCGACCGTGGCGGTGTAAATGGGGAGGCCCGCTAGCTTCGATAGTAGTGGAAGTTAGCTCGGGCTGGCTGGACCCAGACACTATAAGGCTAGGCCTGTTCTTCCGCCGCAAGCTCGTCAGTTCCGCGGGTGCAGGGGTTCTCGCGCAACCACCTCGTCGGCTGGAATAAGCATAATTGTGCCTGTCTCCAGCATCAACTCGACGCTCCCGTCGGGGAGCGTCCGAATCAACATGCCCTCGCGGACGATTTCGCCGGTCGTACCACGGATGCGTACCCGTACATCGGCGACATACCGACGGGTCATTTTTTCATGGACCGTGGCTACCGCATTGGCTTCGATGCGAACCGTGCGAGGAGCGTGCTGGAATCCGCTACGAAGCAGGGATAGGCGGTACTCGCCCGGCGGGAGTAAATCGATTTCAAACGGCTCCGAAATCATGGGGTTGGCGCCCGCGCGGGTTTCACCTTTTTCCTCGTCATTAAGAAACACCTTGACGCCCGCCGGCTCGGTAACCACAACAAGTTTGCCGCTGTTTTTTGCAAGCCGAAACTCTTCGGTGACGGGCACGCGCGACTGCAATCGGATGGACCGCGCGGCGGTTTCGTACCCCCGCAGTTCGACGCGCAAACGATGCTCCCCCGGCTGCAAGTCGGTGATTTTTTGTGGCGTCTCACCCCGATATTGGTTGTTCACATAAAGGCGGGCCCGTTCGGGGATCGAAACCACGATCAACTGGGTCGGAAACGGCTTGAGTGTTGCGGCGATCTCCCGAGTCTGCCGGGCCGATAATTCAAAGGTTTCCGTAAAAGGCTCGTAGCCCTCCAGCGAGGCTTCCACTACGACATCGCCCGCCGGCACATTTTCCACTTCACAGGGGGTCAGACCACGCTCTGAACCATTGATCCGGACCGTCGCGCCCGGTGGCGTCGTGCGTACAACGACTCTGCCGGTGTTGGGCACTAACTCGACCCGTACACGGCGGGGTAAGCGATCTTCCGCTCGTTCCACCACTTCACGGGGAAGATACCCTGGTTTTTCGAAGACGAACCGATGCTCGCCCAAAGGCGCGTCGGCCACAAAAAAGGGCGTTCGGCCACGGAAAGTGCCATCCATTTGCACATCGGCACCGGGAGGATCTGACTCGATCAGCAACAACGCGGTTTCGAGTTCCATACGGAATTCAACGACGACCCGTTGATCCTCCAACAGCGTGATCGAGCGACGCGCCGGGCGATAGCCCTCTTTTTCCACCGTCAAGCAATACAGGCCCGCCGCTCGTTTCGGAATCACGAGCGGCGTACCCGTGTCATAACGGACGCCGTTGCAGATTACGATCGCCCCCGGAGGATCGGACACCACCCGTATCTCCCCTCGGGGGCCACAACCCGCGCCGGTGGCCAGCATCGTAACCAGCACGCCGAAGGCCATTCGCACCATGACGCAGCGCCACTCCACTGATATTGTCGGACTTATTCCGCCCCCATGCATCCTATCGCACCCTCAATTTACTCTGGACATACAGCAATTTCTTGTAGGTCTTCTGATACCGTTCGTCGTCCCGATCCTGAATCATATCCAAAATGGCGAGGAGATGCTCATTGGCTTCCCGCCAGTCGCTCAAACGGATGGCGCGGTCGGCGCGGAACAACAGGCTTTCATAGCGCTCCTGAAGAAGCCGAGCACACTCTTCCCGCGCGCGGACCGCCTCGGCGTAGATTTCCGGCTTGGGTTCGATGACTTCCAATAGGGTCTCCACTTCGAGGAAACGCTTGATGGCGCGTGCCAAATTGTCGTTCCGCACTTCGCGCTCATCGAACAATTTGCGACCCTGCAGCCATGCGTCGCGTGCGAGCTCCAGCAGTTGTTCCCGCGGCAGAGCCATGGCGAGAATCCCGAGTTCGTTTTGTCCAAACTCCTCAATAAGGATACGGGCATCACGGAACTGCCGTGGTTCGAGACGGTTGACCACGCGCGATCGGTGAACGCGACCGTTCAGCACGACCGTAAGATCCATCATCTCCAAC
This sequence comes from uncultured bacterium, assembly GCA_938005705.1. Taxonomy (GTDB): domain Bacteria; phylum Verrucomicrobiota; class Kiritimatiellia; order PWTM01; family PWTM01; genus CALLML01. The sequence goes on from CALLML010000083.1 coordinate 3,957, forward strand.
ACCTCGGGCGCGATACCGCTGTATTCTGGATTCAGCTGGAAGAAATCCGTGGACTGCAGGCGTTGTGCCAGTTCTTGAAGGGCTTTTGGATCCATGCGTTTTTCACGTCCCAGATGCCGTCCGTCTTCCAGATTGTCAATCCTGATGGCCAACACCCCGTCCCGCAACGTCAGACGATAACGAAAGATGTTTTTGTTCGACGCTTGGACTTTCTCGTAATCCAGCTCCAAATTTGGCGCATCACTACCGGGAACAACCATTCCCAACCGTCCCCGCCCGCCGCTGCGTGTGACCCGCCAGACAGCGGCACCGGCTACGGCCAAGACCGCAATCAGCAGCGTCATCAGCCCCACGTACCGCCGCCGGTGTTCGAAGCGCCGCACTGGGAGCACGGGAGGGGGGTGAAGGCCCAAATCTATTTCTGCCCCGGTTTCCCGCGCCGGCGGCGGAACCGTCGCTGATTCTGCCGCCGGCGGCTCGACCAATGCCTGTGCCGCACCCTCGGTTCCATTCTCGGACGCTGCGCCTTCGGGAACGACGGATACGACCTTAATAATTGTCTCGCCAATCGTGATGCGATCTCCAACGGCGAGCGCCATGTCGGTCACGGGGCGGTTGTTCACGAGCGTCTCATTCGTACTGGCCAAATCCGCCACATGCAGGTGACGGTGATCTTTGAAATAGAAGCGGCAGTGAAAACGAGACAAAGACGCGTCATTCAATACAATATCGTTGCTAGAGGACCGACCTGCCCGTGCTCCCGCCGCTGGAACAGTAATCACGCGCCCTTTATCGGGCCCGGCTTCCACAATGAGATGAATCATCTGCATGAGTTATCCGTGCAAAAAAACTGTCGCTTTGTCGTTGCGACGGACAGCTTATATGCTAGTCTTCCTTTGTTTCAATCTCATAACAGAGGTGGGCCATGATCTATTGTCGCCGATATGCATCGCTCTTTCTCGCCGTAACCGTTTTGACGGCGCGTGCGGACGAAGACTTATTCAGCCGTGCGCCCTGGTACGGCTCCGCCGGGGCAGGAGCGATTGTCAAAGAAGGCGATGAAACTTTCAAGAGCGGACCGTTATTATCCCTCCGAATCGGACGCAGTTTTGGCGCCGCATGGGCGGCGGAGGGAGAGCTTGGGCTGGCCCCGTCTCTTCGCGCGCGCCGATTCTCGGAAGAGCACCGATTCGAAGCCAGCGGCAATGCCACACTTCTGCGGATGGGGGGGGATCTCCTGTTCCACCCCCGCCCCTTCGCTGACCTTCGATGGGATCCCTTCCTGTCTTTGGGAGCGGGACTGCATTATTTTACGGAAGATAAAGACGCGGATGGTGGGAGGACGGAGCTCTTCGTTTCCGGCGGTGCGGGCTTGTTCTATCACTTCAATGATGAGTGGGCGCTGCGTACCGATGTCCGCGCTGTCCTTACGACAGAAAACACTGAATTCAATCTCATTGCGACGCTGGGTCTCGCATGGCGATGGGGCGCGCGAGTTCCCCCTGAATGGCGTGTCCGAGGAACGGGCAACCTGGACAGCGACGGCGACGGGTTGACCGATGCGGAGGAGCGCGCAATTGGCACCGACCCCTTCAATCCGGACACAGACGGCGACGGGCTGACCGATTACGAGGAGGTCCGTATTTACAAAACCGATCCTCTCAATCCCGACAGCGATTATGACGGACTCACCGACGGCGCGGAGGTCCGTGTGTATAAGACGGATCCACTGAAACAAGACACGGACGGCGGCGGGGTGTCCGACGGCCATGAAGTTATTGAGGATGGGACCGACCCTCTCAACCCCAAAGACGATTTGATGCTCTTCCGGCTGAATATAGAATTCGACTACGACAAAGCGGTCCTTCGCCCAATCTATCACGCCGATTTGGACATAATCATCAAAGTGCTCCAGCGGGATCCCGGCGCCACCGCCCGCATCGAAGGGCATGCCGACCGGCGCAAGCGCTCCGATCGCGCCTATAACCTCCGGCTTTCTCAGCGCCGAGCGGAGGCCGTGTTGAACTATCTGGCGGATGTCGGGGGAATCCATCGCGCGCGTTTAACGGCCATAGGGTACGGATTTGACCGTCCGATCGCCCCCAACGATACGGAAGAGAACATGCAGCGGAACCGACGTACGGAGATATACATCCGCCCGTCCGGCGGCAATACCGAAACTTCAACTAACACGCCCCCTCCGCCGACCGAGATAAAATGAATAGGGGCGACGAAACCTTGCGCGGACCGAGGGATGCGCTTATCATTAATCGGTGGTTCCTTATGACAGGGGTCTGAAGATTCTTTTTTTGGCTCGGGTGGTGGAATGGCAGACACGCATGTTTGAGGGGCATGTGGGGCAACCCGTGGGGGTTCAAGTCCCCCCCCGAGCACCAGAACAAAACGCGCATCCTTGATAATTCGCTTTCGCGCCCGTGATGCTGAGCGTGGAAGGGAGCAGATTCATGGCACCCTCATCCGATTCTGCAGCCAACCGCCCAAACGAAGGCTGCAAGGCTTGTTGTCCCGTTTGCGGCGTATATGTGGGCCCGATGACCCAATGTCCCGCCTGCGGAGCCGAGGTGATCATGCGTGCCTCACTCCGAATTTTCCGATGGGCGGCTCTCGGACTGGCCACGGTTGGACTGGCCTTGTTGTTTGCCGTGTCACGTCACCGCGAAATCCCGTTGGTGCGTGTGGGGAACGTGACGCGGACGATGAATTTCGCCTACGTGCGCGTAGAAGGAGAAGTCTTGGGCGACGCCCGTATCTACCGCAATAGCGGGCGCGTCGAGAGCCTCCGCTTTGTGCTCCGAGATGATACAGGGGATATTTCCGTTCGCGCTCAACGGGATCGGGCCCGATGGCTGGTGGATCACCACATGGTGCCAGACGCCGGCGATCGCGTGGAGGTGGTGGGAACTCTCAATATCGGGTCGGAGCAGGACGCCGTGTTGTGGCTTCAGTGGCCGGAACGCATGCGTGTCACGCGCGTGGAACTGCCTGTGACTCCCATTGGTGCGATCCGAGCAGAAGACGCCGACCACGTCTTCCGCGTAACCGGACATATCCTCGCCGTCCGACCACCGCGATCGGACAGCCGCGCACCGTGGGTGATCGAAATTCGTGACGAAAGTGGATCGGCGCCTTTGGTCTTCTTTAAGGACGTATACGAAGAAATTACGAATCGCACCGATCTCGCACCCGGGGTGCGCATCGAAGCGCGGGTCACAGCCTCAATTTATCGAGGCAGCTTACAGCTCGCACTGCGCCGCGGAACCGACTTGAGAATGGCTGATACATCGGTCGATTCGGGCAGGGCTCCCTCGTCTCTGCTCTCTCCCGCTACGGCGGCGGACGAGGAAACTCCTATTCTATTCCGTACGGCTCCTCTCTCCGATTCAACCCAGCCTTCACCGGCGCCAGTCGCCTCTCGAACGATCGCTATTCGCGACATCAGTTCGAACCTGGAGGGGCAAATGGTACGAGTGGTTGGCCGCGTACGCGAAGTTCATCCGCCCCGCGCAGAAAGCCGGGCCCCCTGGCGGTGGGTGCTGGATGAGGAGGACGCCGCGATTGAGGTCGTTTATTGGTCCGCTGTAGCTTCCCAATTAAAAGGGGATGCAATACCGGCGCCAAGACGGCGGGTGGAGATCACGGCAAAGGTGGAACTCTGGCGCTCAACGCCTCAATTGCGTGTGGAGCGCGCAGATCAAATTCGGTGGCTTTCGGAGGCGCCTCCGCCTGGCGAGGAAGCGTCTCCATGAACACCGCGCTCATGGCAGCATCGGCGTTGGCGGGTACGGTGATGTCGAGCGTGATCTCCCTCCTGCCGGCACTCCACATTTACAATCTCCTTGGTGGACTTGTGCTCCTGCTTTATGGTCTTCAGGATACCGGATTCACTATCCCACCGGGAATTTATCTTCCCTTCATGACCGGTCTAATCGTCGGTTGGAGCATGCTGAACACCATTCCTTCGATTTTGCTGGGCGCCCCGGATGAAAGCGCGATGTTCACGGTCATGCCGGGGCAGAAGCTGCTGATGCAGGGACGGGGGTTTGAAGCGGTGATGGTAACGGCCGTCGGAGGACTGGCAGGTGTATTCCTCCTCGTCGGCATTTTCGCTCCGCTGGCCCCCCGCGTTCTTCCACTGGTCCGTCAAGTTCTCACTCCGCATCTGCATTGGGTACTCTGGGTCGTGATCACGTACATCCTGATATCCGAGTGGCCGAAGGGAGGCCACTGGGGACCCGCAGGTTGGAGGAAGTTTCTCGACGCCTGGCGATCACTCGGTGCGGGCTTGCTGACCTTCACGCTTTCCTCCCTCCTCGGTTTTCTATTGCTTTATCGCTCGCCCGTGCGAGTGGAATCCGCTTTCCAAAACATATTGCCGGCGTTCGTCGGATTATTTGCCGTGCCTTGGTGCTTATTCAACCTCCTGAGCGCCAGCGAAATCCCTCGACAATACGTGGCTGTTTCGATTGAGGTGGAAGCAGACCGGATTCTTTGGGGAACAGTCGCAGGCGGATTAGGCGGCGGCTTCGCGGCGTTCTTCCCCATCATCACCGGCGGTGTCGGCGGACTCCTCGCCGGCCATGCCACGGCACAGCGCGACGAGCGGGTGTTTCTTCTGTCGCAGGGGGTGTCCAAACTGGTCTATTACGCCGGCGCCTTCTTGATGTTTTTCGTGCCGGGCCTCCGGTTGCGACGCGGCGGCGCCGCCTGGATGTTGCACTCGCTCTATTTGCCTCAATCGGCAGGCGATTACCTGATGATCCTCGGAGCCATGGCGCTGGCGGGGGGAGTCTCTTTTCTGATGACGCCGGCACTGGCACGATGGACGATTCGTTTCATGGAGCGCGCCAATTACCGGATCGCCTCGGCAGTCGCGCTCCTCATCGCCGTAATTTTGGTCGGTATCCTGACGGGCGCCGCAGGGCTGTTCATCATGGCGGTCGCGACCGGCATTGGTTCCCTCCCCGTTCTGTTCGGTTCCCGGAGACTCAACTGCTTGGGTCTGCTACTGGTGCCCATGGCGTGCAATTTGTCGGGTTTCGGGCCGCGCGTGGCCGGATTACTGGGGTTGCTCCGATGAAAGGCATCGCGCATTTTTTAACCGGTGTGACGGCTGCTTCGTTCTTTCCGTGGTCTATTGAACAGGCCTTGGATGGCAACCCGGTTTATTTCGTTCTCGGCGGCGCCTTCGGTCTGCTGCCCGATACGATCGATTTCAAGTTCTATCGGTTTTTCTATCCTCATGATGTGTATATCGAACCAGTGCCGAGCGATTCTCATCCTCAGCCCATCGCCGATCGCATCGCGGAAGCGATGGCGACAGCGCTACGGGAACAACGGGTAATCCGCGTGAAGCTTGGCACAATCCGTTTGGGCGCCGACCGCTGGCGCCAATACCGCCTGCGGTTCGACGCCGAGCGCCGTGAAGTCCAGGTGCAATTCGGTCCCACGGTGACCACGGGGCAGATGCCCATCCCCGGAACAACCCCTTCGACGCCTCTGGTTGCGCGTGCCCCGCTACCGGCGCCTGTCATTCAAACGTACGATGCGGAAACAACGGTGGACATTTTGGATGGCCCAACTTTTGGTTTGGAGCCCGAAAGCGGGGAGCGGATTGTCCTTCATTTTCTGCCATGGCATCGCAACTGGAGCCACAGTCTGCTCGTCGGGGCTTTCTTTGCCGCGCTCGCAGTACTGGCGGGTGCATGGCGCGCGGGAATGGTAATTTTTGTCGCCTACGCAGGGCATCTGCTGGAAGATCAACTCGGTTTTATGGGATCAAATCTGTTCTTCCCATTAACGCGCCGGCGTTTTCCAGGCGCTCATATGATGCGCTCGGGGGATACCCTGCCGAATTTTCTTACCGTGTGGACGTGTTGCCTCCTGATCTTCTGGAACCTTTATCGGCGTACCCCCGATCCCCTTGTCTCCATAGGGTTCTTCAAATTCCTTTTTTATGCGGGGGTTCTACCTTTGCTCATTATGCTGGTTATCCGCCGGCTGACGCGACGCGGCGCCCCCCGCCCTCCTGAACGTGTGGACACCTCAAAGGAATGGAGCGATCCCCTCATCTCGTGAACAACGCAATAATAAAAAAACAGATCCGTCGTTCTATGGAACGAAGGGGCGGCGGGCCATGCGATGTCTGAAATGCAGCCGATCGAACGCGAATGGCTTGAACAGTATCGCCGGGGTGACCTCGATGCGTTGGGCAAATTGGTCGAGCAGTACCGCCGTCCGTTGTACTCATTCATTCTCAAAATGACGGAAGGCCGGGGCGATCCGGAGGAAATCTTTCAGGAGACGTGGATTCGAGCGATCCGCAGCCTGGACCGTTTTGATGATCAGAATCTTCTCGGCTGGCTATTTCGGATTGCCCACAACCTGATCATTGATCGAGCGCGAAAAGCTCGCGGCATGATTCAGCCATCTCCAACAACTGAACAGACGACGACCTCCTGGTTCGACCAGGTTGCTGCATCGAGCCTTGGACCGGCGACGGTGACGGCGGGACGCGAATTGGGTTGCCGGATTCAAGAAGCCTTGGAGAGCCTCCCGGCCAAACAGAAAGAAGTCTTTCTGCTGCGCATGGAAGGCGATTTGTCTTTCAAGGAGATTGCCCGCATCCAGGGAGTCTCCATCAATACCGCCCTGGCACGGATGCACTATGCAGTTCGAAAGCTGCGTGGATTGTTGAAAGATGCCTATGATAACCTTTGAAAGGGGCCAAAGATGAATTGCCAAAAAGCTCGGAGGCGGTTGTTGCTGTCGGATGCGGGCGATCTGCCGGCCGCGGATCGCGACAAGCTTCGCGCTCATTTGGACCGCTGCTCCGACTGTCGTCGGTACGAAGCCTCTCTGTTGGCCCTTCGAGGACAGTACGCGACAAATAAAAAAAATATCCCTGCCACTCCGCCACCCACTCTGGAGGCGATCATGGCGGTGGCGCGTGGCACGCCGGAAAGTGACGGGAAGTCAACGATCGGTGGGTGCCGGACACCCGTTTCACTCGCCGTCCCATGGCTCATCGCAGTTGCATCGCTGCTCTGGATCGCGGTGATCGGTGTTGTTTTGATTCAGCGGCAACGCACCGTTGCTGATTCCTCTGCAATGATGGGCTCACGGATGGAACAACGAATCATCAAGGCCGTCGCGGAGGTCGAAGAACAATGGTGGACTTTTGAGAGCGAACTCGCCATCGCCGCCCTGGAGATTCAGGACTGGCTGAGGACCATGGAGGAGCACGAAGGGAATGAGCCGATCACGGCGTCGAAAGGAGACCCGGGATCATGAAGAAGACCCGATGGACCCTCGCCGGGGCTGCGGTGTTGGTCATCTGGGGTGCTTCAAAAGCTCAGGAGGCGACACAACAAGCCCCCGCCCCGCCCCATCAGAGCGAGGGCACGGCTTTTCGCTGGCTGGAGCGACTTCGTGTTACAAACCCTGAAGAGTTTCAGCGTCTTCGGCGTATACGTGAGGACAACCCGGAAGCTTTTCGCGCCGAAATCCGGCGCCGAATGTATAAACACCTGTCGGAAGAATCAGACGAGACAAACGGATCAGCGGCCGACGACTCAAACCGGACTCATCGGCCATCGACAGGCAAGTTCGAACGCGAGCATGACGCCGAGCGATTGGAGGCGGATTTGCTCAAGTTGACTCTCCGTTATCGCGCCGCCAACGATCCTGAAGAAAAGGAAAGAATTCGGCGAGAAATCCGCGCTCAAATCGAGGCGGTATTCAATCAGCGAGATGCCATCTGGACCCAACGAATTGAGATGGCACGAAAAGATCTCGAAGTATTAGAAGGGCGTCTCAATCAGTGGCGCGCCATGAGGGAAGAGTTGATTGAAAAGCGGATAAAGGCTATGCTTGACGAACTGGATTCCTCGCCGCACTCCCCGCCGAAGGGTTTGAATCGCCTCTGAAGATCGAAAAGAACTCGCTCGCCGCAACCGATTCAGCGGCGGAATGTTTTTCTCTGCTCCGGATCGCTGGCGTATTCGGCTTCGATTCCCAGCTCGATATTTTGGGCTTCATTCAAATCCTCACGCAGCCGTTTCCGCGCTTCTTCCAAAAATGCACCAAAACTCTCCCGCGGCAATTGAGTCCGGACCACCAAATCGACGGAAAAATCATATGCATCCGCAGCGCCCTGGATGCGCAGGTCATGGTATCCGGCCACGTCTGGATGTTCTGCCGAGAAATGGCGAAGGGCCTCCTCCACCCGTGCATAAGACGGGTGACTCCGATCCACCGGATCGATATGAGCGACGACCTTTGCGGACGCCGCCTCCGATACCGCCGCTTCCACGCGCTCCGCCAGTTGATGGGCGTCCATCACAGATTGCTCGGCACACACTTCGATGTGAAGCGAAACAAGACGGACATCGCCGTATTTATGAATGATGACATCGTGAACGCCACGAACGCCAGGCACCGATAAGGCGGCTGCGCGGACGGCTTCCAGCTCGGCTGGGGGGGGCGCCAGTCCAATGATCTCGTTCACAGCCTCCCGCGCATATCGCCAGCCCGTATAGGCGATGAACAAGGCAACCCCCACCGCCGCAAAACCATCGGCTCGAGGATATCCGAATCGCGATGATACCAGCGCCACCCCAACCAAAGCGGAAGAAACGACGTCAAATATATGATTCCACGAGTCCGCCTCGATAACTTGTGAACCGGTCAAACGCGCCAGCGAGCGCGCGAATCCCGCCATCCATGTTTTCAGCACGACAGTCGACCCTACTGCCGCCAGCAACCAGTTAGGCGCATGAATAGGCTCCGGAGCGTTCAGCCGGCGCACACCGCTGCGCGCGACTTCCAAACCCACCCCAAGTAGAAACAAAGCCAGCACCAGGGTCGCAGCGGTTTCCACGCGACCATGGCCGAAAGGATGCTCCCTATCCCGGGGGCGGCGGGACCAGCGGAAGCTCAATGCGATCAGCAGACTGCTGCCGATATCCGCCATGTTGTTCAACGAGTCCGCTAAAAGAGAGACGCTCCCGGACAGCAGGCCCAAGGTCGCTTTGACCCCGGCGAGGACCACGCTGATGCCGGTGCTGACAAATCCCTCCAGCTCCCCTAGCAAGGTGCGCGCCGCGGTTTCTCGAGGATTTGTTTGGCGCGAGATAAACCGGTTCACCAGCCATCCGGTCAACCCGCGAGGCCAATGGACATTTTCAGCCGACAGACATATTTCTCGACGAGACATGCTCATACCATAATGAGGGCATGGCGTCGGAACCAAACAAAAAAAGAGGCGGCCGCCTTCCTCGACCGCCCCATGATAAGTCTCTCCAATGATATTTAACTATTCTTGATCGTCGCGATCATTTTTTCAATCTCAATCACTCGCGCAATCAACTGCTCTTGCCATCGAGCAACTTCCTTCTGAGCCGCCTCGAGATTCGCGCGAATATCGTTGACAGTCAACATGCCTGTGGCGGTCTTACGGAAAACTCTTCTTTCCGACGTCTTCATGAGGGGCTTCTCCGGCTTTGGGGATCTGCTTCGCTTTTGCACCAAACCCAGGCGCCTTTTGATTACATTGATCTGATAATCTTTCACACCCGTGGCAGTGACGATGTCCATCACTTTGGCTCCCGCCTTCAGCATCTCCTCGATTTTGGAGATCTGCTCGTCCGACAACAGCGACTTTCTTGGCATGCCCGTTCCTTCCTTCTTGATTAATTCCCTTTATCCTCTGCGTGATTCATTATCGGTTGTCAGTATATTACAACCAAATAAACCCGCAATAAAAAACTAATGATTTATAAAAAAAACGCTCCGATTTCCGCGACGGCTTGTTGCTATGGAGTTGACGTGCGCTGCGTCTTCATGAATAACGCAGCGGCGAGAAAACGCCGGGGCATAGGCTGCCACAATCGGGGCAGGCGCCGTTGGGCAGAATCCTCATATTCACTACACGAATCCAACTTCGTTCGATCAACGTCGCCCCACAAGACGCACAGCGAGTTGTTTGTCCTTCGGCATCTTCTGTGTTTCCGATATAAACATGACGAATGCCATTTTTTCGTGCAATAGTCCGGGCGCGTCTAAGAATCTCCGGATTTGTGGGCGGATGATCCGTTAATCGGAACGCGGGGAAAAAAGCGGAGAAATGGAGGGGAACATCGCATCCGATTTCCGCAACAATCCATCGGGTCATGACGTCCACTTCAGCCGGCGCATCATTTTCCCCCGGGATGATAAGGTTAGTGATTTCGAACCACACGTTAGATTGTCGTTTTAAGAACTGGAGCGTTTTCAGCACGGGCGCCAGTCGCGCGCCTGAAAGCTTCCGATAAAAATTATCAGTGAATGCCTTGATGTCTACGTTCGCCGCATCCATGTGGGCGAAAAACTCGGCGCGGGCATCGTCCGTGATGTAGCCGTTGGTCACCGCAATCGTGCGGAGTCCTGCTTGGTGACACGCCCGCGCCGTGTCTACCACAAATTCTAGCGCAACCACAGGCTCATTGTAGGTGAATGAAACACTTGGGCAATTCGCCGCAACGGCCGCTCGCGCGATATCTTCGGGGGCAGCGATCTCGCGCAACATCCGATCATCCGAAGGTTTACTGATATGCCAGTTTTGACAAAAACGGCACGAAAGATTGCAACCGATTCCCCCTACCGAAAAGGTCGGCGTATCCGGCAGAAAATGGTAAAGTGGTTTCTTTTCGATGGGGTCAATCGCTATGGCGCTCAGGCGTCCATATGACAATAGACACAATCGTCCACCGACATTCTGTCGGACATAACAAATGCCGCGCTGACCTTCCTTCAGAAGGCATTGGTGAGGGCAGACCAAACACTGGACCATGCCATGGTCCAAGAAACGCACGTGGCGGCACGCAAAACCGGCAGCGCTGCACTTGTCGTCATTCATACATTCAGGGATAAAGTCGGCGCATGACCCAACCGCTGCTCTCGCGCCTAAATTGAAAACGATCATGCAAACGATTCGGACGGCCCTGCCAAAACTCTATGATTTCCGGTTTCAAACGATATCCACCCCAGTGGGGGGGTAATGGTACTTCCTGCCCCTGGAATTTCCTTTCGAATTCACGAAAACGAGTGTTAAACAACGAGCGAGATTCCAGCGGTTCGCTCTGGCGTGAGGCCCACGCCCCGATGCGGCTGGCCCGAGGACGGCTCTGAAAATAAGCATTGGATTCCTCCCAGCTCAAGCGTGCTATGGATCCCTCGATGCGGACCTGTCGCACCAGTTCAATCCAATGAAAAGCCATGGCGGCATACGGCGTACGTTGCATTTCCGAGGCCTTGCGCCCAACATAATGCGTGAAAAAGACAAAGCCGCGTTCATCCACGCCTTTGAGGAGCATCATCCGTACCGCGGGACGTCCATCCAACCCCACCGTGGCTAATGCAAAAGAATTAGGCCAGGGACATCCGGCACGCCGAGCAAAGGCGTACCATCGCCGGAATTGTTCGATCGGTTCTGGAAGCAAATCCCGCTCTGAAAGGCCGAAAAAAACGCCCTTGATGGATAACACCCGCGCTAAAAGCGACACAGACGCCCTACCTCATATGAATCATAGCTTTTACAACGCCGTCCTGGTACGCTGCTACCAGATCAAAGGCCTTGACCGTGTGTTCGAACGGATAGGTGTGGGTATGAAGACGCCCTATTTCCGCCGGGCGTCGCAAGGACAGCTCAATGGCGGCATCAACACATTCATTCTGGCGCCGCACATTCTGGACGCGGATTTCCCGACGACGCAGCGTGTCAATATCGAACGTAATGCGCTCGACGTCCGGAATGCCGATGAGCATAAGCGATCCGCCCGGTTTAAGAAGGCGAACACCCACATCTATCGCCTCCTGCTTCCCCGAACACTCGAAAACAACATCCAATAGGAGGGGGGTCTTGGCCTCGATTACGCCGTAAATATCTTCCTCGTACGGATTCCCGACCCAAGCCGCTCCTAACGTCTCCGCCACTGCACGGCGCGAAGCGAGGGGCTCCGAGACATAAATCGGTTCCGCCGACCGTTCGCGCGCTGCGATAAGCACGCACAATCCAATGGGCCCGGCACCGAGGATGCCGACCGCCTGACCTGCACGCAAATTCGCCAGTCGTACAGCATATATGCCGATCGAAAGTGGCTCCACCAGCGCCGCCAAATCGAAACTCATTTCCAGGGGCACCGGATAGCAGCATTCCTCCGGCATGACAAGCCGTTCACAAAGGCATCCTTCCATCTGGCCTGGGCAGCCAAGAAAGCGAAGACGACGGCAAGTGTGCCGACGTCCGCTCTGGCACTGATCACATATGCCGCACGCAACCGCCGGGTCGATGGCTACCCGATCGCCCGGCCGCAATCGACGCACCGCTGGTCCGACTTCCAATACGGTGGCGGAACATTCGTGTCCGAGGGTGAAAGGGCCCTGCACCACTTGAGAACCGATCCTGCCTTCGGTGTAATAGTGAATATCTGACCCGCAAACGCCAACCGATTCTACATGCAACAAAACGTCTCGCGCATCCCTGAGGGCGGGTTCCGGCGATTTGCGCATTTCCATCCGACGCTTTCCCGTCAACACCATCGCTTGCATGGCGGAGACATCTTAACACAGATTCGGAAAAACGAAAGGAGTCGTTGGTCCGTACTTGTGAACAGACACGTTGCTCCGTATGATGACCGCGCGGACGATAAGACCGCGAAGGAGAGGAAAATTGCTCGCCCGGTTGTATTCGGCGGCGGTGCTGGGAGTCGACGCCTATCCGGTGGAGATTGAGGTTAACGCTGGCCACGGCGACTTCAAGATTGTTATCGTGGGGTTGCCCGATGCGGCCGTCAAAGAAAGCGGAGACCGCGTCGTCACCGCTCTTCTCAACTCCGCGTTCCAACCGCCGATGGGCCGCGTCACCGTCAATCTCGCTCCGGCGGACATTCGGAAGGAGGGACCGAGCTTCGATCTTCCCATCGCACTCGGCATGTTGGCGACTACCGGCGATATAGACTCGGAACGTTTGGAACGTTTTTGTGTCGTCGGGGAACTAGCCTTGAGCGGTGAAGTGCGCCGGGTTCGGGGCGTGCTGCCAATCGCCCTGAGCGCGCGCCGCGAAGGGCGCGAGGGCATCCTGGTGCCGCCGGAAAATGCCGAAGAAGCGGCTGTGGTTGAGGGGCTGGCGGTCTATCCGGTGGATTCCTTGCGCGAGGCGGCGGACTTTATTGCGGGCCGGCTTTCAATCGAACCTTTGAAAGTCGATCCGGCTGCGGCATTCGCCGAGGCCGCGTTCTATGAGGAAGACTTTGCCGATGTGAAGGGACAAGAGAGCGCGAAACGGGCGATCGAAATCGCTGTCGCCGGCGGCCACAATCTCTTGGCCATGGGCCCGCCCGGCACGGGGAAGACCATGCTGGCCAAACGTGTGCCGACCATTCTTCCCCCCCTCACGCTCGAAGAGGCCCTCGAAGTCACCAAGATTCATAGCATCGCCGGCACGCTGCCTTCCCATCAGCCTCTGATTGCGCAACGCCCTTTTAGGGCGCCCCATCACACGATATCTGACGCGGGCCTGTTGGGCGGCGGAACCCACCCGATGCCGGGCGAAGTCAGTCTGGCTCATCACGGTGTGTTATTTCTCGATGAGCTGCCCGAATTCCACCGGAATGTTTTGGAGGTGCTTCGCCAGCCTTTGGAAGAGGGGGTCGTGACCATCGCTCGCGCAGCCGCGAGTGTCACCTTTCCATGCCGATTCATGCTCGTCGCAGCGATGAACCCCTGTCCGTGCGGGTATTTGGGGGATCCCCGTCGAAACTGCCGATGTTCACCGCCGCAGATTCAGCGTTACCGCAACCGCATTTCCGGCCCATTGCTGGACCGTATTGACCTTCACATCGAAGTACCGGCAGTTCGATACAGCGACTTAGCTTCGATGGAACGCGGGGAGCCTTCGGCCTCCGTCCGCGAGCGGGTTCTACGGGCGCGCCGGGTGCAACAGGAACGTTTTCGAGGGCGTCCACGTATTCACTGCAACGCCGATATGCGCGCCAAGGACACCCAGCAATTTTGCCATCCCTCGGACGACGCCCAACAATTACTTCGAATGGCCATTCAGGAGCTGCACTTCAGCGCCCGCGCCTACGATCGCATTCTAAAGGTCGCGCGCACCATTGCCGATCTGGCGGGCTCCGAAACCGTAGAAAGCACTCATGTCCAGGAGGCCATTCAATACCGCTCGCTCGATCGCGAGGTTTGATCGCCTACCCCGCTTTCGGAAGCGCGCTCAAAGTCCTGAAGGTCTCCACCAATGATGGAGGCTCCGCCGTCCACATAGAGAGTTTGGCCGGTAATTTTTCGAGATAGTGGCCCAAGCAAAAAGACCGCCGCGTTGGCCACTTCCCGTCGATCAGCTATAGTGTCCCATAGCAAGGGACTGGAGCGATTCCAGATGGCATCCAGCTTTCCGAAGCCGGGGATTTTGGACGCCGCCTTGCTGTGCAAGGGGCCAGAAGAAATCGCATTCACACGGATCTGGTCGCGCCCATGCCGCCTGGCCAGAGCCCGCACGATCGCCTCGAGAGCCGCTTTATGAACGCCCATCCAATTGTAGAAGGGATAAACGCGGCTTGTATCGAAGGTCATCGCTAGGGCGGCGCCGCCGGGGGCGAGATGCGGCGCCGCGTGAAACAGAATTCGCGCGAAAGATATGCTGCTGACGCGATAGGAAAACAGAATATCCTCGATGGCATCCGTATGAAATTCTTCGCCGAGGCACGTGCGGGGGTTGGCAAACGCGATCGAATGCACCACCCCCGCGAGCGGGCCGAGATTCGCGAATAGCGTGGCAATTTCCTTTTCCGAGGTTACGTCACAATAGCGAACGTCCAGATCCTCACGCGCGCGGGCCTCCGCGCGGGCACGGCGATCGAGGAAGATACGGCTCATCCGTTCATTTTGCGCGGTATAGATCACCCGTCCGCCGAATTCAACGATTCGCTCGCCGATGGCATAGGCGATGGAATCATAATCCAGCAGGCCCATGACCAGATACGGTCTCTGCGTCTCCACCCACATACCTTATACTCCAGACCATGTCTATCGACGAAAGCGCCTATGACGCGACGGGATCAAAATACGACGAATTTGGAAGAATGCCAAACAGCAGAGTGAATCTGAATAAGAGTTTCAGGCGTCCGCTGACAAGCCCCTTATCGTCCCGGCCGGTCGTGAGTAGATCCGCAACCTCGTGTCCTGTCGGTCCGCATAATGACCGACTTTTTCGGACCAGAAATCCGATTCAATGCTTTCTTCACGCTCAGGGCGCAGCCGCCGCCCCAGAGCGACGTGCGGCCGCCGATGATCGGGCCTGTTCAATCACGTCCACCAGATCGTCCCCGGATATTACGACAATAGCTTGCTGGAATGGCAGTGGACGTCCCGGCCGGGGGGCGGCGGGCTCACGCCGCACGACCATCAGACCAAGAGGGCGGCCGTCCGTCAAAAATACCGGAGTTCCCACGCCTCCAGAATAGGCTCCCGCGGTGACATACATTCGTCGAGGCTGATCCACGCGGCAAATGACCTGTTGGCGTCCGATCACCGGTGCCCAATTGAATAATTCCCCCGACCGCCCCACGGTGAAGACCTCATCACAAAGATCCGCGGCCACTCCCCGGACGAACACCACCGGGGACGGCCACTTTCGGGTCGGTTTGCCCTCTTCCGGCTCAGGAGCGAGCAATGCGATATCCAACTCGTCATCGGTGAGCACCTGCTTCATCGGAATTTCAATACCGTCGCCCAGTCGGACCTTGATTCGTGTCGCAGTGGTTGTTGGACGTGCCCCACCCATTAGCATCTCTTCGTCCATATTGCCCACATTATTGAGGGGGGACAGCGATGTCGCGGAAAGTACGACGTGACCGTCCATGGATACCACCGTTCCAAACAAATCGATCGGTCGCTCCTGTTCACCCACGGGCACCCCCGGCGCTTCTACCTTCAATACCGCCGTGACGGGGACAACCGCCGACGCAAATTTGGCGGCGACATTGCGACCTATGCTTTCGACAGATTCCGCGAATACCATGTTGACCGCAACCACGGTCGCCCACACGACACACGATCCGGTGCATTTCATCGGCTCAGTTCCCCGCCTCCGCCGCTTTCATCGCGCGTGTCATCATCTCCGCCAAATCCTCCGCCGGCAGCACCACCACCGCCTGTTGCACCTGCGGGCCACGACTGGTACGGCCCGGCATCGTCTCGCGTCGGACCACCGCCAGTCCCAGTGGTCGGCCATCCGGCAGAAAGAGCGGCGTCCCAACCGCATTACTGAATGGACGAGTTATCAAATACATTCGGCGCGGGCGCTCCACCACGCCGTTGACCTGCGCGGAACCGACAGCCGGTAGCCAGCCAAACATTTCCCCCGTCCCGGCCAATCCGATAAGCGTATCAAAGACCTGCGCCCTTACGCCGGCCGTAAAGACCACCGGCTTTGGCCATGAAATTGAGCGATCTTCCCGATTCTCCGGCAAAAGAAAAGTAACATCCAACTCATCATCGGTGAGAACCTGACGAGCCGGTATTTCGTTACCGTCCTTTTGCCGAATTCGAATCTGCGATACGGACGTCGTGGGCCGAACGCCAGTCATCTCAAAGGCTTCTGTGAGTCCGCTCAACGGCGACAACGACGTGGCCGAGACCACCGTGAGGCCGTTGGAAGCCACCACCGTCCCCCAGCCGGTGATCTCTCTTTCTTGTGGTCCGCGCGTCATGCCGGGCGCCTCCACGCGGACGACGGCCCGAAACGACACCACCGACTCGCCATATTCTGCCAGCAGTCTCCTGGCGTTGTCTTCCAACGGTCCCGCAAACGACTTTAATGCAATAGCGCAAGCCAACAGACTCAGTCCTATTTTCATGGCTAATACTCCTTGCTGATGCCATTGTTCTATTGCCCGATCTCCAGACCCGTAACCTGCGACACCGTATGGTCCCGATTCCAATCCGGTTCGACTTCCAAATACATCGTATTGACGCCGCGTCGCACAAATAGCACAACATACCGCGGCCTTTCTTTTTCCAGCGCTTTGACGATCTCCTCCAACGCAGCCGTGTCTGATATAGGTCGGCCCGCGATAGATATCAACAGATCTCCCGTGCGCAGGCCGGCCAATTCCGAGGCACTGGCCTCTTCGACCCGCTCGACTAACAAGGCCTTGAAATCGTCAGGGAGTTTCCGCAAGGCGCGATCCTGCAAGGTCAGCGCGCGCGCGTCGAAATCCAGCAAGCGCGCCTCATAGCGGTCCGCCTCCGCCGCTGCATCCATGCTCTCTGCCAAAGTCAGTTCCACGCGGATTTTTTCGCCTTTCCGCAGCAACTCGACTGGAATCACCGACCCGCTTTTGCGAGCCCGAATCTGCCGGACAAATTGCATGGCGTCTTCCGGGCGACGGGCCCGTACAGGAACGCCGTCAAAACTTATGATGATATCGTCCGTTTGGATACCTGCCTGATCCACGGACAGCCCCGGGAAAACATACGCTACCCGTATGCCGCCGGTGTCCGGCAAACCCAATACCTCGGCGAGTGAGGTTGGCACCGCCTGCACGACCGCCGGAAAATCCGGGCGTTTCGTTCGTTCCGGACGATCCGGCCGAGGGGGTTGTCCGATACGCACAACCGAGAGAAAACGGCTCCGCCCCCGTTCAAAAGCCACCAACACGGGATGCGCCCCTACGCGGCCTTCCAGTATTTTTTCCGTCTTCTTTTCCAGCGCCTCCAGGTTGACCACGGTTTCTCCTTCCACCGCTATAATCACATCTCCGGGTTGGATGGGAGGTTCTGCCTGCGCGGCGGGCCCTCCCGCGCTGACAGAACTGACGATCACACCATCGGTGCTCTCGCGAAGATATGCCATCGCGGAAAACAGGGTGAAGTCCTGTGCGGTCACTCCCCAGGATCGCAGCAACCGATCGCGCCCGCGCGCGGGTTCGCGACGGCGGGTGCGCAGTCGCGCCTCACGCTCTTCGCCGTCTCTCAGATATTTGACCACGACTTCCTTCCCGATGGGGGTCGAAACCACCAGGACGTTAAAGAGGGGGAGGTCTTCCGGCATGGAGCCATCCACCTCGACACCGTCGTAGCTCAGGAGGATGTCACCGGGTCGTAAATCCGCCTCCTCCGCCGGAGAATCGGGCATCACGCTGGCAACGAGAACGCCTTTTTCCACAGGCAGACTCTTGGGACGGGTCTGGGTGATCAAACCGATCCAACTTCGATCCACTCGCCCTTTTTCGATGATCTGTTCGGCAATGGAACGCGCCAGGTTTCCAGGGATAGCGCCGCCGATACCAGCGAATGCGATTTCGTTGATTCCGACAATCCGTCCCTGCATGTCCACCAGCGGCCCCCCGCTATTCCCCCCAAAAATCTGGGCGTCATGCGCAATCCATCGGACCAGAGAACCTACATTTTCGCCGTCCAGTGTCAATGTACCACTCGGCAGAATCAAAGCCGTATTGCTGACGATTCCGCGCGTCACCGACTGCGAGACGCCCCCAGGACTACCCATGGCCAATACAATATCGCCCACCCGCAGCGCATCTGAATCCCCGAATTCAGCCGTCGGAAGCGGTTCGGCACTTTTCCGCTGTTCCAAATCCAATCGCACCACCGTCACATCGGCGAGCGGATCGGTTCCGACGATCCGACCCTCGACCTCCTCGCCGCTGGCCAGACGACATCGAATGCGACGCGCACGTCCGGCTACGTGATGATTCGTGATCAGATAACCATCCGAACGAATGATCACGCCACTCCCAAACCCCCGCTCCTTCTTCATGCGGCCGTCCGCCGCCTGTTCTGAGATGACATCCAGACGAACAATTGCGGGATACACACGCGAGATTGCACGTTCCATGTCTCTCGCAAGGCCGACAGATATTTCCGCGCCTTGCTCGAGCTGAGCAGGCAAGGCCATCTCCGGCTTCGTATCGGCATGTTGGGAGGTCGTCCTTCCGCATCCCGTTACCACCAGCATCCACACTGCTGCTATCCAAACGCCATTTCCCGCCGCTCGGTTTCCAAATTGCGTTTTTTGTTGATCTCTCACGACACCTCAAAGGCCTTTCCTGCTCATCTGTTCAATAAACGCCATGTAACCTCGTCTGACAAGATAATACTGGTTATCTCTAGCCGGTTGCGCTGCGGGGAATGAGCGGCCCATACAGGCGCCGGCGAAGGGAGACGAAAATCGTTTACCCCAACGACCCCGCGCCATTCGCGGGTTTTCCCCGCCCCTCCTGAAAAAAATAAGAATTTTTCGACCCTTGGGCTTTAACGTGGGCAACAGGTTGCGGGAGCAATCGCGGACGGCGGGGAAGCTGCCCCTCCAATTCCATCGCAGGCCAAGAGAAATTGTTAATCACGAATGGGTTATGGTCGGACGGTTAGACGCAGGCCGCAGAATGCGATGGCCGTCTTCTGTCTTGGCCTCGCCTCTTTTGCCTCGCGCCATCGAAGGACAACGTTCAAAGATCGCCCTTGGCAGACGCCTCATCTTTGTTCGGCGATATGTTCCAGAGACATCAGAAATAATACCAGATGCTTGAATAATCATCGGGGTTCTCGCCCACCGCCTCGAGGCGTCGAAGATAATCAAGAATGGGCACATCGGTCCCAATATATGAGACGCGATGGACCACATTCTTTTCCCAGGGATGGAATTCATACACGCGCGCCCCGTCCGGTCGAATGCTGAGAAGATCGCGGTGTTGTGCCGCTCGAATATTGTTTTTTCCCAGTCCCGGCAAATTGACGACTGCCTCGTCCGCGCGGCGAGTTCCAGGGAGCAAACGAGCTTCCTCTTTCTGTTCCTGGAGCAACCGCGCAAGCGGTACTCGATAATCGGCCACCTCTTCTTTCCCCTTGGGCAGGAAGGTGTAGTACGGGTCAATGCCTGCTCGTCGCAGCAGCATACGCAGGGCGGTCGCTTCGAATCGTCGGGAAACATAGAAAGTGTAAACGAGCTGGTTGTAGACACCGATGCCCCGCCGTCGAAGTCGTTCTACGGCGGCCGTCAGGTCTGGTGTGACTTCGTAGGGATGCTCGACATGCGTTACCACGGCGATTTCCCGGTGACCGGGAATACGCAAACGAGCCAGGCGATCGGCCAACGTTTCAGTGATCCGCATCGGCAGCGTCACGGGAACTCGTGTACCGATACGAATCAAATCCACATGCTGAATGGCCGCCAGTCGCTCCAGCACGCGGAGCAACGCATCATCATCCAAAGCCAGCGGATCGCCGCCGGTCACGAGCACTTCGCGGACGGCCGGGTGTGCTTCAATCCAGGCGCACGCCGCTTCGATGACCGACCAAGGCGCCAGGGCGTTCGGTGCCATCGGGGCTTCGATTTCCCAATTCCGCTGGCAGTACACACATATCTGGGGACAAGTGTTGAACGGTTTGAGGATCGCAATGGCGGGATAACGGCGGGTCACCAACTCTACCGGCGAGGTATCATGCTCCAGCATAAAATCGAACAGACACCCGCGCGCCTCCCGCGCAGACGCCATGCGGCGCACATAGTCCATCGGCGGCAACACCTGGGCCCGGATCGCGCGATCACGGCGGCGCTCCATCCCGTCATCCATCAGGGAGGCGTAATAAGGGGTCACGCCGAACGGCACCCGCGCCTCGTGGGCCGCCTGAACCGCCGCCCGATCCTCCTCAGAAAGGTCAACTGCGGCGACCAGCATTTTGGGTTCAACCAGCACGTGGGCGCATTGCCACCGCCAGTCGCTCCAGTCGGATTCCGCGCCTCCGAGCGCGTCCAGGATGCGACGGCGACGGGCTTCTCGCCGTGCACGCGCCGTTTTGGAAAGGCCATCCTCATAACGCTCCATCCATGACGCGCAGTAATTCCAGAGCCGATCCAGTTCGTCGGATCGCGCGAGGGCGGCGGCGCGTCCCTTGAGTGCCGTGGCGTTGTTCTCCAGCAGCTCGGCGGAAAGAACGGCCCGGCCCTTGAGTCCGTCGAAGAGATGGATCATTTCCGCATAAAAAGCCTCGTTCAGGACGTGGCGGCATCGGCCGCGCGACAGATCGCGGAGTACGGCAGCCAGGCTGACCTCCGACAGACGCTCAGCTCTTTCTGTGAACATGCCCCGCAAGGCGCGCGCGCAATCGCGTGCAATGTAGTAAACGGAATCCCTGTGACGATCCTCCGCCACACCATATTGCCGCATCGTCACATACTGATAAAGCACCCGCCGCGCCTCCCCCACTGACCTCGCTCGACGGAGACGGCGCAGGATATCGCCCGCGCTGGCGCGCAGCGCCGTCCAGTTCCATTTTCCGGCCGCATTCATTTGATCTCCTTTTTCTCGGCACTGCATATGCGGCCGTGACATTCGGCAATATGCCGCCGGCCTCCATCCTTCCGGGTTCAGCCTCGATGCACACGCAAATATCCCTGGCGTATATCGCGCACATCCTCCACGGTGACAAAAGCTCGCGAATTGTAGGATCGCACGAGGTCCAATACGCGCCTCAAATCTCCGCGCCGCACAACGGTAAAAAGCACCTGAACCGGCCCCTGCATCCCCTGCGCGTTCACGGCCGTCACACCAAAGCCTTCGGAGCGCAACCGCGCCGCGAGCGCATCGGCATCTATCTGAGGAATTACGCGCACCAGCGCGGTGCCTAACGCGATTCGTTCCTCAATGAGCATGCCTACCCACGTCCCGCACGCGAAGCCGGCAGCGTAGGCAATATACGTTCCCCAGTGCCCCACCTGCCGCACGATCTGGGCCACAACCGTGATCCAGATGAGCACTTCCACGAACCCAATTAACGGGGCGAGCCATCGCACCCCGCGCGCGATGAGCACAGTCCGCAGTGTGCCCAGACTCACGTCGACGATCCGCGCCAAAAAAACCAAAAAGGGCAGCATGATCGGCCCGGCTACACCAAGGTTAAAAACAATTCCGTCCATGCGCTCACTTCCCCATGACGTCTCACCATACTCGTGGCGAGAAACATTTGTTCGATCCCCCTATCAGACTTCTGGGCCGGCTCGTCAAGCCTGTTTGCCGCCAGAACCGAAAGGCGGACGGCTGTGTCCGGCTCGATGTTGGCCTTCCGGGCAAGGACAAAATGAAAAGGGCATCGCGGATCGTTATTCGCCGTTAAAGGAAATTGGCTTAATTTATGACGCTGTTTTCCTTCTTCCGTTTTTTGTCTTGCTCTGATGGATAGGCCGTCGCGTTGCGATTCAAAGATCACGGGTTTTCCAACGCCGTACCGGGCACATATCAGTCAACGCGCTGCCCCTTGACAATCATTCATTTGTCCGAGGTCGGACGCCCGATCTCATATTCCTGTCTATTTCAGACCTCTTCGGGCAAGTCGAATCGATCGCCCGTATCGGCAATCCACTGAGCGAGGCGTTCCTGCAAACGACGGCGCTCGGTCCGATATCGGTTATTGTGAGCCAGATTCACTTGCTCGTATGGGTCCTCGTTCAGATTGAAGAGAAGAAAGGGCACCCGCTCGAAACAGACGTACTTCCAACCGTCCCGCGTCACCAGACCTCGCCAAGGGCGATTGACGCTTTCGGCATGGCCGGTCGGGATGATGCACTGGAGGTAGGCGCTGTCCGGGATTTCCGGCGGTTCGCCACCCCGCCGCAGAGAAGAATAATCCGTCCCCTCCATCCAGTCCGGTGGTCGGATGCCGCAGAGCCCTAGAGTCGTGGGCGCCATGTCCACATGATTGACGAGGACATTTTCGGCACGTCCGCCACGCCCGTCATATAGGTCACGCAAGCCGCCGATGATGAGAGGGATATCGATGGACTCTGCGTACGGTGTGGTCTTTCGGAAATGGCCATGACTGCCCATCATGTCGCCGTGATCGGAAAAGAAAATCAGATGGGTGTCGTCGAGAAGCCCTTCAGCGGCCAAGGTGTCGCGAATACGTCCCAGATTCCAATCGAGATTTTCGATTTGCGCATAATAGCCGGCGAGTTCACGCCGCGCCCGCGCCTCTACGGAGGCGACATTCGGCACATTGGGTCGCAATCGCAACTCTCCCGGCGTGTGGCGCCCCATCCATTCGGTCGGCGCGATACAGGGATTATGAGGCGGCTGAACCGAAAGCACGGCAAAAAACGGCCTTCCGCACCCTTCACGTTGTCGCCGCGCCTGGTCGCGAATCCATTCGATCAGCAAATCCGTCAAGGCATCCGTTTCGAAGGTCGGCAGGCGTTCGTGCGGATGCTCTTTGCCATCGCGACCGTGTCCGTGAATCCAGGAATCCCATGGACTGTTGTTGTTCTCATATCCCAGCCAGAGGTCGAATCCGCCGCGCCGGGCGCGCGGCACTGTATGCATGGCGGCCCGTCCGTCGCGTTCTTTCCAACCGTCACAATGCCATTTTCCGAAATACGCTGTCTCATATCCGTTTTCGCGAAATACATGCGCAATCGTTTGCTGGCCATCGGGCATCGGATATTCGTGACCGGGAATGCAATGGTGCGGATAGCGTCCGGTCAGCAGCGACCCTCGAAATGGACAGCACAAGGGAAAACCGGCCACCGCTCGAGGAAAATCAAGCCCGACGGCGGCCAACCGATCCACATTCGGAGTATGAAGATTCGGGTCGCCGTGGCATCCGAGCGCTTGGCCGCGATGCTGATCGCCGAAAACCCAAACAGCATTGCGCCGGGATTCCACTCGTGAGTGCATGATTCAATCCTCCGCAAAAATTTCTGAAACGAACCGTATCGTACCCTTTTGAAGTCATCTCTGACAACGAGACAAGCCGATCGCCGTCTTTTCACCACGCAAATACGATACAGCTGTGAGGGTGCTCTCAAATGGGCGGGGGGGCGAAATGAGCCGAGAGCGTAAACACCGAGATCCGTACGGCCAGCCCTCTCTGCGGCATTCGCCAAGACGGCTTGCGGCTCAAGGGGCGGCTCCGCTCGATGTGCTGCGCGGCGAATGCCGGAAATCGGCGTCTACCGCCGCCTGCAATTCGCCAAGAGACGTTGCGCCCTCGTAGAGCGCCTTGCCGACAATCGCGCCGACGAGGTTCGGGCGCCTCAACGCGAGCAGCCGCCGGATATCCTCCGGGCCGGCCACGCCGCCGGAGGCGATGATGTCGCACGCGGGGGCGGCATCGCATATCTCCGCCATAACATCCACGGCCGCGCCCGAGAGCATCCCGTCGCGCGCGATATCCGTGACGATCAGCGTGCGCACTCCGCAATCCGCCATCCGCCGGGCCGCTTCCATCGCCGTCCACGTGGATTCCTCCACCCAGCCCCGCACCGCCACCCTTCCTTCGCGCGCGTCAATGCCCACCGCGAGGGCGTCGCTGTATTTCGCCGCCAGCCGACGAATCTGCGCGGGATCGCCGAGCGCGCGCGTGCCGAGAATCACCCGCGCCACGCCGGCGTCACACGCGGCCCGGATATCTGCGTCCGTCCGCAATCCGCCCCCGAGCTCCACCGGAATCGGCGCCACGGCCTTCACGATGCGCCCCACCACATCGAGTTGCGCCGGTCGACCCTCGAAGGCGCCATCGAGGTCCACCACATGCAAACCGCGGGCGCCCTCGGCGGCCCATCGGCGCGCCATCGCCGGCGGATCCTCGCCATAGACGGTCTCGTCCGCTGCCCGTCCTTGTCGGAGCCGCACGCATCGCCCGCCGCGCAGGTCAATAGCCGGCCAGATGATGAATTCGCGTTTCATGGTTTTCCAAGGGTTGGAAGACACGGGGCAGGAATTTTCCAAGGCTTGGAAGAAAAACCGCTCCCATTTTCCAAGGCTTGGAAGCAGTGGCGGTTTCGTTTTCCAAGGCTTGGAAAAAATCCGGGCGAAGTTTTCCAAGCCTTGGAAAATGTGGCGATGAACGCCCCTCTCATGCCACGTTTCTCCGATCGAGAAATCGGCCCGCACGCGCGCCGGTAGGCCTGCCGCGGCGCAAGGTGACGACGCCGTTGACAATCACGGTGTCGAATCCTTCCGCGTATTGAAGCGGCTGCTCATAGGTGGCACGATCGCGCACACGAACGGGATCGAAGAGCACCAGATCGGCAAAAGCCCCTTCGCGAATGACGCCGCGGCCATGGATGCCGAAGGTTTCGGCCGGCAGCGAGGTCATTTTGCGAATCGCTTCGGCGACGGAAACGGTTTTCCCGTCGAGCGCCATCCGCAGAAACCGCGCATGGGCCCCGAACGAGCGCGGATGCGGATGGCCGCCGGCGAGCGGGCCGGATGTGGTTCGGATGGAGCCGTCGCTGCCGATCATGACGTAGGGTTCGGCCAGGATGCGCATCATATCCGCCTCATTCATCGAAAAGAAAATCGCCTGCGTTTTCATCGCGTCCTCTTCGATAAAACGAAAAGCGGCATCCACGGGCTCCAGGCCCCAAGCCAAAGCGGCATCGGCGAGGCGCCGGCCTTGCCAGCGTCCGCTGTCCACTTCGGACGAGGCGATGAGGATCGTATCCCAATAGTCGGCGGGTCGGCCCTTCAGGACGCGATCACGGATGCGCGCGCGCACAGCCGGATCGCGCAGTTGGGCGAGGATTTCATCATGTGTTCCCGCCGCCTCCTCGGCGGGCAGTATGACGTGCAGGCGCGTGCTGGAGGCCGTGTATGGATAGCGGTCGGCGGCTACAGGGCGGCCGGCAGCGACGGCGCGGCGCAACCGATCCAGCGCCGGATCCATCAACGGCCAGTTGGTACGGCCGGCGGCTTTGAGATGGGAAATTTGCACACGGATGTCGGCCTTTGCGCCGATATCCAAAGCCTCGTCCGCCGCTTCCAGGAGCCCGCCGGCCTCGTTGCGCAGATGGGTGGTGTAAAGACCGCCGCGCCGGCCCGTGACACGCGCCAACGCGATCAGTTCGTCTCGGTCGGCGTAGCGTCCTGGCGAATAGATGAGACCCGTGCTCAGGCCCCATCCGCCCTCGTCCAAGGCCTGCTCGAGATCGGCAGACATCCGGCGGAGGTCGCCGGAGTCGGCCCGGCGGTCTGCGTAGCCGATCGCCGTTTCACGCAGGTTGTTATGGCCAACGAGCAAGGCGAGATTGAGTGCGGGGCGCGCTCGTTCAACGCACAGGCGGTATTCGGCGACGGTGCGCCAGCGATAGACGGCCTCGCCCTCCACGCCGGCCAGCGACGCCGTCTGTTCTCGGGCGGCAGGCGCCGCAGAAGATCCGCAATTGCCGGCGATTTCGGTGGTGACGCCCTGATAAATTTTGCTGGCCCCATCGGGCAACATCAGCACATGGCGGTCGGAATGCGTGTGTACGTCAATGAAGCCGGGGCACAAGCAGAGGCTGTCGGCGACGATGCGTTCGCGCGCCGGAACGTTTCGGGCGTCACCCACCCACGCGATCCGGTCGCTTCGGACTCCGACGTCGGCGATTCGCGGGGCGGCGCCGGTGCCGTCATAGACTTGCGCGCGGCTGATGATCAGATCGAGCAAGGCGGACTCTCCTGCTCCGCGGCGGGTTCGTCGCTCGTCTGGCCTTCGCCCTTGTCTCGATGGGGATCCCCGCCGCCAAGGAGTTCGAGAACCTCCCTTTGAACTTTCTCGATTTCGGCGAGACGCAACCCGGGATCGTGAATGATGAAGGACTCGCCTGTGCCGCGATGTTCGTACATGCGGGTGCGGCTGCCATCCGAATGAATCCGCACTTCGCGCTCGACCAGCACGCGGCGGCGTTCGAGCATGACGCTCAGCACGAAGATTGCGCCGGCACGGGTGGGATCGCCCTGCTCCACCAGTTTGCGCAGCAGGGATTCCGCCGTCTCCTTCTTCAGCGGCTCCGGAGGCGGGGGTGGTGGGGCGCGGAAAATTCCCTTCCACCAACTGAAGACGGAGGCTTCGTCTTCCGCGGTCCGGCATCCCTCACAGATGTCCTCCCGCCGATATCCTTCGCCTTCGACAAACAGCAGGCGGGAGCGAATCGGCTCACCATCGTTAAATGCGCGTCCACAGCGCGCGCACGCCCGAGCGCGCGGGCGAATCTGCCACTCCGTCGCATTCCAAGCCACAGTCATTGCGCACATATGCTTATTCGGATCTGACGCGCCGCGCGGCCGCGCCACCGCCGCTCCGGGCGCCAAAATCTACCGGTCCCAATCTCTCAGATTCACGGACAGAAGAAAAGCCGGGAGTGCATGGGAAAAAAACGCCAGCCTGTTCGTTCGGTCGGCGGGCGCGGAAGATAAAGGTGTTTCCGGAAGCGGAGGGCCGGTGCCGCAGTGAACGGCGGGAACGCCATCCCCCAACACGGCGTTGAAATACTCCCTGCTCGCTCGGCAGACCGGCACGGTTTATTGCCTTTCATTCACACAGACTAACTCCACGCCTGCGAGCGACGCAAAGTCGCGAAGCTGTTGCAGCGTCACGTCATAGCTGAAGGCGGTGTGATGGGCGCCGCCGGCCTGAATCCAGGCTTCCGCCGCGCGCGCGAGGTCGGGCATCGGCGTCCAGACCGCCCGCGCCACGGGCAGTTTCGGCAGCGCCGCCGGCGGCGCGATAACCTCGACCGGGTTGACGATCAGACGGAAACGGTCGCCCAGATCAATCATCGTCGCGTTCAACGCCTTGCCGGGCCTCGCGTCGAAAACGAGTCTCACCGGATCTTCTTTGCCGCCAATGCCGAGCGGATGGATTTCGCA
>CALLML010000084.1 GCA_938005705.1 uncultured bacterium
AAAAGAAGCAAAAAGAAAGTCATAGACATCCCCGATCCTGTGGATAAGTGGGGCCTTACGGGGCTGGGAGGGCCCCACGGCCCACTTACCCACAGGCGTGCGGGGATGTACATACCAGGGCGCGAGCTTGCTCGCGCCGCAGGGAACGAGCATGTAAAGACAATTTCGAGAGCATTAGTAACCCTGTCTGTACCGGTCTCCCGCTCTCTGAGAGACGGCTGATGTTCGCCGGCACCGACCGGCCGGCCTCCTCCTCGACATTCTGGAAATCAACAAGGTCATTTCGGTTCCTTTCTGTTTGAAGGGCCCGCCGTCTTGTCATCCACAAATACCCCCCTGGGGTTTGCATTTTCGTCGGAATAGGCGATAGTGTGGAGCAATGAACACGCTGATCCGATTCTCGTGGGACACCCTCTCGGGCGCCTGGCTAGTGTTGGGGCGCATGGCGCCGTTTCTCCTTCTCGGTTTTCTGGTGGCGGGTTTGTTTTCGGTGTGGCTCTCGCCGCGATGGGTCGCCCGCCATCTCCACGGGCGCGCCCGGTGGGCGCCGGTCAAGGCGGCTTTGTTCGGTGTGCCTTTGCCCCTATGCTCGTGCGGGGTCATTCCGGTGACCGCCGCCCTGCGTCGCCATGGGGCGGGGCGCGGCGCGACAGCCGCCTTCCTGATGTCCACCCCTCAGACCGGCGTGGACAGCATCGCTGCAACCTGGGGCCTGTTGGGACCGTTGTTGGCGGTGTTTCGTCCGATTGCCGCTTTCGTTTCGGGCGCGGTGTGCGGTTTGCTAGTGGATCGTTTCGCGCCGGAGCGGTCCGAAGACCTGACAGCGAAGTCCGACGCGCCGGGCAACGGCATAGAGGACACCAGCGGCGGCCCTTGGTGGCGGCGGGCGTTATGGCATGGCTTCGTCACTCTGCCGGGCGATATTCATCGGGCGGTGCTTATCGGCATCGTTGTTTCTGCCGTCCTCGGTGCGTTGTTTCCCCCGGGCTTTCTGGCAGACCATATCGGACGCGGTTTCGGTTCGATGCTGACGATGCTGTTGCTTGGCATACCTCTTTATGTCTGTTCTACGGGTTCGATTCCCATCGCGCTGGGATTGATGCACGCCGGCGTGACACCCGGTGCGGCGCTGGTGTTCCTGATCACGGGTCCGGCGACCAATGCCGCCGCCCTGGCGACGCTCGTTCGTTTGCTCGGCGCGCGGGCCTCCGTCATTTACCTAGCGACACTGGTCGCTACGGCGCTGGCTTCGGCGCTATTGCTCGACCGCTGGCTGATTCCCGCCCTGCCGAGTGCGGTTTGTCATGCCGAAATGGCCGCCTTGGGGCCTTGGGGCCAAGCGGCAGCGGTGGCACTGCTGACGGTGCTGGTTGCCCCCTTCTTCCGTCAACCGGCTGTTCGGCGCGTAGCGGGCTCAATACCCGCGGATGAAACCGTGGAACTGAAAGTTCGAGGGATGAGCTGCGCGCATTGTGCTGGAACGGTCGAACGCGCGCTCGTCTCCGTTTCCGGTGTCGCGAGCGCCACAGTACGTCTCCAGACCGGCTGTGCGCTTGTGCGAGGTCATGGGTTGTCGCGCGAGGCGCTGCGGCGCGCCGTGGAGTCGGCCGGTTATACGGCGGACTGAGCCGACGGGCCCCCGCCTTTTTATATTTTCCATTTTCTTGATCCGCGTCAATCCGTCCGAATCGGATCGCGGGTATATTGCCCGCGCACTACCGGAGAACCGATATGAAGCGGAAAATCATTACGATCAACGAAGACCTCTGCAACGGCTGTGGCGAATGCGTGACGGCTTGCGCGGAAGGCGCGCTGCGAATCGTCAACGGCAAGGCCAAACTCGTGAAAGAGAATTTTTGCGATGGCTTTGGCGCCTGTATCGGAGAATGTCCGACGGGTGCGCTGAAGATCGAAGAGCGCGAAGCGGAGGAATACGATCCAGCGGCGGCGCGCACGGCCATCCTCGCTTCGGGTGATGCTGAAGCGTTGCGTCGTTTCGACGAAGCGGCGGCCGCCCATGCGCACGGCCCGACCCATGACCACGGCCACACGTCGAAGGGGATCCCCCCTCTTTCTCCAATCGCTCAACCGGTGGGACCATCGCGCCCGGCGGCGTCTGGCGCACGCACGATGCCGATGTTCGGCGGATGTCCCGGATCGCGCGTGCTGGCGCGGGACGAGGGGGAAGGGGCGGCGCCCGTCACGCCGACGCCGACCGGCGCCGGCCTTCCGCCTCGCGTCCATCCGTCCGAACTTCGGCAATGGCCGATCCAGCTCCATCTGGTACCGCCGGGCGCGCCGTTTTTCCGCCACAAGGAATTGGTCATCATGAGCACATGCGGGCCATTGGCGAGTGCGGATGCCCACTGGCGGTTTCTGCGCGGCCGATCGGTCGTTGTCGCATGCCCAAAACTGGATCGCACGGAGCCTTATGTGGACAAGTTGGCGGCGATTTTCGCCGATCCGACCATTCCCAAAGCAATCGTCGTGCGGATGGAAGTGCCCTGCTGCGGCGGGTTGACGGCCATCGCGGCAGAGGCCGTGCGACGCAGTGGACGCAGGGACCTGATCCTCGAGGAAACGACGCTCAGCCTCGACGGGGCCGTCATCGCATCGCGTGTGGTGTAGAGGAGAAAACGGCTGCGGGAATGCACGGCCGCACGGGACCTGATGCGATCGCTTTTCATGGCCGTTTGAGATCGGCCAGTGGCGATGCCGTGCCGATCCGCGCACGCAGCGTCGCCTCCGCAATCGAGCGGCCGTCACGCAGGACGGGCGTCTTTCGAGGAATCCAGAGTCGGCGTTTGGCTCGCAATGCGATGCGGTGACCGCGCAACGGCAATATCCGGTCGAGGAATGCCCCGACCCACGCGGCAGGAAAGAGGATCCCATAGATGCGCATCAGCCTGCCGAATTCCCTCGTATCGAGCTCTTCTGCGGTCCAGGCGGGCGGACCTTGCACGCGGCGCTCGGCGACCCATCGGGCTAGCCACTCGAAGAGCTCGGCGAAAAAGCCCGAATAAACCCGAACCTCTTGCACGTCAAAACCGTCCTTCAACACCTCGTAGAGGTGGGATTCCGTGTATCCGACTCGCACTCGTCCTAGTCGCTCGTCGCTGAATCCGAGCGCGCGGCGCAGAGGGTGCAACAGGGATTTTTTGAGAAAAGGGGTCTCAATAATCAGCCGACCGGCCGGTTTGAGCGTTCGATGAATCTCAGCGATTAGCGGCGTTTCGGTGGGCCAGCGTTCCAGCGTATCGGTCACAACGGCCGCGTCGAAATACCCGTTCGGAAATGGCAGATGTCCGTCCGCTTCGATGGCCGCGGCGCACGTGCCATAGAGGCGGTGTAGCCGCGCCACTGCCGCATTGCCGCGGTCCGCACTGTGCCATTCACCGCCGTTTCTCCGCAAGAGCGTTCCCAACGAACCGGCACCGATTTCGAGACAGACTTGCCCCGTGGTGGGACCCAGCAACGAGGCGATCTGCCGCCAGCGCCATCTCAGAATAACGGAACACCGGCCCCATCTTGCCAGACGTTCGCCCGCCGCGGAGTCAGCGGCGAAAGCGTTGTCGCATTGGACGTCCACTTGATCGGATCGGACGGTATCGGAATTATTGGCCATGCGGTCAATATGCCATAATCTTCACGGTCGGAAAAGGGCGGGGATCGAAGACCTTGGATCTGCACGGTGTGGCGTCACACGACTGGGGTGGGGCAAGAAATAGAGAGCCTCCACAGGGTCAGACGCCGTCGAAAAAAAAGACCAAGGCTCAGCCTTGCCAGAATCGCGCTTCATCGGATAAGGTCCGAGCGATGATGCCTTGCCATGAGCATGAAAGAAAGCATGAAGCACTTGTTTTTGACGGCGATTCTTTTTGGAGCCATCCGGACAGCGGCGCAGGATGTCGTCATCACAAAACGCGGTAGTGAGCGGATCGCACTGGACGATTCGGGATTGAGCGCATCGGCAGAGGGGGCGTCGGCGGTTTTTGCGCGGACGCTACGCGCGGACCTGGCACGATCAGGATGGTTCGAAACCGTCGGTCCGGGGCGCGGCGAGTTTCGTCTGAGTGGGACGGCAACAGCCCGAAGCGAGGCCGTAGAGGCTCGGTTACAGGTGGTGAACACCGCTACGGGGCGGTCCTTGCTGGCCCGGGAATACCGCAGCGCGGTCGCAGAGGCCCGACGCCTTGCGCATGTGGCGGCTGACGAGATCGTGGAAGCGGTGACGGGGCGTCCTGGATTCGCTTCAAGCCGGCTGGCGGTCATCGGCAAACGCGGCACGGCCAAGGAGCTGTTCATTTGTGATTCAGATGGTGAAAATCTCCGACAGATCACTCGGGACAATACGATCAGCCTTTACCCACGCTGGAGCCCGGACGGCAAGCGCATTGTCTATACCTCCTACCTCAAACGGTTTCCGGACGTGTTGATGATTGATTTGACGCAAGGTCAGCGCACTCGGCTGGCGGCCTTTCCGGGTTTGAATGCCGGCGGTGCAATGTCACCGGATGGCCGATTCGTGGCGCTGATTCTCTCGCGGGATGGCAATCCGGAACTTTACGTACGGCGTCTCCAAGATGGTATGCTGACACGCCTGACGAATACACCACGAGCCGCGGAAGCGAGCCCTTCGTGGTCGCCCGACGGCAATCACATTGTGTATGTATCGGATGTCACGGGGCGGCCGCATCTCTATATCATCGGGCGCGAGGGAGGGGCCCCACGACGTCTCACAATGAGAGGGTCGGAGAATGTCGCACCAGACTGGGGCCGCAATGGACTGATCGCACATGCCCAGAACGTGGGCGGCCGCTACCAACTGGCGATCACGGATCCGGCCACAGGCGAGACGCGCACGCTCGGCAGCGACGGCGCGGATTGGGAGGATCCTTCATGGGCGCGCGATGGACGACATTTGGCGGCGGTGCGCAAAGCCGGTGGCAGGTCGGGCGTGTACCTTGTTGACATTCGAGGAAGTGATCCGGTACCTTTGCTGACAACGGGCGATTGGTTTTCGCCCGCATGGTCGCCGTAGATGAACCGGTTGGCGGACCCATTCGCAGGGAGAGAGTTCAAATGATGAAGTGGCGTGGATGGTATACTCTGTTGTCGGTGGTGTTGATGGTAGGGGCCGCTAGCGGCTGTAAGAGCTGGCGGCGTGGACGGACCCCGGATGCGGGCCCCGGTGGCACCGGCGTGGTCGTGGATCCGGAATTCGGCATTCAGGACGTCGGAATGGGCGACGAACGCATCGAGGGTGCACCGCTTGCGGTGAAATTTGAGCCTGTCTATTTTGATTATGACAGCTCCCAAGTGAGGCCGTCCGAACGCCCGAAAATTGAGAAAGTAGCCGACTATTTGCGGGCTAACTCCCGACTGCGCTTGATCATCGAAGGACATTGCGACGAGCGCGGCAGCGCGGAATACAACCTGGCGTTGGGCGAAAGGCGTGCGCTGGCGATTCGTGCTTATTTGACGGGTTTGGGCATAGATCCCAGCATTATCCAGACGGTTAGCTACGGCGAAGAGCGTCCGGCGGCAGAAGGCACGGGTGAGGCCGTTTGGCGGTTGAACCGCCGCGGCGAGTTTGTGATCATCCAGTAGAAACCGCCGCATGTCGTCACCGTTGCGGGGCCGGCAGGCGCGGACGGGAGCGGATATGGAGGCGGCATCGGTGACGTTGGCGTTCTTCGGAGGTTCGCCGGGAACCGGCGAAATTCTCCTGGTTTTCGTCGTGTTTCTGCTTCTGTTCGGGGCTCACAAGCTGCCCGAGATCGCTCGCAGTCTCGGAAGGGCGCTGGAAGAGTTCCGTCGGTCGGCCCGCGAGATTCGCGATGAAATGATGAACGCGGCTGACGCGCCGCCATCCCCCCCGCGGAACGAAAAACCCGAATCGCATGACGACGAACAAACCGCGGGATGAGATCATCGAGGACGCGCCCAAACCGTTCCTCGATCACTTGGAGGATTTGCGGAAGACCCTGCTGCACATGGCATTCTCTTTTGCGGCGGCATTCGTCGCCGCGATCCCGCTGGCACCGAGGGTGTTCGTGCTGATCCGCCGTCCTTTGGACCGTGTCCTCGGCAATCCTGAGCCGTTCCTGCGTTCGCTGGAAGTAGGCGGCGCCTTCTCCCTGGCGATGCGCATCAGTTTTTGGACGGCGCTGATCGCCAGCTCGCCGCTACTAATCTTTTTTGCGGCTCGATTCATATTTCCCGGCTTAACGCGCCGCGAGCGCCGCCTCGTTTCGCGCGCGTTGGTGGCCGCCGGCGGACTCTTCGTTCTCGGCGTGACCATGGGCTATGCGCTGACGCTTCCGTTGGCGTTGCGGATTATGCTCTCGCTGCACACGTGGATGGGGGTGCGCCCCGAGTGGATCGTCGCCAGCTACGTGGTTTTCGCGCTCCAATTGCTATTGGCGTTCGGACTGGTGTTCGAATTGCCGGTTATCCTCGTTATCCTCGGCCGGCTTGGGGTCGTCCGTGCCGCACACTTGCGCCAATATCGCCGTCATGCGATTGTGCTGATGTTTATCGTGGCGGCCGTGCTCACCCCGCCGGATGTGATGACACAATTGGTGATGGCCTTGCCGCTGGTCGCTCTGTATGAAGTCTGTATTTGGATTATCGCCTCAGGGGAGCGGAAAGAAGACGGATGAAGACGTTGCGCTTGTCGAACTTCGGCTTGCGCGGATTCGTCGGCGAATCGCTGACGCCTTCCGTCGCGCTGGATTACGTCTCAGCGTTCGCCGCCTATATTGAACGCGGGCGCGTATTGCTGGGGCGCGATCCACGCGCCTCCAGCCCTATGCTCCATGCGGCAGCCGTCGCGGCTCTCATGAGCGCGGGCTGTGAAATTGAAGATTTCGGGGTTTGTCCGACGCCGATCCTGCAGTTCTATGCGCCGCGACGTGCCGCCGCCGGCGCCATCTCCATTTCCGGCGCGCACCATGCGGTCGGATGGAATACGTTGATGCTGGTCGGACCCGACGGCGGTCCCCTGGATCCAGCCGTCGGCGAACAGGTCCTGGATGGTTTCCATGCAGGCGCCTTTGCGGATTGCGATGCGCGATTCATCGGCATGCGGCGAGAGGTGCGCGATTACGCGGACAGCTATTTCGACACCCTCGCCCAGTTGGTTGATGCCGAGGCGATTCGCGCGGCTCGCTATCGCATCATCGCCGACCCGGCGGGCGGGGCGGGCTGCGCTTTTTTGGAACCGTGGGCCCGACGATTCGGCGTGGATCTGATCACTGTCAACGGCGACCCCACGCCTTTTCCCGCCCGCGATCCCGAACCGCGTCCGAGAACCGCGCGCTCCATCGCTTCCCTGATGCGCCCCCTCGGCGCCGCCGCCGGCTTCGTGTTCAGCAGCGACATGGGGCGCGTGTCCTTGGTCACTGAGAAAGGTGAGCCGTTGAGTGAAGAAATGACCTTCGCCTTGATCGCGGATCATATTCTACGGCATCGGCCGGGCCCTGTGGTCACCAATTGCTGCACGACGCGCGCGATCGACGACCTGGCGGCGCGATACGGAGCGCTACTGATCAAGACGCCCGTCGGCCAGGCGCATGTGATCGCGGCCCTCCGCGACGAAGCCGCCATACTGGGCGGCGAGGGCAGCGGCAGCGCCGCTTTGGCCGCTTTTAGCCTTGGATTCGACGGTTTTCTGGTTATGACGCTGGTGCTGGAAAGCCTGGCGCAAAGTGGCGCCACTCTGTCGGAACGAGCGCGTACGCTCCCGCGCTATGCGATTGTGAAACGCAGCGTTCCCTGCGGTCCCGGCGAGGGGTATCGCGCCATCGAACGGGTGCGCGCGAAAATCGAACGTGAAACATCCGATCGTTGGGATGAGACGGATGGGTTGCGCGTGGATGACGAGGATGGATGGGTGCATGTGCGCGCGTCGCGGACGGAGCCGCGCGTGCGCGTCATCTCGGAGGCACATGACCGCGGCGTGGCTGAGGAGCGGGCGGAACGTTGGATCCATTGGATGGAGATTGACAGTTGAGGTGAAAGAGCCCCTCAAGGTTGGCGTAGCGGGGGTGCGCGGTGTCGTGGGCGCTTCGATGACGCCGCGCGTCGCCGCGTCATTCGCGCAGGCCTTCGGTGTTTTTCTCGGCAGGGGGGCGGTGGTAGTGGGGCGAGATACGCGCCCGTCCGGCGTCATGTTCGAACGCGCGGTCGTCGCCGGCCTGCAAAGCGTCGGAGCGCGCCCGTTGATGGTGGGAGTGGCACCCACGCCCTCGCTGCTGATGGCCGTGCCGACGGCCGGTGCGCGCGGCGGCATCGCCATCACCGCCAGCCATAACGGCGCCGAATGGAATGCGATGAAGTTTATAGACCGGGATGGCCTTTTTCTGAGTCCGGCGCGCGCGGACGAACTGCTGGACCTTTATCACCAGCGTGACTTTCCACTCGTTGCCGAACCCGATCTCCAACCGGAACGCCCGATGGAAGGCGTCGTCGAGAAACACCTTACCCGTGTGCTCAATTATGTGGACGCCGCCGCCATCCGTCGCCGAAGATTCCGCGTGGCGGTGGACGCCTGTAACGGCGCCGGTGCGCCATGGATCGAGGTTTTTCTGCGCGATGGACTTGGATGTGAGACCGTCGTCATCCACGGCGAGCCAACGGGCATTTTCGAAAGAGAACCCGAGCCTCTGCCGGCACATCTCACGGCCTTGGGGCGCGCCGTGGTCGAACACCGCTGCAACATCGGTTTCGCTCAGGACCCGGATGCGGACCGTCTGGCGATTGTGGACGAATGCGGAAGGCCGATCGGGGAAGATTACACGCTGGTATTCGCGGTGGCCCAGGTGTTGTCGGCTCACAGCCTCGGTCCGGTGGTCGTCAACCTCACCGCGAGCCGAGCCGTGGATGAAATCGCGCGCGCCGCCGGCTGCCCGTGTATTCGCACGCGCGTTGGAGAAATCCATGTTTCAGCGGCCATGGTCCACCATGGCGCAGTGGTCGGAGGAGAGCACAACGGCGGAGTGATTGTGCCGGCAATCCATCCGTGTCGGGACAGCTTCACGGGTATGGCGCTCGTGCTCGAGCGGATGGCGGCCACGGAAAAACGCGTCAGCGAAATGCGCGCAGAGATACCCGGTTACCACGTCGCCAAGATAAAGATTCCCATGGCGTTGTCTGAGACTGTCGCGGCGTTGCGCCGTCTACGAAAACGATATGTGGATCGTCATCCGATCCTGCTGGACGGCATCTTTCTGGATTTGGGGGAGAGCTGGGTCCATATTCGACGCTCGATGACCGAGCCGGTGCTGCGCATCACCGCCGAGGCGCTCACGCCGGAGGAGGCCGAGGCGCTGGTCGAGCGATTCCGGACCGAGATTATGGTTGGACCCCAGCCCAATGGAAATGTTTGAAGGAGGCGATGCTTCGGAAGAGTGTTCCCGGGGAACCAGACGCATCTCCGATATCCTCGAGCCCCTGGCGCGGCAAAACGGTTTCTTTGCTCGAACAGCACCCGTATTTCCGGGAGGAGGATTGAGGCGCACGTGGTGCCGGCGGTCGTGCGAAGCGATTAAAAAGGGCCCTCGCCTACGGCGGTTGATTCCGCCGAGTGTGTGAGGGAAAACGGGAAGACGACGGCGAGGTAGAAGATGGAAAAAAGAACGACAAAATTGTCATGGGGAAGGATTTCGGCGGGCGGGTACGAGGTTTTTGCTGTGGTAAGACGAAGGGGATTCGCCATGAAAGTCAGTGGCGGCTTTGGGGAGGAAATCGGAAAGTGAAGGGTGTAGAGCCAAGATCCCGGGCGGGGGGCTGATGAGCGTCAAGACGAACTTGTCTAATGTCTATCGAATGGTTAAAAACCCTTAAGGTCATAAACAGTGGAGGAGGCTTCAAATGAGCATCAAGGTGGGGGTAATCGGTGCTGGTGGAATGGCGAATTATCATATCCCCGGCATGCAATCGGCCGGTGCGGAGGTCATTGCGATTGCCGACCCAAACCGCGCGGCAGCGGAACGTATCGCAACAAAATTCGGGTTGGGCGACGTCTACGACAGTGCGACGGCGATGTTGAAAGCGCGTCAAGACCTCGACGCGGTGAGCATCATCACCCCGAACAAGTTCCACTGTCCACTCGCCTTGCAGGCCCTTGCGGCTGGCAAACACGTCTTTTGTGAAAAGCCGCCGGCCCTCAACGCCGCGGAAGTTCGACGGATGAAGGACGCCGCAGCGCGCGCAAAGCGAGTGTTGATGTTCAATTTCAATAACCGCGCCCGCCCCGAAGCCTATGCGATGCGTCGTTATATCGAAGCTGGTGAAGTCGGCCGCATCAATTCCGCCCAAGCGCTTTGGATTCGCCGTACGGGCATCCCCGGCTTTGGCGGATGGTTCACCACCAAGGCGCTCTCCGGCGGCGGGCCGGTAATAGACCTGCTGCACATGGTTGACTTGGCCTTGTACTTGATGGACTTCCCCGATCCCCAATGGGTGTTGGCTCAAACGTTCGATGATTTCATTTCGGATAGATCGTTCAAAGGGCCCTGGGGCATTCCGGATGTCGAAAAAGGTGTGACCGATGTCGAATCCGCCTGCCACGGGTTCGTGCGGTTCAAGACCGGCCAGGTGCTTTTCTTCCGCAATTCCTGGGCTGAAATGAACAAGCGGGAGGAAGTGTCCGTGACCTTTCAGGGGCAGAAGGCCGGAGGCATGATCCGTCGCCTCTTCGGGCGTGACGGGCTCGACGACACCAGCCTCGACGACTGCGAGCTTTACGTGCAGGAGCATGGTGTGTCCGTGAACCGAACGATTGTCGTTTCACCCGATCCGACAATGGGGCGCCTACGGTCCGCGGCGAATTTTATCGAAGTGTTGAAAGGCAAAGAAAAGCCGCTCAACACGCCGGATCAGGCATTAAAGTTAATGAAGATTATTGATGCGGTGTATGCGTCGGCCGCGAAAGGCCGGCCGGTGGAAATCAAATGAAAGGATGGGGACCATGGCCAGACCAGTGACATTGTTTACGGGCCAGTGGGCGGATCTTCCGCTGGCGAAGCTCTGCAAGATGGCGAAGGGCTTCGGATTCGACGGGCTCGAGCTGGCATGCTGGGGGGACCACTTCGAAGTCGCCAAGGCGACGCCGGCCTACTGCAAAACCAAACGCGATCTGCTGAAGAAAAACGGCCTGCGGGTGTTTGCCATCTCCAGCCATCTCGTCGGTCAGGCTGTATGCGACAACATTGATGAACGGCACAAGGCTATCTTGCCCGATTATATCTGGGGCGACGGCAAACCGGAGGGCGTTCGGCAGCGTGCCGCTGAGGAAATGATCCGCACGGCGGAGGCCGCGAAGCGGTTGGGCATCGGTGTGGTCAACGGCTTCACGGGCAGCTCGATCTGGCACCTGCTCTATTCGTTTCCACCAGTGCCCCCGGCAGTGATCGAAAACGGGTTTAAGGATTTCGGTCGCCGATGGAAGCCCATTCTCGACGCGTTCCAGGAAAACGGCGTAAAGTTCGCCTTGGAAGTGCATCCCACGGAAATCGCCTTCGATATCGTCAGCGCCGAGCGTGCCATTGAGGCCGTTGAGGGTCATCCGGCTTTCGGCTTCAACTATGATCCCAGCCACCTGGGTTATCAGGGCGTAGACTATGTCGAGTTTCTCTACCGCTTCAAAGATCGTATCTTCCATGTCCACATGAAGGACGTTGCCTGGGCGCAAACTCCGCGCCTTTCCGGCGTATTCGGCGGACATCTGCCGTTCGGCGATCCCCGTCGCTTTTGGGAATTTAGGTCACTTGGGCGCGGCGATATCAACTTCGAGCGAATTATTCGCGCGCTGAACGACATTGCGTATCGCGGTCCGCTCTCGATCGAATGGGAGGACATCGGCATGAACCGCGAGCACGGTGCTCGCGAGGCGTGCGCCTTCGTGAAGCGCATGGATTTCGAGCCGTCCGCGGTGGCGTTTGATGCGGCGTTCGAAAAGAAATGAAGTTCAAATAACGGGGCGTGGGTTGAGAAACTCCGAGCCCTCGACCACGAAAGCGGACTTCACCCATGACGCGGCCGCGTCACGGGTGTTTATCCATAGGGAATCAGGAAAAAAGAAGGAAGCGAAGAGTGAAGAAGTATAAAACTGCGAGCGAAATTCGTGTCGGCACGATCGGTTACGGCGGCGCCTTCAACATGGGCGCCCAGCACCTCCGGGAAATGCTGAAGGCGGGTATGACGCCGTGCGCCGTGGCGGAGCTGGACCCGGCGCGGTTGGAAGTGGCAAAGAAGGATTTCCCGGGTATCGAGACCTATACCTCGGTGACCGAAATGCTGAAAAAATCCGATGTGGATCTTGTCACCATCATCACGCCGCACAACACGCACGCGAAGCTCGCGCTGCAATGTTTGAAGGCGGGACGGCATGTCGTCTGCGAAAAGCCTTTGGCCATTACTACGGGCGAGTGTGACGCCATGATCGCCGCCGCCCGAAAGAACGGCGTCATGCTCTCCACCTATCACAACCGGCATTGGGACGGAAACATTATGCGTGCTGTTCAGGTGATCCGTACGGGGGCGATTGGTGAGGTCTATCGCATCGAAGCCCACATGGGCGGGTGGGCGCAACCTCGCGATTGGTGGCGCTGCAGCAAGAGCATTTCGGGTGGTATTCTCTACGATTGGGGCGTTCATTTGCTGGAATATTCGCTTCAAATCGTGAACGCCGATATCGTCGAGGTCTCCGGTTTCGCCCACAAGGGATATTGGGCGCCGCGCACACCGTACAAAGACGACACCAACGAAGATGAAGGTTTCGCCGTCGTCCGATTCTCCAACGGGGTCTGGCTGACATTGTGCATCACCAGCCTGGACTCGAACCCCAAGGAAGGCCATGGCGTTCTGGAGATCACCGGCACGGAAGGTTCGTATGTCATGGACCATGGCACGTGGAAGCTCATCGGTTACGACTCGGACGGCAATCGCGTGGTCACCAGCGGTAAAAATCCGCCGGGCGAGGGCTGGCGCTTTTACCAGAACATCGCCGATCATCTGACGAATGGTGAAAAGCTGGTGATCACAGCCGAATGGGCACGTCGGCCGATTCACATTCTCGACCTTGCCTGTCGCAGCGCCGAAAAGGGGCGCTCGTTGCCCGCCAAATATAAATAAGGTTTAACAAATGAAAAAAGCGTTGGTGGTGTATGGCGGGTGGAACGGCCATACGCCGAAAGAGTCCGTGGATGTTTTTGTTCCGCTCCTGCAGGAAGCCGGTATGGACGTGCGCGTCTCCGACACGTTGGATGCATATCTCGATGCCTCCGTGATGGCGCAGTCCGATCTGATCGTGCAATGCTGGACGATGGGGGAAATCAAAAAAGAGCAATGGAAAGGCCTTTGTTCCGCCGTGGAGAACGGTATAGGATTGGCCGGATGGCACGGAGGCATCATTGATTCGTTCCGGCAACATACAGACTACCAATGGATGACCGGCGGCCAGTGGGTCGCCCATCCCGGCGGTTGCATCCCTCGCTACGAGGTGCGCATCACTGACCGCACCCACGAGATCACGCGGGGCATCGGCGATTTTACGCTGACGAACACGGAACAGTATTACGTGCATGTGGACCCGGGCGTCCATGTGCTGTGCGAAACGACGTTCTCTGGCGAGCATGAGCCGAAGGGCCACTACAAGGCTGGCACTGTGATGCCTTATGCCTGGACTCGCCAGTGGGGGCGGGGCCGGGTCTTTGTC
This sequence comes from uncultured bacterium, assembly GCA_938005705.1. Taxonomy (GTDB): domain Bacteria; phylum Verrucomicrobiota; class Kiritimatiellia; order PWTM01; family PWTM01; genus CALLML01. The sequence goes on from CALLML010000084.1 coordinate 13,724, forward strand.
GCTTGCTGGGGCCACACCTTCAAGGACTACGAAGTGCCGGAGGCCCGTGAGATCGTGCGGAGTGGGTTGCTGTGGGCGGCGCGATAAAGAACCGAAGGGCATTGTTGATCGGTTGCGGGGGTATCAGCGGCGGATGGTTGAAAGCGGTACCGCGGGTGCAGGGTCTTTCCATGGTGGGTTTCGTGGACCTTGATATCGAGCGCGCCAAAAAGCGCGCAACGGAATTCGGATGGCACGAAGCCTTTGTCGGAACGAGACTGGAGGAGGCCTTGGAGAAGACGCGCCCGGACGTCGTTTTTGATTGCACGGTGCCGGAGGCTCGTTGGTTGGTGGCCCAGACCGCTCTTGGCGCAGGCTGTCACGTTTTCAGCGAAAAGCCGCTGGCGGATTCGATGGAAAACGCGCGCCGCATCTGCGCTGCCGCTCGCGCCACC
>CALLML010000085.1 GCA_938005705.1 uncultured bacterium
TTCTCATCACGACCATGGTCATGTCGTCGTAAGGGGCTGTGTCGCCCACGAATGTCATCAAGCCGGTACGCACATGGTTGAGGAGGCCTTCGGCACTTTCGGTGGCGGCCCCGCGGATTTGCTCTATCAAACGTTCTAGGCCCCATTCTTCGCCTTGGGCGTTCATGGCCTCGGTGATGCCATCGGTGTAAAGCACCAGCATGTCGCCTTCGTCCAGCGTCACGACAGCCTCCGTCAGCGCGGCGTTGAAGACCGATTCCTCCGCCAGGCCGATGGCCAATCCCTCCGATTCAATCTGCGCCAGCCCCCCGCCGTCGGCCCGGCGCAACAAGGGCGCCTCATGGCCGGCGCGCGCCACCCGCAATTCGCGCGTCGCGGTATCCAACACCAGATAAAGGGCCGTCACGAACATGTCCTCGTTGAGGTCGTCGCGTAGTACCCGGTTGACTTCCCGGAGTACCGCCGCCGGACTGGCGCACCCCGGCGCATGGGCCCGCAGCACACTGCGATAAACCGACATCAGTAGCCCGCCCCCAATCCCCTTGCCGGATACGTCCGCAACAGCCACGCCCAGACGACGGTCGTCCACCCGGAGGAAATCGTAGTAGTCCCCGCCGATTTCAAGGGCCGGAACATTGAAGGCCGCCAGTTCCACCGAGGGCATCTCCGGAATCTTCCGCGGCAGCAACATCCGCTGAATATGACGGGCCACGGAAAGATCCCGGTCCATGCGCCGCTTCATATTCAGGTCTTCATGGAGAATAGAGTAATGCGCCGAAACCGACGCCTGATCCGCCAGCGCCTGCAACAACCCCAGATCGCTTTCGGTAAACGGACGACCATCCACCCGGTTGACCGTCACCAGCACCCCCATGATGCGGTGACGAAACCGCATCGGAACGGCCAGCAGAGAACGAATCCGCAGTAGGTCTGCGTCGTAGTGGGGAATGCGCGGATCCCGCTCCGCGTCGGTGACCAGCACCGGCCCGCCAAAATCCGCAATCTCACCAATCAGCCCAACCCCCTTGCGAACGACTTGCGACCGCACCAGTTGCTCAATGTACTGGGAACGACTGGGCGCCCCCTCCAGATCGAGATCTGCGCGTTCCACAAGGGGCGGAAATACCCCCGCCAAGGCCCGCACGCGCAACTCGCGCCCACCCGGCTCCACCAAATAAATCGCCCCCGCACATGCGCGCGTCGTGCGCAACGCATAGTACAACACCCGCTGCAACAGCGCGCCCACCTCTACTCCATCAGCCTCAGCAAATACCTCGCCCACGTCGTGAACGAAACTGAACATGACCTCCTTCTCGCGCAACAGATCGTCGTGGCGCTTGCGCAACTGCCGATATCGCCGCGCCAGCCATACCGCCGCGGCAACAGAAAACAACCACGCCAACGCCATCCACCAAACGGCCAGGGGAGAAACGATCACGGCAACGGATCCTCCGGCGTATGACGTCGCAGGTCCTCCCGCAGAAAGACCAGCACATCCTTGAACTTCGGGAGGTTGGCCGTGGACGCCTTGATCAGGTCCTCATGCGCCTCGATCATGGTGCGCGTCAGGTCCGCCCGTTCCCGCTCCCCCACATCCGCAGCCTCAAAAGACTCCGCAGAAGGCATGGCGCCCGACGCAGTGAAGGATTTCCCCGCCAGATGAGTCTCCACGAAGCGGTCCAGCCCCAGCGTGCTCAAGAGATGGCGCGTCTTGGAAGATAGATTGATCGCATAGACCTTGCCGCCATCAACCTGGCCGTAACGAAACGCCAGACCGGCCATCACCCCCATAAATGTGCTGTCCAGACCCACGCAGGCGGAAAAATCCATCACCAGCCGCCGCGCACCTTGCTCCAGGGCCGCCAGACCAAAATCCTTCAACGCAGGGCTGACCCGAAAGGTGCCTCGCCCTTCCACTCGCACATAGGCTACTCCCTCGTCCACCCGAACCAGCAGCCGGTCGGGGCTCTGTTCATCATCCACCATCGCATCCCTGACCGCGGGCATGATCACCTGCCCCGCCTTGTCGCATCATCACCACCTGGCAAATATGCCAAATGCTATCACCCCGCCGTTCAAAGGGTCAACCCCGGCTCAACCCGTGGGGGAGGGCAAGCAGGAGAGAAGCGTAAAAAGACACGCAGCCGGAGAGGGTTGACGGAAATCATTTATGAGATAGGCTGTTCGGCAATGTCCAAGGCCAAAAAATGGGATCGCGGTTTGTGGTTGCTGCAAAAACAGCGGCTTCACATTGCGGATCCGTGCCCGCCCCCGGAAGGCGGCCCGATTGAAATAGGGGAGGTGGTCTCATCGGTTATTCGACAGGCGGGCATGGAAAATGTACTATGGCACACTCGGGTGGAATCGGTTTGGGCTGAAGTTGTTGGAGAGACATTGGCGAAGCGTACCCGCCCCGGGGGGGTAGAGGGCGCGACTTTGTTGGTTTATGTGCGTCATTCCGTTTTTCTGTGCGAGCTGGTGCGCGACCGGTCGGTCGGCGCTCGCTTGTTAGAAAACTTGCGCGCGCGTTTGCCCGGAGTTCCGTATTGTGCGGTGCGCTTTGTCATGGATCCAGGCGACCGCCATGAACCGTGAGGAAATAAGGATAACGGAAGAGCTGCTGCCCTAAAGAACCCGAGCTATCTCTTCCGCCATACGGCGAAGGATGCCCGCCTTCTCCCGAATCAACGCTTCGGCGCGTCGGCCAAGTTCAATACGGGACGCCTCGTTGTTCAGCAAACGGATCAGTTCCGCCGTAAGCTCTGCGGGGGACGGAATTTGAATCACTGCTCCGGCGTTTTTTAAATCCTGAATCACCATACCGAAATTCTCCATGTGGGGACCGACCAGCACGGCACACCCCCATGCGGCCGGTTCGATGGGATTTTGCCCGCCGTGATCGGTCAGGCTCTTGCCGACAAAGACGACGTCGGCGACCGAGTAGAAATCCTTGAGTTCTCCAGTCGTATCGAGCAGGAAGACATCGGCGGGGGAAATGGATTCTGGAGCTGGATGGTCGGCGGCGACCTCCGAACGACGGATTACGCTCAGACCGCGAATGCGAATTTCGCGAAGGATTTCGCTTGTGCGTTCCACATGGCGCGGCGCAATAACAAGGCGCAGGTTTGGATATTTCTGCCGTGCATGCCGATGAGCGTCCAACGCGGCGGCCTCCTCACCAGGCCACGTGGATGCCGCGATCCAGAAGCGACTTGTTTCGTCGAAACCAGCCGCACGCAGAATCGCCCGAGCCCGACGTTTCGCCGATTCAGGGTCCCGAACGGTCTCGTATTTGGCGCTGCCCGTAACGCAAATCCGATCCGGAGAGGCGCCGAGCGCGATAAGTCGTGCGCCATCTTCCGCCGTTTGTACGTAGAGTTTATTGAAGCTGGGCAGCAGGCGACGGGTCAGAAAGGATAATCGCCGGTAACCGCGGAATGAGGAAGAAGAGATCCGACCATTCACCAGATACAATGGTACGCGGGTGCGTCGTGCCGCGCGAATGAGATTAGGCCACAACTCGCATTCGATCAATGCGAGCAGACGGGGGCGGACGAGACGAAATAAACGGTTCTGAAAAACAGGCAGATCAAGCGGGAAATAGATCAGGAGGTCCGGGAATCGAACCCTTTTTTCGGCGATAGCATGTGCAGTGGACGTTGTGGTCGAAAGCAAAAAACGAACTTTTGGGCAACATTGTCGGATTTCATCCATGAGGCGGAAAGCGATGTAGATTTCCCCGACACTGACCGCATGAATCCAGGCTCGATCACCTTCGCGCAATGTGGCAAGAACCTCCGGCCTGTATATCGCGAATCGTTGGAGAAAATCCTTTCGATACCCCCCCCGCCGCCCCATCCGCCATAGGTAATAGGGCGAAAAAAAAAGAAAGAGCGAGAGAAAAATGACATTATACAAAAGCCAGAGCATTGGAAGAAGGCTTCAAGTCCAGGGTCTTCTGTTATGGGGTGGTGCCCTTCTGACGAATGAGAGGCACGAACCGCACCGGCATGACGTGGCGCCGATGAACGACGCCTTCAGCGTCTTTTTCGATCACCAACAGCGATTGCACGGCGAATTCGGGACCCACCGGGATCACCAAGCGCCCTCCGGGTTTTAACTGTTCGATCAGTGGGTCGGGCACCTCCTCGGGCGCGGCCGTGACAATGATCGCATCGAAGGGGGCGTGTTCGAGCCAGCCGAGATAGCCGTCTCCAATCCGCACGGTAACATTGGTGTAACAGAGTTTTTCCAAACGTGTGCGCGCGGATTCGGCTAATTCTGGAAGTATTTCAATGGTGAATACGTGATGCGCTAAACGCGAAAGAATGGCCGCCTGGTAGCCAGAGCCGGTGCCGATCTCCAGCACCTTGTTATTTGGGCCGACGCGCGCCAGTTCGGTCATGGCGGCGACGATATAGGGCTGGGAAATGGTCTGTCCGCTACCAATCGGCAAGGGGCTGTCTTCATAGGCGCGGTGTTGCAACCGGCTCGGGACAAAGTGATGACGCGGAACCTCGCGCATCGCCTGCAAAACACGGGCATCCCGCACACCCCGCGCCGCAATATCGGAGCGCACCATCCGCTCCCGCGCTGCATCCATGTCCGCCTCGGTTGGTACCCGTCCGCAAGATATCACGAACAGGATGGCAATTATGCAAAACCACCCATTGAATCGTTTCATTCCTCAGTTTGAGTATTTGGTTTGTTTCATCCAGCGTCAAGGTTGTTTTATTGCTTCTGGGAACCGGCCTCAGAGCGGGGGAGGACAAGAAATGAAACGACGCAGCCCGAATAATGCGGACTGAAGTGTGCTGAAATCCCCCCCCGTTTTTTGGACAGGTGGCTAAGCTATAATCGACGGCGAAGTCACGGTCTGAAGAGCGAGGGAGTGGAACGATGACGACGAGACGGCGCAGGCATAGCGACGAGTTCAAGGCGAAGGTGGCGTTGGAGGCGGTACG
>CALLML010000086.1 GCA_938005705.1 uncultured bacterium
GGGGATGACAGCGGAGTGCACGTCGTTTTGGATAGCTGGCTAAACCAAAATCTTCGATAGGATGGTGTCCAGGGAAATGGCGGCGCGGAGAAGACGACGAAGCGGCGGATTGTTTTCCAAAAATTTTGTGTATGGGCATGAGGCGAGTTCGGCTTCGTACGGATTTTAGAAATGTCGGATCCATTCGGAGAGGCGGCCTTGGAGGCGATCATCGGATCGAAGTCCGGTGGACCGCTGGGGGCGGACGGTGAGGATATGGATTTTGACGAGGGTTTTGTTGATCTCGGCGGGATTATTCAGGACTTGAGCGGCGATTTCGTTGAGCAGGGGAACGGCGTGGAACCCGTCCCTCCAAAATTCATGGGCGCGGTGGAACGCCTTTCCCCACGGGTTGCATGGGAGGGCGCGGTTTCCTCCGCTCCGTTTGCGGACGCGTTCACATGGGACACGGGGAAGGGGCCGGTCCCTCCAGCTGGGATTCGACCGACCCTTCCCTGTTCTGATCTCGGTTCATGTTCTTCCTTTTCATGGCCTCTCCTCCGGTTCGAACACAAAATTCGTTCTACCCCCGTATAACACTTGGCATCCGCATCCAGCGCCGGGAGGTCTGACGCCGCAGATGGCCTATGAGGGAAAACGAGCGAATGTCGCAGAATCGGAGCCGCCCCCCCAGGGTTGGTGGAAAAGGAAAACTGGACAACAATAAAGCCCTGGGGAAGACTGAAATCATATAATGATCTTTTGCTCATTTGTGGTCCCCAAACTGGGTTCACCGCATTACATAAACATTCCGATTGCGATCGCACAGCCTGTCAACCAGAGGTCGCGTGCGTCTTGAGCAACGCCGCTGCGTCCGATAGGATATCCCCATGCGCATCAGCGTTATTACGCCGAATTACAACGGCGGTCGTTTTTTGGAGGCGTGCATTCGCAGCGTGCTGGCACAGCGCAATGACACTGTCGAACTGGAATATATCCTCGTGGATGGCGGAAGCAGCGACGACTCCCCTGCGATTATCGAACGTTATCGCGCCGAGCTTTCCGGGTGCATCATCGAACCGGATCACGGCCCGGCAGATGCCCTGAACAAGGGGTTGCGCTGCGCGACCGGCGAGGTGATCGGATGGCTGAACGCAGATGATCGTTACCATCCCGACGCGCTGCGCCGCGTGGTCCATGCCGCCCGTGCGCGACCGAATTGCGCTCTTTATTTCGGTCGCTGTCGGATCATCAATGAGGAGGACGCGGAAATCCGTCGAGGCATTACGCGATTCAAAGAGGCGTTCTTCCCCTTTTCCTGTCGTTTTATGTTTCAGTGCATCAATTATATCTCGCAACCGGCCACATTTTTTCGCCGTACCGCCTTGGAATTAGCCGGCCCGATGAACGAGCATTTGTCGGCGGCGTTCGATTACGAATTTTTCCTTCGGCTGTGGCGGCATGGCGGTGCGGCGCGCGTGCCAGGGCCGCCGCTGGCGGATTTTCGATGGCACGAAGGCTCCATCAGCGGTCGGCGTTTTGAACATCAATTCCTGGAAGAATGGAAAGCGGCGGCGGCTGACGCAGGCCGCTGGGCTCCCCAAACATGGATTCATTCCGCTGTGCGATGGGGTATTGTCTGGTCCTATCGCCGAATGGCCCGAAAGCGACACGCGAAGGCGACGGTATGAAAATCGGCGTCAACGCGCTCTTTCTTCTGCCCGGTGAGGTCGGCGGCTCAGAGACTTATTTGCGACAGGCTCTCATGGCTATGCCCGAAGGCGTCGCGGAATGGATTGTTTTTACCAATGCCGAAAACGACATCTGGTTTCGCTCCTATCTCGGCACGCGGCGGGATGTCACATTTGTCCCCCTCTGTTTTCGCGCGACGCGGCGCTGGGTACGCATCCTCCGCGAACAAATCCAGCTTCCACGCGCCGCGCGCCGAGCCCGTGTGGACGTGCTCTGGTCTGCCGGCTATACAGCGCCCATCCGCCCGGGCGTTTCGTCCGTCGTTTCTGTTCTCGATGTCCAATATCGCCGATTTCCAAAAGACTTAACGCCCGCGGCGCGTTTGGCCACGGACGCCCTCTTGCGATGGGGCGGGCGCACCGCGGCGCGATGGTTGACGTTATCCGAGTTTTCGAAGCGAGAACTGGCAGCCGCATTTGGTTGGCCGGAGAACCGCATCCGCGTGACTCCACTTGCGGCCAACCCGGAATTCGCGCGGGGGTTCACGGTTTCGTCGCATCGCGATATTTTGCGGCAGTTCGGCATTGAACCGCCCTATCTCTTGTGCGTGGCCCACACCTACCCGCACAAGAACGTGGCCGCGTTGATTGAAGCGCATGGTTGCCTGGAAACAAATCCCCCACGCCAGCTCGTCTTGGTCGGGCGCGCGCGGCGTGGTGAAGCGGAGTGCCTTGCGGCGCTCCGGCGTCACCCCCGGGCCGAAAGCGTGATTCGGTTGGAATGCCTTTCATCGGGCGATCTAGCGGCACTCTACCACGGGGCCGAGTGGTTCGTTTTCCCTTCACTTTATGAAGGATTCGGATTGCCAGTGCTGGAGGCCATGGCCGCCGGCACGCCCGTACTGACGACACGCTGCGGCGCTATTCCGGAAGTCGCGGCGGACGCCGCCCAGTACTTTGACCCGCCGAACGCCGCCACGCTGGCCGCCGCGCTAAGGAAAAATCTGACCCTTAGCGCCTCCGAGCGAATGTCGCTTATCGAAAAGGCGCGGCGGCATGCCGCAACATTCTCATGGGAAAAGACCGCGCGATTGACCTTGGAAACCTTGCGGGAACCGGTTCAATCTGCTCATTGATCGGCCGGTGGCGGGAGAGGGATTCGAACCCACGACCAAAGGCTTATGAGTCCTCTGCTCTACCAGCTGAGCTATCCCGCCATGACGTCCGCAGCGGCCTCGCTTATAGACGATTTTTGCACCGGTGTCAACGGCGTCTGCACAAGACAAATGGATGCATCATCGTCGCACTGGCCTGGATTGGCTCTCAACGATGGCTTGCTTGGTGAGCCTTTCGCTTTCTCTCATCCTAGCCCGGAATATTCACGAAGGGGCATGAAATAGTTGGAAAATAGTATTGGAAAACCTCTGTAACATGCGATCGTTTAGTCCGTTACACAAAACGGCATGCGAGGTTTTCCAATGGCTGATGCTCCTACAGACTGTCTGC
>CALLML010000087.1 GCA_938005705.1 uncultured bacterium
GCGCGATGCGCTGGCCTCGGTCATCGCCGCGCGTTATTCCCCCTCCGAGACCGGTGACGGCACGCTGGTCGCCGAATACGACTACGATCCCTACGGCCGCTTGATCCGCGAGACCGGCCCCCAAGCGGCAACCTGCCCCTTCCGCTACTCGACCAAGTGGTACGACCCTGATCTCGGCCTGCTCTACTACGGCCACCGCTGGTACGACGCCGCATCGCTCAAATGGCTCACCCCCGACCCCATCGGCGAGCGCGGCGGCGCCAACCTCACCGCATTCTGCGACGGCGATCCGATCAACCGGGTGGATCCCCTGGGATTGTTCACACCCGAAGGCATGTACGAAGAGTTTCTGACGAAGTACGGCGACAAAGGACTGAAGCTTCTCCGGTTCCTCGCTGCTGAAGGGTGGAACATCGAAGGTCGGGACTTCTGGTGGTCGCGCACCTCGTTCGATGAACAAGCGAAGGTTTTGGCGCTGGAACTTGACTGGAGCGACAAGAAGGCCGCCGACAAACTTTTCAAGGCGCTGTCCAGCCGGTACGACAAGGGCTTCGGCCGGTTCCTACGCGGTGCAGGTTCAGTGTACGGTGCAAGCATCGTTGCGGCGCAGGAAATGGGTCTTGAGGGCTACGAGAACGCATGGACAGGTATCGAGGCCGAATTAGGCCGCATCGGTTCTCAAGCACAGCCGGAAATCGAAAATGAAGCGAAGTTCGCCCTTCTTACCGTGGTTGGCTTGAAGAGCGCGGATTTGGCCATTGACGCAATTCGTGCGCGCAGATTGGCCTGCTCCGTTCGCACGGCAGAGGAACTTGTCGCTCTTGTTAACCAGAAGTACTCGCCAGCCACTCTTGATGCTGTCATCACCCGCACTGCGGATGAATTCGCCGCTGTTGCGGGTCGAAACGCGCAAGGTGTGCTCAAAGCATTTCAACTTCCGGGTGGAAGGATATCCTACCGAATCTACGTCAATCCGGAATTCGCTACACGCCCAACCGTCTTGCATGAATACGTGGAGTTCCTTCTGAAGACGAAGCATCCCACGAAACTGCAGGCAATGCCTCTGCTGGAAAAAGAAATCTACATCGAGAAACTCATGCTAAGAATGCGAAATATCCTTCAGTTGTCGAATGCGGAAGCTCTAGACATCACTCGCCAGATCAACTCCTACATGGGGAGCGGATTGTAAATTTCCGAAGGAGTATTTCCCAATGATAACTCATGTCACGAAGCTTATTCCGACAGAGGTTACAGGAAACGTCTCATGCGAACTGCGGAGGCAAGACATCTTGAAACTCCGGGATAAGATCAGCCCAGGACGTCTTTTCTCGGCATCGAGAGATGTTGACTTGAAAGTGGTCTGCCTGGGGGTTTACACGTTGCGCGGAGCGAGCGAATTCACAGGAGGCGTAAACGTCTACGCCGAAAATCTTGATCGTCCCACCATTGCAACCCTCATAGAAGGCATCCGAAACGGAGAAGAGATATTGCTGGATGTGGAACAGTAATCCCCGCAGGCGTACCCATGACGCTACACCTTGGCACGGCGCGATGCTTGCCGCCGGGGACGGCCGCAGCCATGCGGCGCGACCAAGGCTCTACGGGCAAGGTGTTGCTATCGCGACCTCGACGGCCTACGGTCTCCAAGCGCGGCGGGCCCCATCTTCGCGCAGGAGCGCTACGCCGAGGCACGGGCGGCAGGCAACGCTGTTGGCGCGTCGAGACGGGCTTGAGGGGTCAAGTCTCCAGATTCGATTCCGCTGAAAAACCCTAATGTCGCATAACTCCAAATTCGTAATGTTCGCCAGAATGCCCTGTGCGGCCCGATCCCCAATCGGTCCTTGTGTTTGGATCCCCTGAAAATCATTGCAGATCGCATGGCGAATGGGTTTTCAGCGGAATCATATTTACAAAGATGAGTATCTCGCAAGCTATTTTTTCCCGCCGATTGTGCCACGCGAAATGAGCGGCCAATAAAGGCGCAGAAGAAGAGATGCGAACATCGTGTACCCCAACGACCCCGCGCCATTCGCCGGCTTTTCTCGCCGTTCCTGAAAAAATACAAATCGGCCCTTCGAGGGTTGACGCGGGTATGGGCAATTCGCGGATGGCGTGGAAGCCGTTCCTCCAATTTAATTGCAGGCCATGGATCGGATGGGGACGCATGGATTGCGCCCCGCGTCCCTTCCACACCACCGGACGTGAGGTTTTCCGCATCCGGCGGTGGAACGGGCAGCGGGCCTCCGCGAAGTCCCACGGTACGATGAACCCCTATCGGTACAAGGTGGTGTTCCTCAAGGCTGGCTCCAGTGCCCATAGCCGCGCTGCCGCCCAGGCCCCAAGCCCCGTAACCCCGAGCGCTCGCCCAAGCACGCCCAGCCAGCGTAGGGCGTGGATCCGCCCTTCCACCGCTTTTGGTCTGACGTCAAGGCGTCCATCCGCGTAGAGCCCCAGTCCCAATAACGCGCTTTCCTCCGTGTGGCCACTTCCGCTCGTCGCCCGCACCCGGCCTCTCTGCTGGTTCGTGTTCCTGCGGTCGCGCCTTGGCGCTGGGCTTCTTTCAGCGATCGGCCTCGCGGCCTCCGCCTGGCCCCTCGCTACGGTGGTCGTCACTTCATCCGGTTACTAATGCTCTTGAAATTGTCTTTACAGGCTCGTTCCCTGCGGCGCGAGCAAGCTCGCGCCCTGGTATGTACATCCCCGCACGCCTGTGGGTAAGTGGGCCGTGGGGCCCTCCCAGCCCCGTAAGGCCCCACTTATCCACAGGATCGGGGATGT
>CALLML010000088.1 GCA_938005705.1 uncultured bacterium
ATGATCATCGCCGCGCAGCATCGCTTCGACGATCCGACACGGCCCATTCACGGCCAGGGCATGAAACACGCGCCGATCACTATCGAGGACGATGTCTGGATCGGCGGCGGCGCGCATATCATGGCCGGTGTGCGGATCGGACGCGGCTCGGTCATCGGCGCCGGCGCCGTGGTGACGAAGGACATACCGCCCTTCAGCGTCGCCGTCGGCGTCCCCGCGCGCGTGATTCGGTCGCGGCTTGCGACGCCGCCGTTTCCGGGCTACAAAGAACCGGACGTTATGAAGCCAATAAACCCGGAGACCACCCCATGAGCTCACAAGACCTGTTTCGACTGGACGGCCGCTGGGCCCTGGTCACCGGCTGTCGGCGCGGCATCGGACGCGCCATGGCCGAGGCGCTGGCGGAGGCCGGCGCAGACATCATCGGCGTCAGCGCGCAAATGGAACCGGACGGCGGCGAGGTCGGCCAAGCGGTACGCGCCCTCGGACGCGCGTTTCACGCCCACGCCTGCGACTTTCGCAACCGCCAGGCGCTCTATGCCCTCATCGAAAAAGTGCGGCGCGAAGAAGCGCCGGTGGACATTCTCGTCAACAACGCCGGTTCCATTTATCGTGCCCCGGCGGAATCCTATCCCGACGAAAAATGGGATGAAATCATCGAGCTGAATCTTACCGCTCCCTTCATTCTGGCGCGCGAATTCGGCCGCGACATGCTTGGGCGCGGCTACGGCAAAATCATCTTCACGGCCTCCCTCTTGAGTTTTCAGGGCGGCATCACTGTGCCTGCTTATGCCGCCAGCAAGGGCGGCGTGGCACAGGTGGTGAAGGCGCTGGCCAACGAATGGGCCGGGCGCGGCGTGCACGTCAACGGCATTGCGCCGGGCTATATCGCCACCGATGTGACGGCGGCGCTGCAAAAAGATCCCGTGCGCAATCCGGCCATCCTCGCCCGCATCCCGGCGGGCCGCTGGGGCCGGCCGGACGATCTGCGCGGCGCGGTGGTTTTCCTGGCCGCCCCCGCCTCGGACTACGTGGACGGCACGATCCTGACGGTGGATGGCGGCTGGATGGGACGCTGAGAAAAGCTGCGGACGGCGGGAGGCGGAAAAGTTTGCTCCGGAAGGATACATGGGGCAAAGAACATGGTCCGCCAATCGCTACGCCCAACAGCCGGTTTTCCAAGGCTTGGAAAGGTCCGGGGCGATTTTTTCCAAGGCTTGGAAACGCTGTGAAAACTCGACCCCTCTTTTACCCTGTCGGCGACCCGATCCGAGTGGGACTGCCGGACGGCGGACGCGTTTACACCCCCGAATAGGCCGAAAAACCGCCGTCCACCGGCACGACAATGCCGGTGACGAAACGGGCGGCGGGCGAGACCAGCCAGATCAGCGTGCCGATCAAATCTTCGGGGGTGCCGAATCGTCCCATCGGCGTATGGTCGAGAATCTGTTTGCCGCGCGCGGTCAGCTCACCGGTCTTCTCGTCCCGCAACAAAAACTTGTTTTGCGTCGTCTCGAAAAAGCCGGGCGCGATGGCATTGACGCGGATGTCCGGCGAGTAGTTCTGCGCCATGTGCACCGCCAGCCACTGGGTGAAATTGTTGATCGCCGCCTTTGCGGCGGAATAGCCGATGATCTTCGTCAGCGGGCGGAACGAATTCATCGAAGAAATGTTGACGATCACACCCTCTTTCCGCTTCGCCATCAGGCGGCCAAACACCTGCGAGGGCAGGATGGATCCCAACAGGTTCAGATCCATCACGAACCGCAGGGCCTGTTCGGGCAGATCAAAGAACGACAGGTCCGGACCGGTGGTTGCCTCTTTCTTGTTGCCGCCGGCGCCATTGACGAGAATGTCGCAGCGGCCGAAATTGGAAAGGATACGGGAAACAGCGTCCTCGAGACTATCGCGCTTCAGCACGTCGGCGACGATGGCGTCCGCCTCGATACCTTCGGAACGAAGGCGGCCAAGCACCTCGTTGGCGGCGGTCGGTTCGCGATCCATGATCACCACACGCGCGCCCTGCCGGCCCAGCGCCATCGCCATGGCGCCGACCAGCACGCCGCCGCCGCCGGTGAGCACGGCGACCTTTCCTTCCAGATCGAACAAGGCATCGCTCATGGCCGTCCTCTCTTCTCCTTCGCCGCGGCCCTATTCGGCTCACACCACATATGTGCTGGCGGAGGTGTCGCCGCCGCGGCCGGTCCAGTTCGTATGGAAGAACTCGCCGCGCGGCCGATCCACCCGCTCGTAGGTGTGCGCGCCGAAGTAATCGCGCTGCGCCTGCAACAGGTTCGCCGGCAGCCGCGCGGTGCGGTAGCCGTCGTAATAGGCCAGCGCGCTGGACATCGCGGGCGTTGGGATGCCCAGCTTTACCGCGGTGGTGACGACGCGGCGCCAGGATTCCTGCGCGGTGGCCACCGCGCGCCGGAAGAACGGATCGAGGAGCAGGTTGACGATGTTCGGGTCTTTGGCGAACGCGTCCCGAATCTTCCCCAGAAATGCCGAGCGAATGATGCACCCGCCGCGCCACATCAGCGCGATGCCGCCGTAATTCAAATTCCATCCGTATTCCTTCGCGGCGGCCCGCATCAACTGAAAGCCCTGCGCATAGGAACAAATCTTCGAGGCGTACAGCGCGTTTTTCAGGTCGTCCACAAACGCCTTCTTGTTGCCGCGGAATTTTTCCCGGGGCCCGGACAGCTTTTTCGAGGCGGCCACGCGCTCGTCCTTGATCGCGGAAAGGCAACGCGCAAACACCGCCTCGGCGATGAGGGTCAGGGGTTGGCCGGCGTCCAGCGCGGCGATGACCGTCCACTTGCCGGTGCCCTTCTGACCGGCGGTGTCGAGGATCAAGTCCACGACGGCGTTTCCTTCCTCGTCCTTGTAAGCGAGGATGTCGCGGGTAATTTCGATCAGATAGGAATCGAGCGCGCCGCGGTTCCATTGCGCGAAGATTTTGTGCATCTCCTCGTTCGAGAGGCCGAGGCCGTCCTTCAACAACTGATAGGTCTCGCAGATCAACTGCATATCGCCGTATTCGATGCCGTTATGCACCATCTTGACGAAGTGGCCGGCGCCGTTTTCGCCCACCCAGTCGCAACACGGTTCGCCTTCCTTCGTGTGCGCAGCGATTTTCTGAAAGATGGGCTTCACATGCGGCCAGGCGGCGGGCGAGCCGCCGGGCATGATCGAGGGACCGCGCAGCGCGCCTTCCTCGCCGCCGGAGACGCCCGTGCCGATATAGAGCAGCCCCTTGCTCTCGACGTACTTTGTGCGGCGGGTGGTGTCGTTGAAATTCGAGTTGCCGCCATCAATGATGATATCGCCGGCCTCCAGGTGCGGCAGCAATTGCTCGATGAAGTCGTCCACCGCCTGACCGGCCTTGACCATCAGCATCACCTTGCGGGGCTTTTTCAGCGCCGCCACGAGTTCCTCAACGCTGTGGCAGCCGATGATGTTTTTGCCCTTCGCGCGGCCGGCGAGAAAGGCGTCCACCTTGCTTGTCGTGCGGTTGTAGCACGCCACCGTGAATCCCTTGCTCTCCATGTTCAGAATGAGGTTCTCCCCCATCACGGCCAACCCGATCAAACCGATATCCGCCTGTGACATGATCTCCTCCTCTTCTGTTCTTGAGCTCTTCAACACGGTGTTATTGACCTTTTGAGGCCGTTTATGCTAGTCTGCCGACACGCCGGAGGTCAAGAAATACGTCAAATAATCGAGCCGATTGCAATGTGGGAAAAGAACAGCAAATAAAGGCATCGGCGAAGGGAGGCGAACATCGTTTACCCCAACGACCCTGCGCTATTCGCCGGCAATTCACGGACAGCGTGGAAGCCGTTTCTCCAATTCCATCGCAAGCCAGTGGAGGGTCGGGTCCCACCCCGACCGTACGGCTATTCGGAGGCCGAAGTGACGGGTGGGAAGGCGGGACCGAGATTTCCCTCCCGCATTCAGACCCCTCGCCTCACCCCTCAAAACAATCCACCGCGCAATCGGCTCGAACTCGACCTTGCACTGCGCGCGCCGTAGTGGTGGCGCTCCTCCAGGAACCGCGACGTGTGGGTTTTGGGAGGGCGAACGATGCGAGTCTGCGACAACTGCGCTTCGCCTTCTCATCCCGCGCAGCGAGCACCATTGATGGGAACCGCTGGGCTTCGTACGGAAGACATCAAAAAAATATTGACAACATACGTATGCCTCATATTGTGGCCGCCAGAGTCATAAAAATTTGCGAGGGTATTGCCGGGAGGATGACGAGATGAATAAAAAGTTGGTCAGACAGATAGTGGTAGTGGTCGCGGTGTTGGCGGCCGCGCAATTTGCTCAGGCATCGGTCATCGTCAAGGAGTGGTCGTTCAACACGCTGGGCGATAAGGAGGGATGGACAGGAGCGAACCTCTCGACGCCGGCCCTTACGGTGGCCGCCGCGATTTCGGGAACGGAGATCGTCCTGCAGGGCGCCACAGGAACGAATACCGACCCGCGTATCCTTTATCCCAACACGGAGCCGGCGATCCCATTACCCGGCTGGGCCACCACCTGGGAATCCTTTGTCATTCGTGTTCGGCAATTGGACGCCAAGCCGGATGTGTCGGGCGTTGCCAGCCAGGCGTGGAATGCAACGGGGACCCTTCTCGCCATTAATTCCAATTCGACCACCGTCATACCAAACAATAACATCACGCAGGGGGGGCGGGTAACCCAAACTACCCAGGCCGACAACTGGCAAATCTTTACCATAAATTTGGTCGGTTTTTCCAACACTGTTTTCGACGCTGCTTCATCGTCGCTCTCCACGATTACTTCGATTCGTTTCGACCCGATCGGTGGAACGGGAAGTGAGAACAAGGGCTTCGAGGTGGACTATATTCGGTTGACCGCGATCCCCGAGCCCGGGACGGTCGGCCTCGTGGTCGCCGGTCTATTTCTGGCCGCCCTGCGCCGCCGTCACATGCGTGTCTGAATCAGGAGTCTTGTCTTTAATGTGGGACCGTTGCGCCATCACGGGAGTGTCTCTTCTCTGCCTGATCGCCATCGCCATCGCCGAGCCGCCGCCGCTCGATGCGCTGCCGCTGCGCTCTGAGGTGACGCAAGGCCGCATCACGTGGCGCTTCACCGAGCCGGCCCGCGTCGGTCAGTTCGTCAACGGCGACTACTACGTGGTTGGTCCCGTCACGGTTACGGCAACGGATCCGGCGCCCGCGGGCGGACGGAACCTCTCGGTGCTCAATCCCGCACCGCGCGACCGTAGCGGTCAGGCCTTTGACACGCGTCTGCGCGGACATGATCCGTCGCGCGTGGCCGCGCTACCTATTCGAATGAACCCGGGCGATCTGCTGGTTTCCTCGGTGGGCACGGAGAAAAAGAGCCGCCCGGACCTGTTCGGTCAGGAGCGCAACTTCAGCCCGATCCTGAGTTACTCAATTCTCACCTGCCTGCCGGCGCCCGTTCCGCCGGACACCTTTCGGCCCGGCTATTGTGATCGCGATATGAAGCTGTACCGCGCGCGCGACCTTCAGCGCTGGCGGCTGCACAACCTCGCTCCCGTTGAGGAGACGCCGGACATCGAACACTGGGCGCGGCTTTTTCGCCAGCCGTGGCTAGACCTGGTGGGTTTTTGCTTTGCTGCCGCGGCCGAGTATCAACCGCAATACGCGCGCGAGACGGCGCGGGCGGAGGCTTTTGCGACGCTGCTCCTGAACCTCGATTTTCCACCGGAGCGCAAGGAGCCGTTGCTCATCAATTTTGTGCAGTACGGCATTGACCTGTGGTCCATCGTGCGCGCCGGGGAACCCGACTTCACGGCCTGGCGGGCGAACGGCGGGCACGGCAACGGACGCAAGTGGGCGATTGTCTTCGCCGGGCTGATGCTCGGCGATGAGCGGATGGCTTCGCCCTCCGTGAGCCATCCGGATTTCCGATTTGGCATGGATATGCAGACGGCGTTTGGGAAGAGTTGGACGGGGGCGGACGTGGTCTACGCGGGCCACATGGGCCTGTGGAAAGGCGAGCCGGCGGGTCGCGAGCCCTCGCACATGCCCTACGAGCACCTGCAACCCCGCGAATGGCCGACGGGCACCTACCAGTACCCATGGAGCAGCGCGCCGGTGACGCAATACACCGGCGAACTGTACCGGCGCACCGTCAATAGTCCCGTGTGGGTCGGCATCGCACTGGCCGCGCGGATCATGCGCGCGGAGCCCCTGTACGCGCACGATCCGTTCTTCGCCTATGTGGACCGCTGGATGACGGAGTACGATGCGCCGCTACGCGAGAAGATTATGGAGCAGATAGACACGCAGAATACGCGCCATAAGCCGGGTTCCAATCTGGACTTCCGCGCCGAGCGTTTTCACGCCGGGCGCGCGCGCGATCCGTTCGTGCAGAACATGTGGAAGGCTTATCGCCATGCGCTCCCCCCCCCTAGAACACCGCCGGAATAGGCGGATCGGGCGCGGCGCCCCGTCGTATTGCGAAAGAGGGTTTCGCGCCAGGCCTCCGTGCGCCTTCACGCTGATCGAACTGTTGGTTGTCCTCGCGATCATCGCGTTGTTGCTGTCCTTGTTGCTGCCCGCGCTTTCCCGGGTGCGGGAAACCGCGCGCGCGCTGGCGTGCGGATCGAACCTCCGGCAGATCGGCCAGGGTATGTTCATATTCGCGCGCGAGCACCAGGGGCGACTGCCGGGATATGGCCATGCGGTTAACGACAAGGGCAGCGGCGCGAGCATGAGCTGGGTCACGATCCTGAATGGGTTCGGCTATCTCGGTGTGGACATCCAGCGGTCGGGCAACACGCCGGAAAAAGGCAATCTCTACTGTCCTTCCATCACGACCTACCGGGGCACGGACGTGCGCGCCTTCATGATGGGTTCGGCCATGGCCGGCGGTCCACACTGGGCGGATGTTCCCCTCTATGGATTGGAAATCGTCCCAGCCACCAAGGGGTTCCCTTTCAAAATGGCCGCCGGTCGCAGGGCGCAGCGCTATGTGCTGGGCACCCCGATGTCCATGGCACGGCGCCCTTCCATCCAATTTCTGGTCATCGAGAACGAGCGCGCCGCCGACTACTTCTGGACGACCATCGCGGAGAATGCGCCCGACCCGCTCAACGTTCCCGGCAACGATCCCGAGTATCCGCCCTGGGCGGGGAATGGCGGCGTATTCGCCTTCCGGCATAGCGGCGGCGTGTTCGCAAAGGGATTTGACGATCCGAACTGGCCCCATTGGTCCGCCAATTTTCTCTTCGTGGACGGCCATGTCGAGCGGCTCACCCCAAAAGACGAAATCGCCACGCGCCGACGGATCCGGTTCGATTGACCCTTGAACCGGAAGACGGTTTTTCGGAGGCGGGCGCCATCTTCAATGTCGGGGCCGTGGGCAAGAGGGGGGTTGTCTGCAATCCGCCCCTGCGATGAATCTGAACACGCTAGAGGATTCCGATTTCGCATGCCCGTCGCGCGGGATTCATAACCGACAGCAGCGCGGCGCGTTGTCTGCGCTTTCCCCGATCCTTCGGACGGTGCGGAGCACGGTCCCGCCCCTGGCGCGGGTCCGACGGAAAGTCAAATGTGCGCGCGAGTGCTTTTCTCTCGCCGACTCTGTTGATGGCGTTGTTGTTGGGGCCGGCGGGACAGCGTATAGTCTCAGCTCAGGAGCCGCACATGAGGCGCGCGACGCACAACATTCGTCACGGGGTTTTTTCACCAACGTTCGGCCTGCCTGTGAGGGCCGTCTATGGAGAGGCCGCCGCATCGAACGGCTGCTGCTGAACAGTCAGATGGTACAGGGCATTTTCAATGGCCTCAATCTAGACACGCGCGGACGCCGGAAATATTACGACGGCCACCGGGGTCCGGACCGCCACACCCGCGAGTTCATCGCGGCCATGCCGATCTGGCAAGCGCGCGGGATCCGGAGCGAATCCGGCGCATGGCGGACGAAGTCCGCCCCCGGCCGTCATTTCGCGACCAGTCGGTCGTGTTCAACGAGGACGATCATTGCTATTTTGATCGGTCGGACTGCAACCTGTTTGCCGCATGGGATCGCCACGCGAGCCGGGGTTATGTTGATTATTTATCGTCGCCCCCAAGAGCCTTGTTGCAATGGGTTTCAGGGCGTGCCCGTGGACCGGACCAACCATGCCTCCCGTAAGCGCGTCTTTTTCGACCTGGTTTGCGAAATCACCGGCGCCGAACCATGAACGTTGAATTCATCCTTGCTCAGACGAATTTCTTCCGCGGGCTCGGCGCGGAGAGCCGGCGCGCGCTCGCGGAAATCGCCATGCCGCGTTACGCGCGACGTCGTGAAACCCTATTCCGCGAGGGGGACGACGGGGCGGCCCTGTATTTGCTGAACCGGGGTCGTGTCCAGCTGATCAAACGCGGGTTCGGCGGGAAGAACGTCGTGATCAAAACCGTGCGGGCGGGCGAGACCTTCGCGGAGGTGGTGTTATTCGAGCGGACCCGCTATCCGGTCACCGCGACAGCCCTCGCGGATTCCCACCTATTTCTTTTCCCCCGCCGCGATTTTCGCGCCTTACTGCGCCGCGACGACTTTCGCGACGATTTCATCGCCATGCTTTTGCGGCGTCAGCGTTATCTGGCCGAACAAATAGTTGAACGGGCATCCGCGAACGTCGAGACGCGGTTGCTGCGATTTCTGGAAGAGTTGTACGGCGATACGCCGGCAGTGAGGGTGGACCTGACAAAAAAGGCCGTGGCGGCCGCGATCGGAACCACCCCCGAGACGCTCTCGCGCCTTTTGCGGCGGCTCGCAAAGCGGCGCCGTCTGATTTGGCGCGGGTCCACCCTGATCCGGCGGATGCGATGAGGACGCGCCGAAACGGGTCTTGCCCGTTTCGCGCGCCTCGCCGGTCCCCGGCGCAATAAGTGCAGACGAAAAACCCCTGTCCCTCGTGGCGCTTGTAGACGGGGGCTTCGCCGGCGCCTCGGCAGGCGAAATAAAGGTTTTCGCCCACGCCATCGCCGCGCCCCCAGACCAGTTCGCCTTTGCCGCGGCATACCGGGCACTCGCGTTTGCCTGAGCCGCCGCAGGTTTCACGACGTTTCTGAGTGGCCCCCGAACCCGTCACGATGCACGACCAGCCTGTGCCCTTAGCCCGGAATATTCACAAAGGGGCATGAAATAGTTGGAAAATAGTATTGGAAAACCTCTGTAACATGCGATCGTTTAGTCCGTTACACAAAACGGCATGCGAGGTTTTCCAATGGCTGATACTCCTACAGACTGTCTGCTTTTTCCAGACCTTTTTCACA
>CALLML010000089.1 GCA_938005705.1 uncultured bacterium
CCATCCGATCGCGATAGGCCTTCCATTGCGCCTCCGGTGCGCGCAGCATCTGCGCGAGGGTTTGTGCAAGCATGCGCTTGGCGGCCACGACCGCCGGACGCGCGGGCAAGGGATCGGCCTGTGCAAATAGGGCCCGGCGGCTGATTCGGCCGACGGTCTCCACGACATAGCCCTCGCCCTTCGCCTCAGCGGTCGCCATGCCCCCAACCGAAGAGTGAGGGGGTGTATTCGAAGTTCATGCGGAGATTCCTGCAACCGATACCCGTGTCAAGCCCTGAAGGGTTCGAAAAAAATGTATTTTTTCACGAGAGGCGGAAAAAACTGGCGAACGCGCGAGGGTGTTGAAGTAACGTTTTTCGCATCCCTTTGCCGACACATTTATTCGCCGTTCATCCCCCACAGCGCCATCGGCTCGCCAATGACCATCCACACATTGACGTGCGACCCTTGAATGGCGCGGTGGCAATTTTTCTCCTCGTCGAATTGCCTTTCAAACTACAGCCATCCAGACCGGAGGAAGTGGCGAATCCTCTTTAAGAACCGCTTGTCTCTCTGGCGGCTGCTACATCGGGGCTGCACAAAGGTCGGCGCCCCGCGGCGGGTAGATTCTTGGCCGTGGCAAAGGGTCCTTCGCCTAAAACAACCCGCCGAAATCTGTGTGAACGGCACCCGCTGTGGGCTTCCATTCGCCGAAGACAAAAACTCATACTGATTTGCGTTCGCCGCACGAATAGATGCGCAGGATGCGTTCGACGACTTCGTCAGGTGTGAGATCAGAGGTATCCACGCGGCAGGGCAATGACTGGTAAATGGGCAGGCGCTTTTGGAGCAGATCGGTGATGGCCTGCCTCTTGTTCGGCGCATTTTCAAGAAGCGGACGATGGGTCTGATGTCGTACCCGCTCCCAGATAACCTCTGGGCGTGCCAAGAAGCAAATAAGCAACCCCCCGCGAAGCAATTCCGCCGTGTTTACCGGGTCTATCACCGCTCCACCGCCGGCAGCGGCCACGATGCCGCGTTGCGCCGCTATCTCTCGCACAATCTCGCGCTCCAGGGCCCGAAAGGCCGGTTCGCCATCCTCCGCGAAAATTCTGGATATCGGCTTGCCCGCCCGGGCCTCAATGAGGTCATCCATGTCCATAAATGGTCGCCGCAGCCGCGCCGCAAGCAGCCGCCCGATGGTGCTTTTCCCCGTCCCCATGAATCCCGCAAGAAATATGCTGGTCTCGTCGGGCATCTTTTTCCTCCAAACCTACCGAGAACTTCTTCGATTATCCCAACCGGTAGCGAGCCGATTTTGAACACTCCGGCCGGCGTGCGCAACAGCGGATTGCGGCCCTTGTGAACGAAGAGAGGATAGATTATGTTGCGTGCCGTCTGATGCAACGGGAGATATACGGATCATGAGTCGGGAAAAAACCACCTCGTTTCAGGATTATGTGGTGAAGGATTTATCCCTGGCCGATTTCGGCCGGCGAGAAATGTATCTGGCAGAGCATGAGATGCCGGGGCTAATGGCGTTGCGCCGCAAATACGGATCCAAGAAGCCTTTGAAGGGGGCGCGCATTGCCGGGTCTTTACACATGACGATCCAGACGGCGATGCTGATCGAAACGCTTCAGGCGTTGGGCGCACGTGTGCGATGGGCGAGCTGCAATATCTTTTCCACGCAAGATCACGCCGCCGCTGCGCTCGCCGCCGCCGGCACGCCGATTTTCGCCTACAAGGGCGAGTCGTTGGAAGATTACTGGGCGTTCACCGACCACATCCTCGACTGGGGCGACGACGAGGGCCCGAACATGATAGTGGATGACGGCGGCGACGCCACCCTTTTTGTCCATCTCGGGTACCGGGCCGAGAAAGATCCCTCGATTCTCGACCGCCCGCCCGCCAATCGAGAAGAGGGCATCCTGTTCGCGCAGCTCCGCCGCTCGATCGAACGCGATCCCCAACGGTTTCACCGCATAGCTCCGAATATTCGTGGCGTGAGCGAAGAAACGACGACCGGCGTTCACCGGCTCTATCAGATGCATGCGCGCGGCGAGCTGCTGTTTCCGGCCTTCAACGTGAATGACTCGGTGACGAAGTCGAAATTCGACAATCTCTATGGCTGCCGCCACTCGCTGGTCGACGGCATTATGCGTGCGACCGATGTCATGCTCGCGGGCAAAGTGGCGGTCGTCGCCGGCTATGGCGATGTGGGCAAGGGGTCCTGCCAGGCGCTGCGCGGTCAGGGGGCGCGCGTAATCGTGACGGAAATTGATCCCATCTGCGCGCTTCAAGCACTGATGGAAGGGTATGAAGTGATGCCCATGGACGAGGCCTGCCGCATCGGCGACATTTTCGTCACGGCAACCGGTTGCTGTGACGTGATTACCGAGCGCCATATGCGCCGGATGAAAAACCAGGCCATTGTCTGCAACGTCGGCCATTTCGATAGCGAGATTCAAGTAGAGGCGTTGCGTAAATATCGTTGGGAAGAAATCAAACCGCAGGTGCACAAAATCACGTTCCCGAACGGCCGTTGCATCCTGCTGCTGGCGGAGGGGCGCCTGGTGAACCTCGGCTGCGCCACCGGCCATCCGAGCTTTGTCATGTCCAACAGTTTCACCAACCAGGTGTTGGCGCAGATTGAGTTATACACGAATCCAGGCAAATATCCCATCGGCGTATACACCCTGCCCAAGAAACTCGACGAGGAGGTGGCGCGACTGCATGTGGAGCACCTTGGTGTCCGACTCGATCGCCTAACCCCCAAACAAGCGAAGTACCTGGGAGTGTCCCCCGACGGGCCGTTCAAACCAGACTTTTACCGATATTGAAAACCCGCCTGAGCCGCCGGACGAGCCCGATGAGAAGGCAACCCCCCTCTCGTATTTAGAAGCGAAAAAAATCCATGAAACGATTATCGAGCTCGCCGGAGGAATGGATTCTGGCCAGTTCTTCGCCACGGCGGCGTGAGTTGCTGGCGTTGCTCGGCCGTCCGTTCCGCGTGATTGAACCGGCTATAGATGAAACGCCGCGACCTGGCGAGCGACCAGCCGCATACGCCCGCCGGGCTGCCGCGGAGAAGGCCGCCGCCGTCGCCGCACGCCTGCCTTTGCGTCGGAACGTCGGCCGGCGTGTCGTAATCGGCTGCGACACGATTGTAGTCCTCGATAGTCGCATTCTGGGCAAACCGCGCGACGCGGCGGATGCACGGCGGATGTTGCGCGCCCTTAGCGGACGATGCCATGCGGTGATATCCGGCCTCTGCGTCTTGCAGGAACGAACCGGCGGCGACTGGATTGAACGGAATTGCGTGGTATCCACCGAGGTGACCTTTCGAAAGCTTTCATTGCGCGAAATCGCCGCTTATGTGGCCACTGGCGAGCCGATGGACAAGGCCGGCGCCTATGCCGTCCAGGGCCGCGCGGCGGCGATGGTCGCTTGCCTTCGCGGCTCTTACACCAATGTGGTCGGATTGCCGTTGGCAGAGCTATCAGAGTTATTGCGTCGGTAGCCTCAGTGCCCTCTATCCGATTCGGAGGGTGGAAGCGGTGATCATGGCGTACTCGTCGTGCGCCCTAATTCCGCCGCCCCGGATGGATCGAAGCTTGACGATGATGGCCCGATCGTCAGAATCCCTTTTCACGGAGATACTCGAAGATGCGCTATCCTCTCGTTCGCGATCGCATCGTTTTAATCACCGGATGTTCTAGCGGCATCGGCCGCGCGACCGCACATGTGCTGCGAGCGCGGGGGTGGCAGGTGTTTCCCACCGCGCGCAAACCCACTGATCTGGAGACGCTGCGGGCTGCCGGTTTTCAGCCGATTGAACTCGACATCGCCTCGGATGAATCGGTCGCACGCGCGGCATCGCGGGTCTTGGAGCTTTCCGGCGGAAAGCTCGGCGCACTGGTCAACAACGCCGGATTCGTCGTTCCGGGGGCTGCAGAAGATCTGACACGAGAAGCCCTGCGACGGCAATTTGAGGTAAATGTATTCGGCGCACAGGATCTGACCAACCGCTTTGTCTCCCTATTTCGACATCAGGGGTTCGGACGAATCGTCAATGTCAGTTCAATGTTGGCGCGGATCGTTCTGCCGTTTCTCGGCGCCTACTCGGCCTCCAAATTCGCCTTGTCTGCCCTATCCACCGCAATGCGGATGGAACTGCGCGGGTCGGGAGTGGCCGTCTCGCTGATCGAACCCGGCCCTGTTGACACGGCCATCCACCAAAACGCAGCCGCCACGAAACAGGCCTATGTGCGTTCAGAAGGTTCCGTATTCGATGATCTTTACCGGGATCAAATCCTCCGGATGCAAACCGGGACCGATCGTAAAAATCCATTTAGCCGGCCACCAGAATCGGTTGCTATACGGATCGCCCACGCCTTGGAATCGCCACGGCCGCGCCGCCGCTATCGCGTGACGGTACTCTCTCATTTTGGGGCTTTTATGGCCCGATTTGCATCGGACGGACTCCTCGATTTGATTCTCTCCCGCCGCCTCCCGGCTGGCCGCTGAATCGCGTGAGTGCAGAGGACGAGCAAGACCGTCAGCGTCTGAGATTTGATTATCAGGTTTTGATCATGGCGGCGAGCAACGCTGGGACCTCTGCGATCGCCGCGCCGAGCTTCGATCCGTCGCGCCCGCCCGCCTGCGCCCGCCCCGGTTGACCACCGCCACCACCACCGGCTTTTTTCGCTACCGCGCCGACGAGACGGCCGGCATGGACTCCGCGGGCGATGGCATCGGCGGAAGCCAGTGCGACGAAAAAGGCCTTTCCCTCGGATTCCGCACCGAGCACCACCACCCCGCTGCCCAAACGTCGCGCCACTTCCTCCGCCGCTTTAAGCAGCGGTTCCTTATCCATGGTTCCGACAGGCAAGGCGACCAGGGGTAAACCGTTGATGATCGTCTTTTGTGAAAGCCATTCCGCCACGCGCGCGAGGGCCTCGGCCTCGGCCCGTCTGCGAAGCTCGCGTTCCAAGTCCCGGTTCTGAGTCAGCAGCGCTTCGATTCGTCCCGGCAATTCATCGGCGCTGGCACTGAATCGACGACAAAGGTCCCGCACCAATTCATGCTCCTGGCGCGCCCATCGCCAGGCTGGCAGGCCACACACGGCCTCGATGCGTCGCACGCCGGCGGCGACGGACCCCTCAGACAGGATGCGGAATTGGCCGAGCTGACCGGTGGCGATGGCATGGGTACCGCCACAGAGCTCGCGGCTGACGCCTTCCACTTCGACCATACGGACCGTGTCGCCGTACTTTTCATCGAAGATCGCGATGATGTCCGACCCCGCCACATCTTTTAACGGAATCCAGCGGGTATGCACAGGCCGGTTCTGAAGGATCCACTCGTTCACACGTTCCTCGATACGGATCAACGTCTCTTCGGGCACCGCCTCGAACCATGTGAAGTCGAAGCGAAGACGATCGGGCGCCACGAGCGATCCCGCCTGCCGGACGCTTGGCGCCACGAATTCGCGGAGCGCCGCATTGAGCAGGTGAGTGGCTGTATGATGGGCCTGAAGGATCGCGCGGCGCGGCACCTCCACTTCTGCCGAGACGATATCGCCAACCTTCAATGAACCGCGCGCGACGCGCACGCGATGCAACAAAATGCCCTCCGCCGGCTTGCGAACATCTTCCACGCGCGCTTCGAGGCCATCGCTGCGCAATAGGCCCTGATCGCCGACCTGACCGCCGGACTCCGCGTAAAACGGCGTAGTTTCCAACAGGGCCTCACCACTTTCGCCTTCCTCGAGGCACTGCACCCGTCGGCCCTCGCGCAGGAGCGCCCTTACGGATGACTGGGCGGAAAGCCGCTCATAGCCGACGAACTCGGATCGCAGGTCGTCGGCGATAAGTGTGGATATCGCATCCGCGTCACGTTCGGCGTTCTCGTCGCGCCGGGCACGTCGGGCGCGATCACGCTGGGCGTTCATCTCGCGTTCAAATGCCTCCTCGTCCAGCGTCAAACCTTTCTCCGCCGCCATCAGGCGAGTCAGATCGAGAGGGAAACCGTAGGTATCGTAGAGTTTGAACGCCTGATCGCCGGGAAACACAGTGCGCGCGCTAGTGCGCGTTGCCGACACCACTTCCTCAAAGAGCGCGAGGCCCCGATCCAGTGTGTGAGCAAAGCTATCCTCCTCGCCCCGAAGGGCACGCAAGATGGTATCGCGGTTTCGCACGATTTCGGGGAACGTCTCTCCCAGAGTCTCCTCGAGCGCCGGAAACACCTCGCCTAGAAAGGGCCGCGAAAGGCCCAGTGTGCGACCAAAACGAACAGCACGGCGCAACAGACGGCGCAGGACATAGCCCCGCCCCTCGTTGGAGGGCAGCACGCCGTCGGCGATGGCGAAACTCAGGGCGCGCAGATGATCGGCAATGACGCGCATCGCGACCGCGGCCTCGCCGTCATAAGCTAGACCAGAAATTTGTTTCAGGCGCTCGATCATTGGGACGAACAGATCGGTGTCATAGTTCGATCTTTTGCCCTGCAACACCGAAACGATGCGTTCGAATCCCATGCCGGTATCCACATGCCGGGCGGGCAGGTCTTCCAACGTCCCATCGGAGCGCCGATTATGCTGCATGAAGACGAGATTCCATATTTCGATCACTTCCGGCGTACCAGCATTGATCTGCGAGGCATCGCAGCCGTTCTCGGTGCGGTCGAAATGGATTTCAGTGCACGGCCCGCAGGGCCCTGTTTCACCCATTTCCCAGAAATTATCCTTCTCACCGAATCGCAAAATATGGGCGGGATGGATATCTGTGACCTCCTTCCACAACCGCTCGGCTTCATCGTCGTTTTGATAGACCGTCGCCCATAGCCGGTGTTTGGGCAGCCCCCACACCTCGGTCAGCAGCTCCCACGCCCAGGCAATCGCCTCGCGTTTGTAGTAGTCGCCGAAGGACCAATTGCCGAGCATTTCGAAGAAGGTGTGGTGATAGGTATCGCGCCCGACTTCCTCCAAATCGTTGTGCTTGCCGCTGACGCGAATACACTTCTGAGTGTCGGCTACGCGGCGATACCGGCTTTCCCGCGCGCCGAGGAAAATATCCTTGAACTGGTTCATGCCGGCATTGGCGAACAGCAGGGTAGGATCGGAGGGCAACACCACCGGCGAGCTCGGCACAATCTCATGTCCGCGCGCACGGAAGAAATCCAGAAATCCCTTTCGAACGTCATTGGAAGTCATCGCCCTCTCCAATCGAAAACCCCGGCGACATTTGCCGGCATGTTCAGAAGGCTTGAGTATAAGAAGGGCACAGTGTCAAAAACAGAAAAAAACGCCCGCATTTTTGCGCAGAACACGCCGTCGGTGCCCCTCCCTTTTTCCGATTTCCATCAGTTCGACGCCATGTGTGCTGTATGGGAGACTTGATCCCTGAACTTCCAAAAATCCTCCTGATTTTTCTTGGGCTGCTGATAATGCCTCTGAACAATCTTGCGAGACGATAGATTCAGTTATAAACATGTTCCCTATGGACGGGTCGCCAAACTTCGTATTGCTAACGGCGGTCATTGTATGCGCCATGGCCGCAGAGGCCCGAGACGCGCGGCATCTATTCATCCTTTCCGGCCAATCCAATATGGCGCGGATGAATCCTGCGCTGTCGTTCACCCCGATAGTCGAACACGAGTTCGGGGCCGCAAATGTCATTGTTGTGCACGACGCCCTCGGCGGACGATCGATTCGGCACTGGTTCAAGGATTGGAAGCCTTCGGTTGGCCCCGCCCCGCAAGATAATGGCGAGTTGTACGACCGGCTGATGGACAAAGTCCGCCGGGCTTTGGGCGGCACGCGCCCGGAGACCGTCACCTTCATCTGGATGCAGGGAGAGAACGACGCCAAGGGCAGACATGCCAACGAGTATGAAGCGAGCCTGCAAGGGCTGCTGGACCAGTTGCGATGCGACCTCAGGCGCAATGATTTGAATTTCGTGATCGGACGGATTAACGATCATGGGTTAGACAAGGAATTCGCCGACGATTGGAAGTGCGTGCGGAATATCCAGATGCGGGTCGCCGATGAGCATCCGCGAGGCGCCTGGGTAGATACGGACGACTTGAATGATGTGGAAAAAGATGGGGTCGTCGTTCAAGATCTGCATTTGACTCCAGAAGGATATCGGCTCTTGGGCGAGCGATTCGCCCGGAAAGCCATTGAATTGATTCGCCGTCATGAAAGGACCACGCCATGAGTGAACCAAAAATCGCGCAAAAGACCCCCTACCCCGTCAACGTGGAAAAGGGAAAAACTTATTACTGGTGTGCCTGCGGACTGAGCAACCAACAGCCGTTCTGTTCCGGCGCCCACCGCGGAACGGAGTTCAAACCGCTGCCCTTTACGCCCAACGAAACGAAGACCGTCTATTTCTGCGGATGCAAGGGGACAAAAAAGCCGCCGTTGTGCGATGGTTCGCACCGATCTCTGTAACCCAAAGCGAAGAAACTGTTAACCGATAGGAGTCGTTTTCTGATGATCCACATCCATGGCGTCCTTCCCCACCTCGCGGTTCTGGCCGGCCACCGTCCCAAACGCACCGAAACCGGCATCGGTGCTTTGCTGCCGTGGGCCGATCGATTGTGGTTCGTCACCTACGTCGCCCACAAGAAAGGGACCGGAGACGGCACTGGCTTGTTTTATGTGGACGAGAATCTCCGGCTTCATAAACATCCGGCCTCTGTGGTCGGCACATATGCCAACCGCATGATCCATTCGGAGAGCGATTTCGCCATCATCGGCCCGCACCGGATTGACCCCGAGGGCAACGTGGCGACGTTCGAGGAGCTGGTCGATGTTCGCCTCACGGCGACGTGCCGGCATCTGACGGACCCCACCGACAAGGTCTATTTTTTGGGCATGGAGGGCGAGTTTTTCGAGGCCAACGTGCGGAGCCTGAAGACGACGTATCTGGCGGACCTGAAAAAGGAGCTCGGCATCCACGGAAAGACGGCGCCTCATTTCAAATCCGCCAGCACGAATCACGGCCGCGTGGTCGTGGCCAATAACAGCTATTACGCGGAGGATTTTCTCGATCCGGCGAATTGCAACGGGCGGCTGGCTGAATGGGACGGTCGTACATGGAACGTGGTGGAGCGTACGCAATTCAACACGACCGCTTGTCGAGCGAACGGCGACGCACTTGGCCCGGCGACATTCGCTGTGGGACAGGACCGCGCTTCGGCCATTCTCAAGGTCTTTCTGCCAGCGACCGGCTGGCAGACCTATCGCCTGCCCAAAGCCACGCACACCCAGGACCATGCCTACACCACAGAGTGGCCCCGCATCCGCGAGGTCGAAAGCGAACGCTGGCTAATGGATGCCAGCGGAATGTTTTATGAGATGGCGTGCATGACCTACGCGAACCGCGTCTGGGGCATCAAGCCGATTTGTTCACACCTGCGCATCATCGGCGATTTCTGTTCCTGGCGCGGACTGCTGGTGCTCGCGGGCGATCAGACAACGCCGATTGGCGATAAAAATCTTGAGGGCGGCCAGCCGCAAGCAAATTTGTGGTTCGGCAAAACGGATGACCTATGGAACTTTGGCAAGCCGACTGGCTGGGGCGGCCCTTGGTGGGAGACGCTCGTCCGAGCAGGATCGCCAAGCGACCCGTTTCTGATGACAGGTTTTGAACACAAATGCCTGCACGTCACCCACAATGCCGGCGCCGACGTCAATATCGCCGTGCAGGTGGACTTCATGGGCACAGGACAATGGACTACGGCGCTCACCCTCACGACCAATACGGAAGGATATGCCATCCACGTATTCCCCACCGGATTCAGCGCCCATTGGGTTAGGCTGATTCCCGATCGCGACGGCGTTGCCACAGCGCAGTTTCACTACACCTGAGTGACGGAGAGCGAGGCCTGGATGGGTTCGGTGATGCCGACGTTTCTGCAATGGATTCGATTTCAAGCGGGGAATTTGGGGTCGCCCATCAAAGGATAGCCGTCAACAGACATTTTTCCCCTCCCCCGCCCAGCCGGGCTGGGCGGAATTGCTCTTTGATCCGCGTATCCACCGTCCGCACTCGCCGGTCGCCGTGTCCCGTTCGATCCCGAAGTCCTTGCTTCCGGGTTGGGTTTCGGCTCGAAGCCGTTTCGTTCAGTCACCCATCCGCCGTCGCCAAGGCTATGGCGGGACAAGTCTGGTTCTCGCGGCCCGGCCCACTCACGGCAGGAAAAAGCACGCTTTCGCCAGCTTGTTCGCCACCGCTTTGATCGCTACCACGCGTTTGGTTTTCGCCGCTTTGCGCTGATACCACGCCCGCAATTCCGGACTGTGCCGCACCGCGAAGTTGGCCGCCTCGACATAGGCCCAGGCCAGGTAACGGTTGCCGCTCTTCGCGTTGCCCTCGCCCTTCTTGCGCCCGTTGCTCGTATGCTCGGTCTTGACCGCCCGACCGTACGAGGCGTAATGCCCCGGCCCCGGAAACCGCTCGATCGGGCCGGTCTCCAGCGCGATGGTCATCGCCAGGATGGGCCCGATCCCCGGTACAGCCGTCAGTCGCTCATAGGCCGTCGTGTCCTTCACGCGCTCGAGCACCGCCCGTTCGATCTGGGCGATTTCGCGATCCAGGAACGCGATGTGCCGGAAGCTCGTCTGCGCGGCCATCGTCACCAGCAGATCGTTGCCCAACAGCGCTTCCAGCGCCCTCGTTTCCAGTTCGCGCAGGTCGCCCATGTCCAGATCCCGTCCACTATGCCGGGCCACCCGGCTCTGGAGGCTCAGCCACTCGCCGGTGCGCCCATGTACCAGCTTCATGCGCCGGCGCAGCAGGTCGCGCACCGAGCGCACCTCCAGCGGATACACGTAGCCTTCCGGCAGCACGCCCATCGCCTGCTGCCGCGCCAG
>CALLML010000090.1 GCA_938005705.1 uncultured bacterium
GGCCAGAACCTCGTCGTGGACGGCGGGATGACGAAGAAAATGGTTTACATCTGAGTTTGATCCCTCGTCCTCGGAAAGGAGACGAGCGCACCCATCGGCTAGCGATCGTGTCCGCGCGTCTCGATCTGCAGCTCGCCGAGCAAGGAGGCCAAGCGGGGATCGTTTTTGAGCGCCCGCGGTACGGTTTCGGGATTCGCGTGGGCGGCGGCGCGGAGCGTCTCGATCGCGTCGGCACGCCGTTGTCGGGCCAACTGGACGGCCGCGAGGTCCAGCCATATCTCCGTGCGTCCGGGTTCGAGATCGAGAAAACGCCGAAGGGCAGTCTCCAGCGCGTCGTCGCGCTGGGCCTCCAGCGCAAGTTGAGCCAGTGCGAGGTAAACGCGCGAGTGGAAGCCGGTTTTTGCCAGGAGGGAGGTGAGCGCTTCGTCGAACTCCTGCAGCCGTTGAAAGCGCCAATACAGTTCGGTGATTTCCACCGCATCCTCGACGGGAAGGGGACCCCGCGCCATTCGGTCCTCGATTTCGCGCATTCGCGCGGCGCCAAGGGCCGCTAGACGCAGCGCTTCGGCGAAGCGAACCGCCTTGTCGTTTAAAGGGTCTTGCGCCGCGTACGTGCGGGCTACCTCGTAGGCTTCTGCAAATTCACCTTGCTGAAAATGAAGGTCCGCCAGTCGGAAGTTCGCCTCGATGCTCAAGGGGTGCAGGGCAATGGCCTGACGCAGGGCGTATTCGGCGTCGTCATTCCGTCGGTGATGAATATACACGGTAGCGATGGTTGCGCGCAGGGCCGAGAACGTCTTGCGCGCCATGGCGTCGCGCCGATAGCACGGGTCGGCGAGGAGTCGTGCGGAAAACCAGTCCCAAAACGCGCGGTCGCGGGCGACGGTTTCGTCGGTGAGGACGACGGGTTCGCGGTGGAGCTTGAAGATGAGCCCATGGGGCTCCAGCCGTTCCGTCATCCAGGAAATAGGGTAACTGACTTCGACATAGAACTCGCGTCCCGGATTGGCGTTGAAGATCATCTGGGCCAGGTAGCCATTGATCTGCATGACGCCGGTGACTCCTTCCACGCTCATGCGGCGTTCGTCGCGTACGATTTTGGTGTCTCGATCGGCGCCCTCTTCGCGCGACTCTTCGTAGAATCGTTGGAACGCGGCTTGGCTGTCGGCCGCGGAAGGAATCCAGATGCGGTCGCCGTAGAGATCGCGCAGGTGTTGCAGATAATGGTTATCGGCGAGGGCGTTTTGCGTGATGAGAAACACGTCGGGACGAACGCCGGCCGAGAAGATGAGATAAGTTGGAACAAACCGACCCGGATCGGTTCCACCGAACAGAATGGCGCCCGGCGCCATGGGGGCGGGATAGCCCGGAGTGGGGTAAGCGGCCCAGTCCGCCTCGGAAATTTCCCGGCGAATGGCGTCAACGCCCTCCATCTGCCAGTGGCCGAAAATCCACCCGTAGGCGCGGCCGTGCTGATCCGCGCCGCCGAACACGCGCAGGAGTTTTTCATCGCGCGCGTTTTGCCACAGCGGGATGGCCGGCAGAGCCAGCGCGAGCGCGGCGCCGGCGTATATCAGAGGACGCTGGCCGCCGGCACGGTAATGCAGCCATGCCAGCGCAATCAGAAGGCCGTAACCAATCCACAGCGCCCAGAACGCGTGGGACTGAATGAATTGCACACGGGCGATGAAGAGCGTGTTGAGATCGAGGGAGGGGTTTTGAAACGTGAGGAACACGATGCTGACGCCGAGAAACCCGATCAGCGTCGTCGCCAGCCAGTCGCGCATGTCCGGACGGATTCGTCGAAGGAGGAGAAAAGGTAGTACGCCGAGTGCCGCGATCGGCAAGGAAAATTGTCGTTGCAGATCGCGCCAGAACGCGCCGAGCTGGAGAATATATTTGGTGGAGAAAATATCGGCCGGCCGAATGCGCTCATACTGGCCCCGTGTGAGGACGTGGAGAAAGCCTGACCAGGTTCGCGGATAGCCCCAGTTCATCGGTGGATTTTGATCGGAAGCGATGGGCAGATAGAGGTAGAAGGCGAGGCCCAAAAACACCAGCAACGTGAAGGCCGCGGCGCGCCCCCCCTTCGGCAGAGTAACGGCGACGATCAGGGGAATGGCCAGCGCCAGACCCGTCTGCCACCAGAAGGCGCGGGAGACTCTGGAAAAGGGGCCTTGAATCCAGAGCCACGCCTCCCATTCAAAGCGCGCGGCCAGCAGATTGAAGGCGACCAGCAGCGCTAGGGCGCCGGCAATGGCCGAGAGCGCCCAAAATAGCGCGCGATCCCGAACGGCGACGCCCAAGGCGATCCCCAACCCGAGAAAAAGCAGTGTCTGATGGTTCGTCAAGCCCAACCCGAACGTGAAGGCCATCAGGTACAGGGGCGCCGGCTCCGCCGGGCGCGCCATCCATCGGTAGAGCAGAAGGAGAATCAGCGTTTGAAAAAAGGCGTTCAGACTGTACACCTCGGCAATGACGGATTGCGACCAGAGTACCGGTGTACAGGCGAGCAGCAGACCTGCAGCGACTCCTCCCGCCCAACTAAACCAGCGCTCGGCGCGAAAGCCGATGCCGCGGGTCAATGACTCCACCCCGCACAACAGATCCGCCCCCGAACGACTAATCAACATCGCCAGCAGACCACAGGCCATCGCGCCGAAAAAGGCGGAACAAAGATTGACGCCGAACGCGGGGTTGGGATAGCCGCCCGGCGCCTCGCCGGAAAGCACATCGCGCAAGGACCGAGCCAGCATCGCCCAGTTGGACTCAGGCGCGCCGTAGAAACGCACCCAGCGAAACAGCCATCGGAATAACCAGGCGGCGAGCGTCCAAATGGGGTAGCCCGGTGGATGCGGCACTCCCAGGTAATCAGCCGCGACCACCAGCTCGCCAGAATCTTCCAGCGTCACTGTCGGCGCCAGGGTGTGCAAGTAAAGCAGCAGAGCGAAAAAAAACACTGTCACGAACGCCCACCGATCCTCGCGCCGGAAAAAAGGACCGGAGGTGGGACCGGACGCCTCGTCAACGACGTCCGCGCGTTCGGGATAAGCCGTCTCGTTCGACATAGCGTTTCTGGCGTTCCCTTGTCGAATGACCCCGAGGGGCCGGGCATGCCGTTACCGCACAATAAAGGCGTACCGGAAGGATCGTCAAGCCGGCGGGAGCTTGTTGGAGCAATTCGCGGCCTGTGTGGAAGCCGTCCCTTCAATTTATTTCATCGCAGGCCATTGGAGGGTCGAGTTTCACCCCGACCATACGGCTCCAAAACCGCTACTGATACCACCGGCTCAACCCGCTTTTGCGGATGGAACATCCGCCAGCGCCACGCCATTTCCGTATCGCGGCGCGCAGGGGACTGCCCGCCCCACCATTTCAATCATGCGGCCGAACTGACGATTTCAAGTCGCCAAACGTAGGAGGGCGGCGAGTTCCTTAGCCACCGTTTGATGGCGTAGACCGGCTTATTCGACGCCCTCGGCAAATGGAACCAACAGCGAAAATATATAGGGCCCTCGGATGCGCGCTGTTTTTCCCTCGTCTACGAACGCCCGTCTTTTAAGCTCGCTCCTGCAGCGTCACCTGCTTAGCCGGTGGATACGCTTGAAACATGAGCAAGTCAACACGATGAATCCGCTCTGAAAACAGAAGAGGACGGGCCCCATTTCGGCCCGCCCCCTCATCACGGGCGTGTAGCCCCCGCCCTCAGTCGGTTTCAATGCGAATCGCGCGGCGTGTCTCGCGCGTGGATTCCGTCTTGGGCACCGTCACGTGCAACACACCCTTTTTAAACGTGGCTTTGACCTTCGATTCGTCAATATTCTGCGGCAAAGCGACGGAGCGATGGAAGCGTCCATAGCTGCGCTCGCTGAAGAAAACTCCCCGCTTCTTCTCCTCGCGTTCGGTCCTCTTCTCGCCCTCGACGGTCAGAACGCCGTGGTCCAGCGTGACCCGCACATCCTTTTCGTCGAGACCCGGCAGCTCTGCGGACACCTCGATGGCGTCATCCGTTTCCGCCACTTCGAACCGGGGAGAGAAGCCGCCCCAGGAGCCGAAAGCGCGGCGGGCCATGGACCGTCGAGAACCGCCAAACTCGCTGAAGAAGTCGTCGAACAACTCATTCATTCGGCGATACAAGTCTTCAAAAGGATGCTCCATTCTCTTCAGCCTGGTCTCCTCGGCGCTTTTTTTCCATGGAATCAGATGGCGAACCATGCGAATCCCTCCTTTCGACCATCACTCGGTTTGTACGGGGATCTTCCGCGGCTGTGCCCGTTCCGTTTTGCCGAGCTCCACGCGCAGAACGCCGTTGACAATTTTGGCGCGGATCTTGTCCGGATCCACTTCAGCGCCCAGCGTGAAGGCGCGGCGGAACGTGCCGGGTTCATATCCCCGATAGACCAGCTCATGATCCGAAGGCGCCGATGTATCGGCATAGCCGAGGATCGTCAAAACCCCATCTTCCAGCGTAATGTCCACATGCTTGTCGTCCACACCGGGCATATCGCACACGACGACGACAGCATCGTCCCGCTCGTAGATGTCCGTGGCCGGAGCGAAGACGGGCTGATCCCTCGTCAATTCCACGGCCGGAGCCGCCCCTTTCTTCTCAACTGCTTTTTCCTCTTTGCGCACGCTCATGTCTCTTTCCTCCTCTCCAGTGAGTTCAATCGGTAGTGACAGCGATCTGGCGCGGTTTGCTCGCCTCGCTCCGAGGCAGCGTAACCGTCAGAATACCGTTGCGATATTTCGCCGTGACCCGGTCATGATCCACCGGATACGGCAGCCGTATGCTGCGGGCGAAACGTCCGGACGCCCGCTCCGCGCGGTGCACCACAACGCCCTCGCCCGGATCCTCGGCCTTGCGTTCACCCTCCAACGTGAAGACGTCGTCCTGGACATGCACACGCAAATCTTCAGGAGCGACGCCCGGAACTTCGGCCGTGATCACAAGGTCATTCTTGCTGCTCCACACATTGACGGCCGGTTCCGCCTCTTCGATCCCTTCGAATTCTTCAAACAGCCGGTTCATCTCCCGCTGAAGCCGGCGAAACTCCGTGAAAGGATCGAATCCCCATCCACCGATTTCTTGCCACACCATACTCTCCTCTCCTTTCCGCTGCTCGATCTCTGCAGAAACTCCGATTTATTCAAGCAGCGACATTTTTTGTAAGCATTTGACATGCCAACGACTTTTAAATTACTAATTCATTTTGCAATAACAATTTATATAATTTAATCCAAACGCTCATAATGCGCCATATTGTCTTTAATAAAACGTCAAGTGTCTATTTGGCTTTATTTGGGGGATGGTCGAATCGGACAGGCTAAATGGGAACCGGCAGAAAAAAACGGCGGCAGGAGTTCGACTTCGTGGAGCGGGGCGGATATTCCCGATACTTATCTCCTTCGAAATAGCAAATACATGCCCGCGCTGGGTGCTGGGCACACTGGTAAAGGGCACTGGCCGACGAAAAAGCTGCACCTGCCATGATTATGAGGCGGCAACGACCAAAGAATAACATTCTTGTCACCTCCTTGTCACCTCACGGTCTCATCCGTGCCGAAATTCATTTGCGGTTTCGGCTGTGAATCCTAAAATCGCAAACTCAGTCGCCTCGAGACGGCGATGTCGGGAGATTCACATCCATGAAAATCGTGCTGGCATATTCGGGCGGTCTGGACACCTCCGTTATCCTGAAGTGGCTCAAGGAAACATATCAGGCGGAGATCATTGCCTTTTGTGCCGACATCGGCCAGGCGGAGGAGCTGGAAGGGCTGGAGGAGAAGGCCCGTCGGACAGGTGCCTCGAAGGTCTATATCGAGGACCTCCGCGACGAATTTGCGCGCAATTACGTTTTTCCCATGTTGCGAGCGGGGGCCGTGTATGAGTCGG
Source organism: uncultured bacterium (assembly GCA_938005705.1). Classification (GTDB taxonomy): domain Bacteria; phylum Verrucomicrobiota; class Kiritimatiellia; order PWTM01; family PWTM01; genus CALLML01. The sequence continues at coordinate 5,897 of CALLML010000090.1, forward strand.
GATATCTGCTGGGCACCTCCATTGCTCGGCCGCTGATTGCCAAACGCATGGTGGAAATCGCCCGCGAGAACGGCGCGGAGGCCGTCGCGCACGGCGCGACCGGCAAGGGCAACGACCAAGTGCGCTTCGAGCTGACCGCCTACGCCCTAGAACCGGACATCCGCATCATCGCGCCGTGGCGGGTCTGGGACTTCAAGTCGCGGACGGATTTGATCGCCTATGCCCGTCAATACGGCATCCCTGTGCCTGTGACGGCAGCGAAACCTTACAGCATGGATCGCAATTTGCTTCACATCAGCTACGAGGGCGGCATTCTTGAAGATCCATGGCGCGAGCCGCCGGAAGACATGTTCAAGCTGACTGTCGCGCCGGAAAAGGCGCCGGATCGCCCCGAATATGTCGAAATCGAGTTCGAACGCGGCGACGCGGTGGCTGTCAACGGGGAGCGGCTGTCGCCGCGGGCAGTGATGGAGCGGTTAAATACGCTGGCCGGACAGCATGGCGTGGGTCGGGTGGACATTGTGGAAAACCGGTTTGTTGGCATGAAAAGCCGGGGCGTCTATGAAACCCCTGGCGGCACGCTGCTGCACCGCGCGCGCGAGGCGGTCGAACAGATCACGATGGACCGCGAGGTGCTCCATCTTCGCAACAGTCTGGTGCCGCGCTACGCGGAAATGGTCTATTACGGTTTCTGGTTTGCGCCTGAACGGGAAATGCTGCAGACGGCGTTCGATGAGGCCGCCTCTTCGGTGACCGGCACGGCGCGGTTGAAGCTCTACAAGGGGACCGCGACCGTCGTCGGTCGCCAGGCGCCCCGGTCGCTTTACGATCCCGAAATCGCGACGTTTGAAGCTGAGAAGGTCTATGACCAGAAGGACGCCGGTGGTTTCATCAAGCTCCATGCGCTGCGTCTGCGCCAGCGCGCGCGCACCGCGCGCGCCGCGAGAGGGTGAGCGAACAATGGGACGGATTATTCTTCACGAGGCCGAATCGTTTTTTTATCGGAACGGACGTCTCCACGCGGAGGAGATCGCCATCGAGGAACTGGCGGGACGCTTCGGCACGCCGCTATATGTGTATAGCCTGGCGCATGTGCGCGCGCAGTATGAACGGCTGCGGATCACGCTGGCCGAGGCCGCACCCTCCATCCACTATGCGGTGAAAGCTAACGCCTGCGGCGCTCTGATCCACGCCCTCGGCGTGATGGGTGCCGGCGCGGACGTCGTGTCGGGCGGTGAACTCTTCCGCGCGCGCCGCGCGGGGATTCCCGCGGAACGGATTGTCTACGCGGGTATCGGCAAGACCGGGGAGGAAATCGAATACGCGCTGGGCGAGCGCATCGGCGCGTTCACCGTCGAATCCGAGCCGGAGCTGGAGCGGCTTTCTGCGTTCGCACGGCGCAGGGGCGTCGCCGCCCGCGTCGCCATCCGCGTCAATCCCGACGTGGACCCGCAAACGCACGTGTACACCAGCACCGGCAAGAAGGAGAGCAAGTTCGGCCTGGACCTGGAACGCGCGCGGTGCGCGTACGAGCGGGCCGCCGCGCTGCCGAATATCGAGATCGCCGGCGTCCACATGCACCTCGGCTCGCCGTTGGCCGATGAAAAACCCTACGCCGAGGCGCTCGACAAGGTCGCGCCACTGTGTGAATGGCTGCGTGATCGTTTCCCGTCCTGCACGACGCTCGACCTCGGCGGCGGCATGGGCATCCCGTACCGACGGCGACAAAAACCTTTTGACCTGGCGGCATTCGCCGCCGCGGTTTTGCCGCGAGTGCGGGTCATCGGCCTTCGCCTCGCCCTCGAGCCCGGTCGCTACATCGTCGGCAACGCCGGCATCCTTGTTGCGCGCGTCCAATACGTGAAGGAAAACGCCTTTCGACGCTTCATCATCACTGATGCGGGAATGAACGACCTCATTCGACCCCCGCTCTATGGCGCGTGGCATGAAATCGTTGCCGTGCGTGAAACCGAGGCGCATTTTCGCGCCGATGTCGTGGGGCCGATCTGCGAAAGCGGAGATTTTTTTGCGCAGGATCGCGAGGCGCCGGCAGTGCGAGAGGGCGATCTCATTGCCGTCATGAGCGCGGGCGCCTACGGATTCTCTATGGCCTCCAACTACAACAGCCGCGGACGCGCAGCAGAGGTTGTGGTGGATGGCACGCGCGTTATGCTTGCGCGTCGCCGTGAGACCTGGGATGACCTCGTGCGCGCCGAAGACGAGGCACCCTCTCAATACGGACGCGTGAAGGCGATGTAATGTTGCAGGCTGTCGTTTAGCCCGCCATAGCGGCTGCGCGCCAGCCACAATGTGCGGTATTCGGCGATCAGCTCGCACATTCGGGCCGCTAGTTTTTTCCGGTCTTCCGGCACGGGAGTGAGCCGTCGTCGCAACAAGGCCCGTTCGCAGGCCCAGCGCGCAATTTTCAGGCCGTGTCGGCACTCGCGCTCGAGCAAGGGATCGGTCAGGGAGGGTAACGTCCGAGCCAGAATTTCGAGTCGTTCCGCCACTTCCTCCCAGGCGGAAGCGTCGCCGGGACCTTCCCGCCGGTCCCACGGCGTGTGGAGTTCCTGCCAGAGGGCGTTCTGATTATACACGGGGCGCGCGCAACCGCCGCCGAACCCGGGCCGTTCGCCGCGGCACAGTTCGGCGTCGGCATCGCCCAGTTGAGCCAACCACTTGCCCAGCTGTGGCTCCCCGAAGGCGTGAAGGCCGACGGCGACGTTGTCATAGCGGCCGGGGCCGCTCCAGGCGGCCATGGCGGCGTCGGCGAATCCGAAGAGCGTAATCGGCCAGGGTTGGCGGTGGCCGCCGTCGCCCCAGGCGGTGCAAAGGAAACCCGCCGCTTCGGTCGAGACCGCGCGGTCCAGATTGGCGCGGCGGTTCCAAGTGCGGCCGGTTGAAGAATTCCAACAGCTTGTGCCCGGCGCCACCCACACTTCGCGCCCCGCCCCGCGGTGGGCCGCCGCACGGGTTTCAAAGTTGGTCTCCGCCTCATACCCCCAGATCAGCGCGACGATATCGCCCAGCCGGTCGCCATCCTCGTTCGGATGCGGGTCACACCAGAATTGCGGACGCTTCCCAAGCCGGCGCGCGATATCCGCGACTTTCGCGACATATTCCGAGAAGACGCGCCCGCGCCCTTTCGCCTCGCATTCGGCCCGACTCCGCCCCAGGCCGAGGTCCCAGGGCTCGTCGCAGCCGATATTCGCATAGAGGCCCGAACAGCGCGGCAGCAACTGTTGCAACAGGTTCTCCACGAGCCGCAGCGAACGGGGGTCCGTTGGGCACAACGTGTTGGGGAGGACGAAAAAAGTGTCCCGAAACATGTGCCCGCGATCCATCTCGCCCAAGGGGGCATAGCGCGGGTGGCGAAGCCACCGTTCAAAATGGCCGAGGCAATTCTGATTGGCACAGAGCCGGACACCTTTTTCTGCGCAGTAGGCATCCAGCGCGGAAACCTCCTCCAGCGTCAGCGGGGAGGCGTCGCGCCAGACTTCCTCGTGACCGACGTAGGCGACGGTGTGTTCGACGTAAAGCTGGAGGTGGTTCATTTTCCACGAGGCCATACGGTCCACGAGCTGCCGCAAGGTGTCGAAGGTCGGCACACGGTCGCGGCTGATGTCGAGCATCAGGCCGCGATGGGCGAAACGGGGCGCGTCCTCGATGCGCAGCGGGGGGACGCGTCCGAGGCGGCGGAGCTGTTCGAGCGTGGTGCGGGCCCAGCGCAGGCCTGTTGGTTGGCGGGCGGAAAGCTTGGCGTATTCCGGCGTGAGTTCAAGCGTGTAGTATTCATCATTCGGCTCTCCCGGTAAGTCGGGCGCCAGAATCTCCATCACGGGCAGGGCGCAGGGGTCCAACGAGCCCTCGCCGGTTTCGATCCGCCTCGGGGCGGGTAAAAGCGGAAGGGAAGTGTCATCTGAGAGATTGGCCATAGTGCCGCTCCAAGGAAAAAGGGTCGTTAAAATTCGTTATATGCAGGCGATTACTGCTCTCAAATTTCATTTTCTTCGACAAGCTTGTTTTCATGACGCGCCCTCATACATGCTCAGCCGATGGACCATGGGGGGGGGATGGGGACCTCCGTTTATCGCAAATCTCGCCATAGCCTGAAGGAGAAAACAGCGTTGCTCCAGAATAGCTGGATTGAAAAGAGGCATGGATAGGTCATGGAGCCATCTCCGATCCTATCGCTCGTCGCGCGCCGCTGATCTGTGAACATTCGAACAACGGATTCGCTCGACATGGCAGCAGTTTGGCCTTGTCCACGTGGCCCTGTCCACGAGCCGAAAAGGAGGGGCGTATTGGCCGATGATTATGGATGGGAAAGATGGGAGAAAGAGCGTGGGGGGATGTCGCCGAGCCCACAGATGCCTTACGGATTCATCCTCGGTATTGCCGGTGGCGCCGGTTCGAACTCCTGAAACGCCGTCACCGCCTCAATCGTATTCGCACCGGCCAGTACCATAACCAGGCGATCTACGCCGAGGGCCGCTCCCGCGCAGGGCGGAAGGCCCTCTTCGAGGGTGCGAAGAAACGCTTCGTCAATCGGATAGACTGGCTTTCCGCGTGCCGCTCTTTCGCGCGCGCAACGTTCAAAGCGCGCGCGTTGTTCGGCGGCATCCGTGAGTTCCGAGTACGCGTTGACGAGCTCAATGCCCCCAAGATAGAGCTCCCACCGCTCCGCCAAGCGCGGGTCGGATGGCTTAAGGCGCGCAAGCGCCGCGGCGGGAGCGGGATAATCACGCAGAATAGATACGGCGTCCCGCGGCAAGGCAGGTTCGATTTTTTCGACCAAGTCGCGATCAAACCGGTTTTCGTCCCAAAGCTCAACCGGATCCCACCCCGCCCATCCTCGAAAAGCCTCCGACACCGTCCAAATTCGCCACTCCCGATCCAACCGGACCGGTCGTGATCCGTTCAACGGCGAGGCGCCGACAGCCGCGAGCAGTCCGCGCATATCGCTCAAAAGGGCCTCGTAATCGGCGTTGGCGCGATACCATTCCAGCATGGTGTATTCCGGGTGGTGCAGCGCGCCGCATTCGCCGCGCCGAAAACACGGGCCAATCTGGTAAATGCGCTCATAGCCGGCGGCCAGCAGGCGTTTCATGTGCAGCTCGGGCGAGGTACGCAGATAGAGCGTGCCAGAGGGTTCGGCGTCGATGTGCGCCTCCAGCGCAGGGGCACGCAGGCGAACCGGTGTTTCCACCTCCAGAAAGCCCCGTTCGTGGAAAAATCGGCGGATCTCCTCGAGTACGCACGCCCGCAGTTCAAGCGCGGGACGCTTACGGCGCAGATCGGCCCGTTCTTGGCTCACGACAAGGCCCGCCGGATCAACCTTTGCTGACGCGATCGGTATATTCGCCCGTGCGTGTGTCAATGCGCACCCAGTCGCCCTTATTGATAAACAGCGGAACGCGCAGCTCGTAACCGGTGTCAATCTTTGCCGGTTTCGTAACGTTGGTCGCGGTGTCTCCGCGGACGCCAGGCTCGGTCTCCACGATTTCTTTTTCGACGAAGGGTTTTGTGAATTCGAGTGTGATGACCCGGCCATTGTGGAAGAGCAGACTCACCTCCACGTCGTCCACAAGAAAATGACGGGCATCCCCCAGGGTCGCCTCATCGAGCGAGAATTCCTCGTAGGTTCTCAGGTCCGTGAAAACATATTTGTGCCCGTCGAAGTACGAGTAATTGACCGTCCGATATTCGAGGTCCGGCTTGCCGATCTGATCCACCTCGCGAAAAGTGCGGTCCTGCGTGGTCTTCGTGATGAGATTCTTGATGCGGCACTTATACATTGCCTGGCCCTTGCCAGGCTTGACAAAGTTGTATTCCACAACCTCGTAGGGCACCCCGTCGAGTTCGATCTTCAGTCCTTTTCGCAAATCCGATGCCGTATACATCATTCCCCTCCGAACATAGGAAATACCGCCGTTTGCCGGCGAAACCGTAGTAAATTGTGGCCCAATTTTGACTTTTCAGCAATTCCTATCTGTTTATCCCGAAGCCGATTGCGCTGCGAAGTTGAACGTTAGTTGGCGAAAACCGTTTATCCCTCCCCCCAGACCCCATCGCTCTTTTCCGCATCCAGGGAAAATGTTCATTCCGCACCTTTGCGGCTAAACGAGGACCAAAAAAGTCGGTCTGCACAGTCCGGCCCCGTGAAGCGGGTCGGACAGGGATTCCGTACATTTCCGGCTCGCGCCGATCCTTTCCTGAAGATTTCGCAGAACAGGTCTGGACGGAGCTACCACTATAAAATCAAATTCGTGACCCTGAGACGTTTGGGATTCCGGAGAATCCGGAGCGGCCGGTGGGCCGCGGACGAGTATGAAGAATGACACCCACGAGCAGGAACACGGCCAAAGCTTGGACGAGTTCCGTGAATGGCGGCTGAAGACCATCCCCGGTTTTCGAAGTGTCGGAGCAGAGAAACATAAGGAGGGCGGAACGGCGAGCTTGACCGAACAGTTTTGTACAGGCTGGAAAATGATCGGCCGCGCTCTCTCCAGGCCGCGACGCTCTTGCCTCGCGCAGTGTAGGGCATGGGGCGGTCATCGGCGTACGAGCCGGCTTCTCCGGTGCTGTGCAGGCGGCAGAGACCTGAAAACTCGGCGCCATTATTTTTTTGTTTTCGCTGTGAAAAAATTAGAATTGGCGGAGGGGGGCGCTTTGTGGATTGGAAGAAGGTGAGGCGGTGGATGCTCGCCGCTTTGAACTCGGAATCCCTCGCGTCGTCCGAGGTATCGGTGCAGGCACAGTGGGGGCCGTGAAACGGTGGACAAAGTCGGACTTCATGGTTGTGGCCAGCACTCTGCCGGGCATGCCCGACGCAGATCGAACCCATGCCATATTGGCATACAATATGCTTCTTCCTCATATAGGGTTATCACCGCACACCCAAGACGGGTGTATGGTAGGTGTGGTGACTCCCCGAAGGGAACAAGCGGGCATATATGGAAAAAGCGATCTGATGCCGCGGGGCGGGGCTGGAGTTCTGCAAAGAGAATAGAGGTTGACAGATGATCATGAAAGATGATATAAAATAAAAGGTAGCCATGGCTCTGTTTGTTTGTGTTTGGGAGAAAAGGGGGGCTGGAAGGAGGGGGAAAAATGTCAGGAACAGATTTCAGGAGCAAGCAGGGGGGGGAGAGCGTTTCCTGGCTATGCACCGGTTCACACCGCGATCCCTCGCGCGCGGGATTCACGTTGGTGGAAGCGCTGATTGCGGGCCTGATTGCCGCATTGGCCATGGGGGCGATAGCCACGAGCCTGATCATGCACCGGCGCTCCGCCACCATGGCGCGTCGTCAGCTGGAGGCGTTGCATCGGGCGCGCAGTGTATTGGAAAGCGTGACCCAGAATCACTTTTATGCCGCGCCTCTGAATGTCGGACGTCATGCCGTGGGCGATGGACACTATGATGTCTCCAACGTGGATGGGCGCACAAAGAACATCGTGGTGCGCATGCCCTGGATAAATCCGAACGGTCGGACCAACTGGGTGGAGTTGACCACCTCGTTCAGCTCCTCGCTGCACTACTGAGGCCATGAAAAGGATACGTCCAGTCGGGGTTCGGGCGGATCGGCGGCGGGGATTTACGCTGACCGAAATCCTGGTGACAATGTTGATCATGGGGATTGTTGCCGCCGCCGTCTTTCCGCTTTTCATCGTCTGCCATCGCTTTTGGAGATCGGTGAACCTTCGGGTGGAGGTGGATCGCCGCGCGACGCTTGCCCTGAACCGGATGGTCTACGGCGTGGGCGCGTCACACGGCTTGCGTACGGCTCGCCAGGGGACCGTGATGTTGACACCGGCGGAGGATGGATGGAGCCTTTCCTATGTAGATGTCAAAAACCGCACGAACCGAATTGTTTACAGTCAGACAGATCATCGTTTAACGCTCCATCCCGGCCCGACGACCCTGGGGGAGCAGATTGAATCGGCGCAGGCGGTGGTGAATCCTCGGACTTTGGATTTGACCGTCCGGGTGCACCAGGTCGAAGGGCGATTCGAGGCTACAGGCATGGCTCAGACGAGTATTCGTTGGAGGAATTGAACATGAAAACTCTCGCATCCCGCATGAATGCTAACGCGGATTCCAACCGCAGCCGTTCCGGTGCCGCCCTCGTGACGGTACTCGGCCTGATTTTGGCGACGGGGGCGTTGACCGCCATGTTGACGTTGAGCGCGGGGAGTCACCTGATGCGAACAAGGGCGACGCTGCGCATGGAACAGGCGTTCTATGTGGCCGAGGGCGGTGCCGAGCGCATGGCCTCGTATCTGGCCGGCGGTGGGCGCGTTCCCGCCACGATTGACGGAGCCATCGGCCCCGGAACCTTCAGCGCGACCATCATTGCGGAGAGCTCCGGCGGAGGAACGTCGGGTTCGCTCAACGGCCGAATCAATATCAACCCAAATAATTCACCCGACAATATCTTCTTTGTCGAACTGCCGGACGGAAGTCGCATTGACCGGAATGACTTGCATCAGGATCGTCAGGATTACGAGGGGCCCGCCACGCTCGTGCAAGTTCGCCCGAAGGGGCCGGGGTCGCAGAACACGTTTTATGTGAACGGGAACACCTACCCGATATCCAACAATACCACCTACACGTTCCGTTCGAACGAAATGCAGGTGCGTATCTACAATGATCATCGGAACCCACAAGGCAAGGCCACAGGACAATGGTGGATTCAGATGGACGCCGCCAACGGTTTCGCCAGCAACAGCGACACCGGAGAAACCGTCCGCAGCGACACGCAGTTCACCATTTATTCGATCGGCACGGTCCAGGGCGCGTCCCGGATGGTCACTATTCGAGGCGTGCGCCGGGTGAGCTGGGCAAAATACGCCCTTTGGTACGATAGTGAGGCGGTCCAACTCTGGATTGTCGGCGGCGAATCGTTCAAAGGACCCGTTTATTCCAACCCTCAGTTGCGTTTCCACTCCCACCAGGTCCCGGAGCGAGGGCAAGCCCATTTTTATGATTTAGCACTGACCACGAAGTCCAGCATCGCACGATCGGACAGCAGCGTGAACCCCATCTTCGATCGCGGCCTGACACTGAACGCGCCTCCGCAGACCATGATTTCCGTGGATTTCTCCGAGCTGAGACAATCGGCATCGTACACATTGGACGGGACGACCGATATCGAGATTAACGGCAATACGATGTATGTGACGAACCCCCGGCAGGGATGGACGCGACGTTCCATGGCCGTCCCCCAGGACGGTTTGATCTATGTCCGCACGGTTAGCACCGGCAATTCGACCACCCGTCCCGGCGACGTGCGCATTGTGGCGCCCAACGGTCTGGCGGGACGATTGACCGTGGTGGCCGAACGGGACATTCTGATTCAGGATCATGTCCGTTATGCCAATAATCCCATCCAGAACCCCAATTCCACCGATGCGCTGGGTTTGATCGCGGGACGCAATGTGGTAGTGGACACCATGGCGCCCAATGACTTGGACGTTTTCGCCCATATTATTGCGCGCGACGGCGGCTTCGGTGTGAAGAATTACGACGACGTTGAACGCGGAATGCGCGGTATGTTGAACGTCTATGGCGGCATTGTGAATAAAATACGCAACGCGGTTGGCACGACGACCGGCAGTGGATACCGGAAGCATTACGTCTACGATCCCCGTTTTCAGAAGACGCCGCCGCCCCGATATCCCGCTACGCCGGATGAGTTCCAGTGGGTCGGATGGGAGGGCTAAACATATGGCGGAAAAGAAACTACAATCCGTCAACCGCCACAAGTGGATGGAGGAGGCGAAGTCCCCTACGGGCGTTGCGTTGGGAATTGCCGTGTTGTTGGCGGCCGCAGGCATCGTCTTCCAACGCGCCGAGATGAGACGCGCTCGCGATGTCGAGCCCCCCGTCGTGTCGAATATTCCGCCTCCACCACCGGCCGTGGAACGCACGCCCGACATGGAACCGGCGCCGCAGACCGTGGCGTCCGCGCCTCCCTTGCCGGAGGATCCCTTCAACAGCCGCCTCGCCGAATTGCAACGTCAGGCGCAAATGATGCGGGAATATGCGGCCCAAGCGGGACCGGATGATCCTTTCTCCCTATCGGAAGAGCGGATCAAGGCCTTCGTCGAACGGGGCGAGCCGACGATCTGGTAGCGCCGGTGGCGGGGCGAGTTGCAGCCTCCGCCGTTGACTCACGGGTCCGAGAGTGAGGCCGGTTCGCTCCTGGAGGAAAGCTGTTCACGAACCACATCTTCGATGGGCCTACCGCCGATATACAGTCCTTCGATCGCGGCGCGTCCGTGCCCGACTCGCACCGCCAGCCACGTCTCATCGTGCGACATCTGCGCCCGCCGCCCATAGACTCGTTCCGCCTCGGGCGCGAGCCGCTCGTTCAGAAAGTACCGGTCCAGGGGAATAACAAAATGCAGGTGGTTTTCATCGGCATACAAGACGCGCGCCGGCAATGTCGGGATATTCGTCGGCGGTTTTCGATGGACGCGAACAAAGTGCGCAAAGCTGTCCTCGCCGTTTTGCGGTTCCACGTACACTTGCGTATTTCTTGGGATATTCGCCCCGTCGCGCGGGACCGAGTTTTCCCACAGGCTGACGGCCACATAGCGGCCGCGAAAGGCGTCCACCGGATCCACCGGCGCGGCCCGAAAGCGGAAGAGCTCGCCCCGCCGCAGCGTGCGCTCGTGCAGGACGATTTCCCGCGCGGCCACACCCCATTGCGCGAGGCAGGCGATCGCGAAGAGCGCCCATTTCGCGCCCGTTCTCATGCGGCGCCCCCCTTCCGCCTTTTTGCCAGCGCGAGATTCGCCGCGAGAAAAGCTACGCCGACGACGATGAACGCGATGCCCTTGGAGAGAAAGGTCAGGTCGCTGTCAAAAAAACGGGCCAGAATCAACGCCGCGATCAGCAGCATTCCGCCGTTGACCCGCCCCAGGCTCCGTTCTCGTGCGCCGTCGGCCAAGGTCCACACGCCCAGCGCCAGCAGCCACGCGTTCACCGCCAACCAGGTCGCAGGGCCGACCAAGTGCGGCACGACGGTCAGAAAGAGAGGGGCGAGACCGTAACCCAGAACCGCCCTGAAGGGGCGTTTTCGTGCCTCGGAGTCTTTTTCACCGGCCCCGGCAAAAACACGAGTCGCAACCGCCGTCAGCGCGCCAAGCCAAAGAATCGGCAAAAGGCCGGCAAGCAAAAACCCCGCCACGCTATAACCCGCAGGCTCAAAATAGCGCAGACCAGCCAGTTCGAGCGCCGGATCCCGGAACGAAAAGATAAAAAGCAAAACGACCACGCCGCCGACGCCGAGAAACTTCAGCGGGCGATGGCCGAGGGTTGGCGCCCGTTCAAAGAACAGGGCGTCCAGCAGGGCATATAGCGCGAACAGGTGGGGCATTACAAAAGGAAAACTGGGGCGCAAGGGCACAGGCGCGGAATGAATGTCCTCATCCGAAAATGCGCCAAAACAGATGGCCGCGCCGGCGGCGATCACCCACAGCATCAACGCCACCACGGGCGTTCCTGCGCCGCCGCGTCGGATTCGTTCCGCCAGGTGTGGAGCGATCAGTGCCAGCAGTGGGAGATAGGCGATCGGCCCGGTCCGTTCACGCTCCAGCACGGCCCATACACAGATGCCGGCGATATAGAACAAGGCCGGCGTTACGGCGTAGTGGGTGTAGATCAGCGGGAGAATCAGCAGCATCCAGGTGAGCGTAAAGGCGGAACCGCCATGCCAGTGATAGGTTTGGCCGATGATCGCCAGCGCGGCGCCGACCGTCAGCGCGGCGAAGGCGGCGGAAGCCTCGCGCGTCCCTGTGGAGGTTTCGGGCCGGCGAACAGCCGACGCCGCGACGGCCTGACCCAGCAGCAGCACGGCGAAGGCCACGGCCGCGCGCGCCGGACGCGAGAGGTCGGACCAGTTGTGCGCGAGGATGAGAATGATGCCGCCGCCGATGAGCACTGCGCCGATAATCGCCAGCAACATCCGCAGCCAGGAACGGCCCGCCCCGCGGTCCGGCGCGTAGTGACGCCGGATCTGTTCAGAGCCGTCCGCGCCGATCCACCCGCGCGCCGTCCATTCAGGCAACTGGGTTTCCAACCAACGGACATGACCACGGCGGCTCATCACGCGAAAAACTCGTCCTCCAACATCCGGCAAAGCGTGTGATAGAGGGGCTGATGCAACTCCTGCACGAGGGGCGTCTCCTCCGCCGGCGCGCGGATGAGGACTTCACACAGCGCGGCCATCGCACCGCCCGCGCGGCCGGTCAAGCCTGCGGTGCGAAGCCCAAGGGCGCGCGCTGCGCGCAGGGCGAGAAGGACATTTCGCGCATGGCCGGAGGTGCTGATGCCCAGCAGGACGTCCCCCTCCCGGCCCAACGCGTGGACGAGCTGGGCGTAGACGTAATCCGATTCGCAATCGTTGAGCCACGCGGTGCGCAGCGAGAGAAAACCGGTCAGCGGCACACACGGCAGCGCGCCCTGGAGATGCGACGCCAGATCGCCCAGTCGTCGTGCGCGCTCGCCGGAAAGCGGACGGCGGCGAGCGAAGCCTTTCAACAGCTCGCCAGCGATGTGTTCGGCGTCCGCCGCGCTGCCGCCGTTGCCGCAAATCCAGAGGGTGCGGCCCGAACGAAAGACATCTCGCAATAAGACAAACGCCGCCTCCACATCTGCGCAGCATTCTCCCAGCGCCGGATACCGTCGGATCAAAGCCATTATATGTTCGCTTGTCGCCATAGCTCTCGGCGCGTCTCTCTCCGCCCCACGCGCCATCGGACTACTATCGCTCTTTTTTTTCAAGAGCGAAAAAACATCGTCGTTCCAGTTGCCGTGCCCGGATCTTCGGCCAGTCATCGGCGAGCCTTGCCGAATTGAATCGCGCCGTTGGCACGGGCCCGCGCGTCAGTCCGGCGAGGCGGGAGTCCCTTCGCCACCGCGCCGCAGAGCTGATCTCTATGTTTGGGTGGGCGAGGCGGAGGAGGGCTCGCCCGCGTCTCGCAGCACGTCTTCCGCCAAGTTCGGAAAATCACGGCGTAGACAGTCCGGGCAGATGCCGTGCGAGATCCGCATCGGCGTATTGTCGCGAACGTATTCCTCCAACGCGATCCACTTCACGACGTTCGAGCGTCCGTCGGCCGCCGGCGTTTCCACCCGGACCTTTCGACAAGAGGAACAGATAGGCAGCAAACCCTCCAGATGGGTGACATGCGTAAGCGCTTGTTCCAGTTTGTGAATCAACTCCTCGTTACGTTTCTCGGCGGCCTTACGGCGTTCGATTTCACGCTGAGCCAGACTGAGCTCCGTGCGCACGTGGGCCATTTCGCGCAGGATCGCCAGCACGGGACGGTTTTCGATCGCCATACCGCTGCGGGCGCTCTGCCAACGGAGATAGCCGTAGAGGACCGGCGAGGCGAAGATGGAAACGACCAGACGGCTGATCAACGTGCCCTTCATGATGGAGAGATAGGCCGGCTTGCCGGCGAAGGCGCCGGTGGCGAAGAGCAGAACGTCCAGCCACATCACGCCCAGCAGAGTCAGAAACGCTCGCAGCCACAGGCCGTGGAAACGGCCGCGCGCCTTTCCCAAAAACTCCCAAGCCACCGCGAGAAACACCAGATCGGCAATGGTAGCAACCACCGACGCCGTGTTGATGCGAAGACTGGGCAGCGGAACGTAGGCGAGTCGCGCGTGGCCCGTGAGCGCCATCTGAAAATGCAGCACCATGGCGATCACCGGCACCATGATCGAAACGCCGGCCACCGTCGTGATCGCGATGCGCGTGGCGCGCGGCCCGTCAAAGACATAGACGACAAACACCCCCAGCAATAGGGCCGTATAGAAAACCGTGGAACCGACCATGAACGTGATGCCGCCCGCGCGCACCACCACGCCCGCATCGGTCACCCACGACATCACCGCGGTGATGCCGCCGAGCAGGGCGAAGAAATACGAAAGCCCCACGCGGTGCCTGCTTGCATGGGCGCCGAGCACCAAAAGATAGACCACCAGGGCCTCAGCGATCAGAATCACCAATTCGACGGACATGACGCGGCTACTCCATTCGTTGTCTCTATGGGGCGCTCGGTCTTCGCGGACGATGTGAACATCCGATCGCCGCCATGGAACGGGTCGTATGTCTCGCGCGGCGGATGCTGCTGCAACCGTTGCTCGTTTGCCAGATCTTTTTCACGCGGGGGGAATTCGACCACCGTCCGAGGTTTTACGCGTCCGTTTCAGAATCGCGCAACGACATCGGCGTTGTCCGTACGGCCCGCCCGTCGTAAGCTTCGGGCGCGCGGAGGACAGAATCATGCAGGCCATCCCATTAACCAGTGTGCGACTTTCCGTCCGGCAGAGGGCAAAAGTGTCCTATCTGCTCTACGAACCCCCATGCCGGCCGCGGTCCACTCGCCATGCGCCGCGGGTCCTGTTTCTCCATGGCGCCGGTGAGCGGGGCACGGATCTGAACCTGGTCAAAAAACACGGCATCCCCCGCCGCAGAGGGCTTCAGGGGCCTGATGTCTCCAGATTCAAATAGTGGGTCTAGGAAATTGCCGCATGAAATGATCTTCCCCATGGTCATCGTGGCGTTCCTGATTATCGGCTGGGCCGAACCGGAGGCGGCGCGGGCGATGATCCCGCGCGATGCGCCGGTCTCCATCGTCGCCCCCCGCTGTTTCTCAACCTCGACATCGGACGGTACGCTAGCGGCCGAATTACGACTACGATCCCCACCGCCGCTGGATCCGCGAGACCGGTCCGAAGGCAGCGTCTTGCCCCTTGCTCTACTCGACCAAGTGGTACGACCCCGACCTCGGCCTGCTTAACTACGGCCACCGCTGGTACGACACTTCTGCCCTGAAATGGCTCACCCCCGATCCCATAGGAGAACGCGGTGGGGTGAATCTCACGGCGTTTTGCAACGGGGATCCGGTGAACAACGTGGATCCACGGGGATTGGAAACGCGTGGCGGTGTACATTTGAGATTGTTTGGACCGAAAAAACCTCGGCTCCCGCCTTCCCAACCGTCGCTTCAGCCTCCGAATAGCTCCCTCGGGATAGACCTTATCCCTCCTCGTCGGTGTAGGCCGGTGAGTCTCCTCGCCACCGTTTGTTGCCGTATGGTCGGGGTGGAACCTGACCCTCCCATGGCCTGCGATGGAATTGGAGGGACGGCTTCCACGCCGTCCGCGAATTGCTGAATGGTCGGAAATTCTTTTTTTTGGGGGGGGAGCGGCGAGAAAAACCTGCGAATAGCGCGGGGTCGTTGGGGTAAACGATTTGCGCCTCCTTTCGCAGACGCCTGTATTCGCCGCTCATTCCCCGCGGCGCCATCGGCTCATTTTAACCTGGGAAAAAAGCAAAAAAAGAATACTCAAACGAATCTCACGCCACTCCCGCCTCCACGTTGATCACAATCACGCGGAGAGCGCTGTTGGAACGGTTCGCTAACCCGTGTGAGCCGCCCGGAAGAACGGCGGCAATGTCTCCGGCAGAGACCTCGTATTCTCGTCCGTCCAGCGTCATGATCCCGCAGCCGGAGATAAAGTAGTAATACTCCTGATCTTTGGTATGACGGTGGATGCCGATAGACGTGCCCGGCGGTAGAACGACGTCATGAATAAACCGCATTCGGTTCCCGCCTGGAGAATCGCTGCCCAAGACGCCGATCCAATCAATCGCCCCCACGCCATCATGACAACGATCTAGTGGTTTGGACACCATTTCTGCTTTTCGCTTCAAGAACGTTGAGGACATTCCCTTACGCTACTCCTTTTTCGAGGTGAGCATCGCCCAGGCGCGCCCCCGTTAGGGTGAAGCGCGTGCGAACCCGGGCATCTTCTGTGTAGGCGACACATCGGCGAACCCCGGGCACGCTTCAGGACACTCTATCCCTGGCGCCCTCCGTTGCAATGACAAAGCAAGGGCGGCGAGCTCCAGCCGAAACCGACGCGTGAGCGTTATGTAATGCTGGATGCCCAGCGCAAACACCCGGCGCCCGATGGCGCCATTTGACCGGACACGACTCCCGCTAACGAGATAACAGCGAATTCAACCCCGTCATCGGAGAATGACAAAACAGCTTTCATTTTGGGCTGGTGGACATCCAATTTCATTCCCATCTCCATCGAGAAACCCTTTTGTGCCCTGCCGCAATCGACATCGCATCTCGAAATAACTTCACTCGAGGATGCCACGGCTCTGAAAATCCCCTCTGCACAATTGCAGTCATCAGGTTCCTATGTTGAAATGCGAAGTCGCCAAAGGGCGACCGCGGCGATCTTTATTTGTTTTGCCAAAATCAAAGGAAAACATGACAATTTCTTTTTTCGTCTTTGTCCTCGGGTTTAGCATTATCAATGGAATCATGGCATCCTGCGGTGACTTTGTCTTTGTTTCACCTGCGCCGCGGGCGGCTTTGCCGGCCACGCGAAGGCGAAACGCGGGTCAAGGATTATTCTCCGTCGTTGGACGGCGCTATCTCGGTCGCCAAGCGCGCCGGAGGTGGCCGATTTCGTTGTTGACTCGAACATTCACTGTTTGCATAGCACCTTGAGTCCAATATGTCAGTTTTCCCGGAAGTGAATTATGATGGACAGCTCAGATCAAGGGCGCGGCCTGACAAAGAACGGAGAGCCTGAGATGAAAAGAAACAGGAAAGGGTGGGCGGCGCTGATCATCAGCGCGTTCGCCTTCGGCGCCGAAGCGCATGCGCAGGGGACGGCGTTGACAATGACCACGGAAGGCGTTGAGGGACTTACCGAATCGCTGCGCCAGGAGGCGCGCGCCGCGATCGCGCGCGGGATGAACTGGCTGCGGGCCAAGCAGCAGACGTCCGAGGATGGGGTCCTCGGCCACTGGTCGAACCCGCTACATCCGGCCCTGACCGGCCTGCCGCTGTGGGCGCTCGTGAAGGGCGGCGACCGGGACAGTGTGACGGTCAAGCGGGCGGTAGCGTTTCTCCAATCATGCTCGCGCCCCGACGGCGGCATCTATCGGGATCCGCCCGAAAAAACCCGCGGCGGCGGCTTGAGCAACTACAACACGGCCATCTGTATGGTGGCATTGCACCTGGTCGGCGATCCGGAGCTTGTGCCCATCGTCCAACGCGCACGGGCGTTCGTCGCGCGAAGCCAGCATCTCGGCGGCGATATTTATCACGGCGGTATGGGCTACGATGCCGGATCCGGCCGGGCCTATGCCGACCTGTCCAACTCCTATATCGCCTTCGAGGCCATGCGGATGACCGAGTCTGTTGAGGACCTGCGGCGCACAGGAGAGGAACGGGTGGACCTCAACTGGGAGGCGGCTCGGCAATTCATCGAACGCACCCACAACGAACCGAGCGTCAACCCGCAACCATGGGTCAGCGACGATCCGCGCGATCGCGGAGGGTTCGTCTATCATCCGCAACAGACCCGCGCGGGCACATACGTCGGCAAGGATGGCGCGGTGAAATTCCGCTCGATGCCCGGCATGACCTACGCGGGCCTGCTCAGCTACATCTATGCGAACGTGGACCGCACTGATCCCCGCGTGGAAGCCACGATCAATTGGGCCGTCAATCACTGGAACCTGAACGTCAACAATCCGAAATCCGAGGGAAAAGAGCCGCACGACACGCAAGACGAACGCGAGGGGCTTTTCTATCTCTATAATGTCATGGCCAAAGGGCTGGCGGCCTACGGGCAGGATGTGCTCCGCCCGCGCGATCGCCCCGCATTCAACTGGCGTGTGCAACTGATTCAACATTTGCTCTCGCTGCAGAAGATCGAGGCCGAGACGGGCTACGGTTACTGGGTCAACGAGGTCGGCCGGTACTGGGAGTCCGACCCCGTCCTCGTCACAAGCTACGCGCTGATCGCGCTCCAGACGGCGCTGGGGGAGTGACGGCGCGGCGTGTCCGAGCCTTGTCGTAGCGCGCTGGTCTCCCCGGCGAGGAGGCCGAATGATGTCGCGGACCGCAGGGCGTTTGTTGTTGGAATTTGCCGTGGTGGATGTTGGGACTGCGTGGATCCGCCGGATAATCTGTGGAAGAAAATATGCGACAACGCCGTCCCAGCGAACCGGTCACGCGCGAAACGTTTCTGCGGCACTATCAGGAATCGGAACGTCCGCTGCGCACCTATATCTGGTGCGCCACACGCGATCCGCATGTCACGGACGATATTCTGCAGAATGTCTGGCGGACGCTGTGGGTCAAGCTCGATCAGTATGACGCCCGGCGGCCGTTCACCGCTTGGGCAATGGGTTTCGCCCGGATCGAGGTGCTGCGCTGGCGGCGGGCCCGGGCGCGTTCCGTGGAGGTGCTCGGCGAAGAGACGCTGAACCGGCTGGCGGCGGCGGTAGAAGAGCGCGCCGATGATATCGAAACACTGCAGCGGCACCTCGACGAATGCCTGGCACAATTGCCGGCCGGATCGCGCGCCGTTTTGCGCATGTTCTACGCGCAACGGTTGCGCATCGTCGAAATCGCCGCGCGCTTTCGGCGCACTGTCGCCGCCGTAGAAATGCAACTGGTCCGGCTCCGGCGCCAATTGCGCGAGTGCGTAGAGTTACGTCAAATAAGGGAGAAAACGGCGTGAAACCGAATTCTCTGCCCGGCCCGGCGGATCGCTACCTGTTGTATGGTCCGGTGGACCGCGACTGGGAGGCGCGGCTGTTTTCCGACGAAACCGAGCTCCGGAAACTGATCCTGGACGCCGCGCTGGATGAGGCCCTGGCTCGCCATTTTCTATCCGTGGAACCGGCCATTCGGGCCGTTGAACGCCGATTGAAAATCAGCCGAATGCTGCTTCGTCTGGCGGCGGGATGGATGGTAGCCGTAACGGTGGGCGTTGCCTATTGGCGGCTGAACCGGGGAGGGACTGAACCGCCTCGAACGGCCGTCGCGAAACCGACACCGACACCGGATTCTTTCCCGCCGCCTTCGCCCACTGCGCTCCCTTCCCTGCTCCCGCCGCCGACTGCTCCCGAAATCGCCGCTGCACCGTCTCCCCACGCCGAGGAAGAGCCCCCCGCACCCTCGCAAGAAGCTCTATTGCCGGCGGCGAAAGAAGCCCCGGCGGCAGTGGCGGCCCGTGTGGTGCGGGTGCGCGGCAATGTCTTGGCCCAAGAGGGACGCGTGCTCGCCGCGGGCGATGTCGTAGCGGCTGGCGAACGGATCGAGCTCGGCACCGACGGTGATTGTCTTGTGCGGCTGCCTGATGAATCCGAGGTGCGTCTGTATAGCGGAAGCATGGTCCTATTCAAGGCCGGGCCTCAAGATGAGATCCGGCTGGAAAGCGGCCGTCTGGCCGCGATGGTTCGTCCACGTCCCCCCGCGCGCCCGTTTCTCCTGCGCACGCCCCACGCTTGGGTGACGGTCCGCGGCACACAGTTCCAACTGGATGTGGTCCCGACGGAGACCCGCGTCGAGGTGATCTCCGGCAAAATCGAATTCGGCGCCGTGGCCAGCGGACATATGGCGAATATGGCAGCCGGACAACGGCTGCGGACCGATGGCCAAACCCTCTGTTCGTTCGAATCAGCCCTCCCGGGTGTATTTTACTGGCGCTTGCGACCGGCCACGCGCTGATCGCGCCATCCTCCCCCCCCGCCTCGGAATCACGACCTGCCGGCGCCGGGTGCATGCGCCGGCAAATTTCTGGCGGATCGCCCGCCGGCCGGATTCATTGCCCGCTGCTCGCCCTCAGACCGGGCGGCGAATTTTCTGCTCGCTGTTCCCTTCTTGACAGCCGCGCGCCGAATTTTTATGTTTTTATAAAAGTCGGGATGCTTTCGGCACACGATGGCGTCCCTACCTCTGGGCCCATGGCCTCCGGCCGTTCGACCGCCGAAAAAAACGCAGCGTCCGTCGCCCTCGACGCGACCAAGGGCGGTAGCCTGCCCGCGCGCGAGGCGCACCGCCGGCTCGTGCGCACCGCAGGCGCCTTCGCCCGCGATTTCGGCCTGAGCCGCGTCGTCGGCGAGCTGCTGATGCACTTGTATCTCACCGAGGGCGACGAATCGCTCGACAAGATCGAATCGGAGCTGGGCCTAAGCAAGGCCGCCGTGAGCATTGCCGCTCGCCGCCTCGAGATGATGGGTTTGCTGGTGCGCGTGCGAAAGCCCGGCGACCGTCGCCGTTACTACCGCACCGCCGACCATCTCGATAGCGCGCTGCGGCTGGGCGTGCTGACGCTGCTGCGACGAAAAATCGGCGACGCCGCGGCGGAACTCGAAGCGGCCCGCCGCCTGCTCTCCGAAGGCGGAAAAAATCCGGGCCCGCGCGAACGGTTTTTGCTCGGTCGTATCCGCCGCGCCGAAGAGGTGCGGCGCCGCATCGCTCGCCTACTGGAAAATCCGCTGGCGCGGTGGCTGATGAATAGGCAATAAAGGAGTATTCGCGCCCGGTTTTCCAAGGTTTGGAAAATGTGGGCGCGTGAACTTCCAAGGTTTGGAAAACAACGACAAATTTTTTCCAAGGTTTGGAACCATGAGCGGCTGATGTTTCCAAGCCTTGGAAACATCGGGGACCGGGCTTTCCAAGGTTTGGACAATGAAGACAGGAGATTCACGATGCAGGTGCCCTTGCTGGATTTGACGAAGCAGTATGCGGCCCTGCGGGCCGAGATCGAGCCGGCCGTGCTCGAGCTGATGGCCTCGCAGCAGTTCATTCTCGGGCCGAAGGTGGCGGAATTCGAGTGCGCCCTGGCCGGCTATTGCGGCGCCCGCTACGCCGTCGGCGTCAGCTCCGGCACGGACGCGCTGCTGATTGCGCTGATGGCCGAAGGCGTCGGCGCAGGCGACGAGGTGATCACCTCGCCCTACACGTTCTTCGCCACGGCCGGCAGCATCGCCCGGCTCGGCGCGCGGCCGGTGTTCGTGGATATCGATCCCGGAACGTTCAACTTGCGCGCCGATCGCGTCGAGGCGGCGATCACCCCGCGCACAAAGGCGATCATGCCGGTGCATCTCTTCGGCCAGCTCGCCGATATGGACCCCCTGCTCGAAATGGCGCGGCGGCGCGGCGTGGCCGTGATCGAGGACGCTGCTCAGGCCATCGGCGCGGAGCACCAGGGACGGCGGGCGGGGGCGATCGGCGATTACGGATGCTTCTCCTTCTTCCCGTCGAAAAACCTCGGCGGGTTCGGCGACGGCGGCGCGGTGACGACGAACGACGAGACCCGTTATCGGCGTCTGGTGCGCCTACGCAATCACGGGATGGAGCCGAAATATTTTCACGGCGAAATCGGCGGCAACTTCCGCCTCGACGCGCTGCAGGCAATCGTGCTGCACATCAAACTGCGCCATCTCGAGGCGTGGCACGCGGCGCGCGCGCGCAACGCTGAGCGCTACGCGCGCCTGTTCCGGGAGGCCGGGCTGCTGCACAAGGGCATCGTCCGCCTGCCGCAGGCCGCGACGGACCACCCCGTGTGGAATCAGTATGTCATCCGCGCCGCGCGGCGCGATGAGTTGATGGCGCATCTGAAGACGACGGGCATCGGATGCGAGATTTACTATCCGGTGCCGTTGCACCTCCAGAAATGCTTGGCGTATCTCGGCTACACCGAGGGCGCGTTCCCGGAGGCCGAGCGCGCCGCGCGTGAGACGCTGGCCCTGCCGATCTATCCGGAGCTAACCGAGGCGCAGCAGTCCGCCGTCGTGGACGCCATCGCCGCCTTCTACCGCCCATGAGCGCCCCCTTCATCGAGATCGCCGGCCGGTGCATCGGAGCGGGGCATCCTGCCCTGATCATCGGCGAGGTCGCCCAGGCCCACGACGGGTCGCTCGGCCTCGCCCACGCCTACATCGACGCCGTGGCCGACGCGGGCGCGGATGCCGTCAAGTTCCAGACGCATCTGGCCGAGCACGAATCCACGCTCGATGAACCCTTCCGCACGCGCTTCAGTCCGCAGGACGTTACGCGTTTCGCCTACTGGAAGCGCATGCAGTTCACGCCCGAACAATGGGCCGGCCTCGCCGACCACGCCCGCCGACGCGGACTGCTTTTTCTCAGCACCCCCTTCTGCCCTCAGGCCGTACGGCTCCTGAAGGAGATCGGAATGCCCGCCTGGAAACTCGGCTCCGGCGAATTCCGGTCGGTGGAATTGCTCGATGCCATCGGCGAGGCGGAAGGACCGGTGCTGCTGAGCACGGGCATGAGCGCCTGGGCGGAGATAGACGCCATGGTGGCGGAACTTAGCCGGCGCGGGCGTCCGTTCGCGCTCCTGCAATGTGTCAGCCGCTACCCCACGCCGCTCGAAGAGGTCGGCCTCAACCTTCTCGACGAGATGCGCCGCCGATACGGGGCGCCAGTCGGCCTTTCCGATCATTCCGGCACTCCGTTTCCGGGCCTAGCCGCCCTCGCGCGCGGCGCCGCGCTGCTGGAAGTGCACGTCATCCTTGACCGACGCTGTTTCAGCCCCGACGCCCCCGCCTCGGTGACGGCGGATGAATTGAGGCTGCTGGCCCGCGCTCGCGACGCTTTTCATCGCATGGACACGCATCCGGCGGACAAGGATGCCACCGCCACCGAACTCACCGAAATGCGCCGGCTGTTCACGAAAAGCGTTGCGCCGGCGCGCGATCTGCCGGCCGGCACGGTGCTGGCCCCCGAGCATCTCGCAGCCAAAAAACCGGGAACCGGCATCCCCTATACCGAGGTCGCGCGCGTGATTGGACGGCGGCTCAGACGCAATGTGCGCCCCGACCGCCTGCTGACCTGGGAGGACCTCGATGGCGCGCCGTAAAGTCTGTGTGGTGTTGGTGGACCGCGCCAACTACGGGCGGATGAAACCCGTCATGCGCGCGATCGCCGCGCATCCGGAACTCGAACTCCAGACGCTTTGCACCGGCACCATGTTGCTTGAGCGATTCGGCGAGGCCGTGCGCATCGTGGAAAACGACGGCTTCCCCGTGAGCGGCCGAATCTATGTGGAGCTGGAAGGATCGGTCCCGACGACAATGGCCAAATCGGTCGGCTTCGCCGTGATCGAATTCGCCACGGAGTTTCATCGCCTCAAACCCGACCTGGTCCTGCTCATCGGCGACCGCTACGAGGCGCTGGCGGCGGCCGTCGCCGCCGCCTACATGAACCTGTGCATCTGCCACCTTCAGGGCGGCGAGGTCAGCGGCTCGATCGACGAAAGCGCGCGGCACGCCATCACGAAATTCGCGCACTATCACTTTCCGGCGACGGAACGCGCAGCCCGATATCTCATCCGCATGGGCGAAAGGCCCGACACGATTTTGACGGTGGGCTGTCCCAGTAGCGATCTGGCGGCCACAGTGACGACCGACGGCGTCGCCGAAATCATCAATCGTGGAGGACGCGGATGTGTCGTGGATCCGGGGCGCCCGTTTCTGCTCACGATCTTTCATCCGATCACCACCGAGTTCGGCGGCGAGGCCGAGCAGATGATGCGGCTGCTGGAGGCGCTGACGCGCGTGGCCCGGCCAACGGTTCTCTTATGGCCCAACATTGACGCCGGCGCGGATCATATCAGCAAGGCCATTCGTGTTTTTCGCGATCGGCCGGGCGTGGGATGGCTGCGCACGATCATCAACCTTCCGCCGGAGGACTATCTGAAAGTCTTGCGGGCGACATCCTGCGCGGTGGGCAACTCGAGCAGTTTTGTCCGCGATGCCGGTTTCTTCGGCACGCCGGTGGTGCTGGTGGGCAATCGGCAGTGGGGGCGCGAGTATGATCAGCATGTGCGCCATGTGCCGGTGGAGGCCCACGCCATCGAGCGGGCCATTCGCGAACAATTAGCGCACGGCCGCTATCCGGCGAGCCGGCTATACGGGGACGGGCTGGTGGCGGGCCGCATTGCCGAGGCCTTGGCGCGGCTGAAGCCGTACGTGCAGAAACGGTTGCACTACATTCACGACGATCCGGGTTCCACGGGCGTCGCTGCGGTTTTGGCAGTCCCTGGTGGCGGATCTGCAGCCCCGCCGCCGAAAAAATGAGCTTGGATGCGGCTCAGTAACTTAGAGACCTCATCGTCGTCGGAAACAATCCTCATGCCGAAGGCAATAGAGCTGCTCGCCTAATTCTCTATCTCCGCGTTCTCTGCGCCTCCGCGGTGAATATCGTGAATGGCTCGAAAGCGGAAAGGCCATGGTGATCGGTTGCGGTGGATCCCACGGATCGGACATATTCCAGCGGCATCAAGGCTCATGTCTATCCCTCCCGTCGTTCTCCTCATCGAACCGGATCGCTTCAGCGATAAGGCCCTCGCGATTTTACAATCCTTCGCCGACGTGCGGGCCGAACGCCCCGCCGATCCGCAGGAATTTCGCGCTGGGATCGTCGAGGCCGACGCGCTCTGGACGCGTCTGGCCTGGCGCTTGGACGCGTCCGTGATGGATGCGGCGCCCCGTCTGCGGGTCATCGTCACGCCGACGACCGGCCTGACGCATATTGACCTCGAAGCGGCGGAGCGCCGCGGCATCGCCGTGCTTTCGCTACGCGGCGAAACCGCTTTTCTCGAGCGCATCACGTCAACCGCCGAGCTGACCTGGGGCCTCGTGCTCGCCCTGGCGCGCCGACTGTCGGAAGCGTTCGACCATACGCGCGCGGGCGGATGGAATCGCGATGCGCTGCGCGGGCACGAACTGCGGGGCAGGACACTCGGCATCATCGGCCTCGGCCGTCTGGGACGCAGAGTGGCGAGTTATGGTCAGGCCTTCCTCATGCACGTGCTGGCGTATGACCCGTCGCCGTCCGAAGTCCCGGAGGGTGTGACTATGACGCCGCTGGAGACGGTGTTGAAGGAGTCGGACATCATCACGATGCACGCCGCGCTCACGCCTTCGTCGCGCGGGATGCTGGATGAGCGCGCATTTGCCCTCATGAAACCGGGCGTATGGTTCGTCAACACGGCGCGCGGCGAGTTGGTGGACGAGCGCGCGCTGCTGGTCGCGCTCGAGAGCGGACACGTCGCCGCCGCCGCGCTCGACGTGCTCGCCGGGGAACCTTTCGCCGACGCAGTGGTGGCGCAGGCACATCCGCTGGCAGCCTGGGCGCGCGTGCATCCCGACCGCCTCCTGCTCACGCCCCATATCGGCGGGGCCACGATAGAAGCGATGGAAGCCACGGAGGTGTTTATGGCGGAAAAACTGCGAAACTGGTGGCGGTCTGTCTTTGAGGGCACGCGATGACGCACCCCCGAACGCCGGAGCGCGCCGCGCGCATCGCGGCGCTGCGTTTCGACTACCCGGCCCAGGAAACGGAGCCGGTGCTTCGCTGCAATCTCTGCGGCGGAGTGCGCTGGACACCGTTGACCCGCCGAGACCGCTATGGCTTTCCGGCGCCGACGACCTTGTGCGAGGGCTGCGGTCTAGCCGTCCTCAATCCGCGTATGACCGCCGCCGCCTACGCGCGGTTTTACGCGTCGGTCTATCGTCCGCTTGTCAGCGCCTATCACGGGCGCCGCATTGACGCCCGTACGATCCAAGCCGAGCAATGGTCCTATGCGGAGAAAATGGCGCGCCTGCTCGAGCCTTTCGTATCCGAGGGGCTGCATCGGACCTTTCTTGATGTCGGAGGGTCCACCGGTGTCGTGGCGGCGCATTTTGCCCGTCGGTTCGGATGGCGCGGAACGGTGATTGACCCTGCGCCGGATGAGGTGGCGGAGGCGCGCGCGCTGGGGATCGAGTCGGTGGAAGGCTTTGTGGAGACATGGAATCCGGGCGGGCGCACGTTCGATGTGATCGGTCTTTTTCAGACGATTGATCATCTGCTGGATGTGCGCGCCACGTTGGACAAGATTCACGCGATACTGGCGCCCGGCGGCTGGTTCGTGATGGACATTGTGGATTTTCGTTTCGTGGCGCACCACAACCGGAGCGTCGAGGCGGCGACGAAGATTGACCACCCCTACGCTTTCGTCGAGGAAACCGCGGAGGCCTACCTGGCTCGCGCCGGTTTCGAGCCGGTGCGCAAGGCCCGCAGCGCAGATGGTCACCTGGTGGCTTACGTTTGTCGTCCCGTCGCACCACGGCCGGATGCCATGACACCGCCGGGTTTTGCCGCGTCGTTTCGCCGCGAAATGGAATCACTGTTTTTGTAGATGACCCCGATTCGGATTTCGGAGATACGACATGAAGATATTGGGCTTGATTCCCGCGCGGGGCGGATCCAAAGGACTGCCCGGCAAGAACATTCGTCCGCTTTTGGGGCGGTCGCTGATCGAGCGCGCGTTTGAATCGGCGCGCGCTTCCGGCGCGCTGGACCGCATCGTGCTTTCGACCGACGATCCAATGATCGCAGCGGAGGGCCGTCGCATCGGCCTGGAGGTCCCTTTCCTGCGGCCTGCCGAGTTGGCGTCGGATACCAGTCCGATGATGGATGTGGCGATCCATGCGCTGACCGCGCTCGCATCGGAGGGATACATGGCGGATGTGCTCGTGCTGCTCCAGCCGACCTCGCCGCTGCGCACGCCCGAGCACATCCGCCGCGGAGTCCAATTGCTCGACGGATATGATGCCGTTTGCACCGTCGTGCCCGTGCCCAAGGACCTGTGTCCGCACTATCTGATGAAAATCGGCGACGACGGGTTCTTGACCTTCTTCATGCCCGACGGCCCGCGCTACACACGCCGACAGGACGTGCCGCAGGCCTACCGCCGCGACGGAACCCTGTTCATCACGCGCGCGTCGGTCATCCTAGAACAGCGCAGCTTCTACGGCGCGCGCTGCGTACCGCTCCTCCTCTCGCCCGACGAGTCCTTGAACATTGACACGCCGGAAGACTGGGCTGAAGCCGAACGGCGTCTGGCCCGGCGCGACGAACCGGCGGCGCAATCCTGAAACCCTCGAGCCGGCGCCAACGAAATTTTTCCGCCATGTGCGGTATCGCCTTCACCTCGAATCCGTTCGGCATCGCGAATGAGCTCGACCGCATGATCGCGGCCTTGCGCCATCGCGGGCCGGACGACAGCGGCGCGAAATTTGTGGCGGCTGGCGCCGCCGGCCTCGCGCACACGCGGTTGAGCGTGCTCGACCTTTCTGCGCGAGGGCATCAGCCCATGATCAGCGCAGATGGCTGCCATACGATCGTCTTCAACGGCGAAATTTACAACTACCCGGAGCTCCGGGCCGAGCTGCGCGATTATCCCTTCGTCAGCCACACGGACACCGAGGTCGTGCTGGCTGCCTATCAACGCTGGGGACGCGCCTGTCTCCATCGTTTCATCGGCATGTTTGCCTTCCTCATCTGGGATGAGACGGAAGGCCGGCTGTGGGGCGCGCGCGACCGATTCGGTGTCAAACCGCTCTATTACCACCAGGGGCCGGATGGCATCTTGCGGATCGCCAGTGAGATCGGCGCCCTGCGGGCGGCGGGCGTCGGTGCGAAGCCGGATGCGTCCGCGTGGGCTGCGTATCTGGCGAAGGGGTTGAGCGATCATACCGAAGCCACATTCTGGGAGGGCGTGCGCGCCCTGCCGCCGGGCAGCGAACTGGCCTGGAGCCCGTCGGTAGGCCTGAGGATTTCGACCTGGTATGATCCGGCGGACGCACTGCGCGCCGGCGAGGACGAGCGCGACGACGCGGCGGTCGCGGATGAGCTGCTGGCGCTCCTCGAGGAGACTGTCCGGCTGCGGTTCCGAGCCGATGTGCCCGTGGGCATTTGCCTTTCCGGCGGCCTCGATTCGTCCCTGCTCCTCGGTTTGGTGCATCGCGTACAGGGGCCCGACTCGACTGTGGAGGCGTTCAGTTTCGCGTGCGGGGACCCGGCCTATGACGAAACCCCTTGGATCGAAACCATGCTGCGCGCGACACGACATCCCTGGCGTCTCTGCCGGCTGGACCCCGCGGACGTGCCGCGTCTTGCCGCCGCGGTGCAGCGCACGCAGGACGGTCCGTTCGGCGGATTGCCGACCCTCGGAATGGCGCGGGTGCACGCGCGTGCCCGCGAACGCGGGGTGGTGGTGCTGCTGGACGGCAACGGCGTGGACGAGGCGTGGGCGGGATACGATTATTACGCCCGCGTCGCGGAGCTGGACGCCACACGCGCGCCCATACAGGGTGTTCGCGCCCCCGATCTTTCGCTGACCAGCGTCCTGCAGCCCGATTTTGCCGCTCTCGCCGCGGATTGGACGCCGCCGCGCCCGAGCCGCGACCCGCTGCGCAATGCCCAGTTCCGCGACCTTCGCCACACGAAAATTCCCCGCGCACTGCGGTTCAACGACCGCGTGTCCATGCTCTACTCGCGCGAGCTGCGCGAACCGTTTCTCGATCATCGGATTGTGGAACTCGGACTGCGCCAGCCCGCCCACCGCAAAATCGGCGGCGGACAAGGCAAGCGTCTCGTGCGCGAAATTGCGCGCCGAATCATCCCTTGCGCCGTTTCGGAGGCCCCCAAACGACCGGTGCAAACGCCTCAACGCGAGTGGCTCCGCGGGCCGCTCGCCGCGTGGGCGGAAGCGCGGCTGGAATCGGCGCTCTCCGGCTGGGGGCGCGATTGGCTCCAGCCCGATGCCGCGCGCGCGCTGGTTCAGCGTTATGTCCGCGAAGGAGGCGAGAACAGTTTTCCCATTTGGCAATTGGTCAATCTTGGTTTGGCCGTCGAGGAGGCGGCGACGTGATGCGAATTTTTCTGCCGATTGAAATCAAGGTGCGGGAGTTCGATGCGAAACTGCTTTTCGCATTGTTCGCGGCGGAGCGTGGCTGGGAATGCGTCCTCGGCGGACAGATGGAGCTGATCGAGCGCATGCCGCGTTTCGATCCCGGTCTCTACATCGACAAAAGCACCGCGATATCAAAACGCGAATGGTTCAAACGTTGCCGGGCGCTCGGCCACCATCTCGCGGCCTGGGACGAGGAAGGGCTGATTTATCTCAATGACGAGATCTATCATGCCACGCGCATGGATCCGGAGGCCTTCGGTCTGACGGACCTCTTTTTCGCCTGGGGCGATCATCAGACGCGGACGGCGCTTTCCGCGTATGGCGATGCGGCCGACCGCATCCGACCGGTAGGCAATCCCCGCATGGATTTGTTGCGCCCGGAGTTCCGCGGTTTCTGCGACGACCGCGTGGACGCCCTGCGCCGCGCCCACGGGCGCATGCTGCTCATCAACGCGAACTTTGCCCTCGCGAATTATGCGCGGGGCCAGGAGGCGGCGGAACGGGTGTTTGATCCCTATCCGCTGGGACGGCGACGCGATCTGGTCGCCGGCTGGCGCAATTTTCAGGAAGCGGGTCTCCGGGGCTTCATGGAGGCCGCCGAGACGCTGCATGAGCATTTTCCCGATCACACCATCGTCATCCGTCCGTCGCCTTCGGAATCAGCGGACCCATGGCGTCAACGATTCGAGGGGCGCGCGCGTTTCGTTGTCTCCAAGATCGGCAACGTCGTGGAGTGGATTCGCGCCGCCGACGCCGTAGTGCATTGGAACTGTACGACGGCGGTGGAGGCGTATCTGCTCGGCATCCCGGCGGTGGCGTATCGGTGCGCGACGTCCGAGGTTTATGAAACGCCGCTGGCGATCGCCTGCAGCCGCGAGGCCTTTACGCCGGACGACTTGTGCGAGCACGTGCACCGCGCAGTCGAGCGCAACGCCGAAGCGGAAGCCCTCGTGCGCGCCCGCGCAGAACCCCTGCTGCGGCAACACCTGGCCTCATTCGAAGGGCCGACCTCTTGTGAACGTATCCTCGACGCCATCGCCGCTCACGACTGGCCGCCGCGACGCCGTCTTCCCCCCGATGTGCCGTGGATCAAACGCGCCTGGCGCGCCTGGCTGCGCCTGGTGCGACGGCCGGATCCGGCGGACGTGCGGTATTATCGCGAGAAGTTTCCCGGTCTGACCGTGGAGGAGGCGCGCGCGGCGACGGCCGCCTTTGCCCGCGTCACAGGGCGTTTCGGCCGCGTCCGCATTGCACCGGTGGTGCGCAACGTGATCCAGGTGCGCCCGTCATGAACGACCACGCGACCCGACCTCCTGCGTCCGCTCCGATTTCCTGTCGGGACCGCGGTTCAGCGGGCGTGTTCGCCGTCTTTGCATGCCGTTATCCGGGGCGCACCGCGTTGACGCTCCTGTGCCTGCTGTTTTCGGGTGTGGCGGAAGGCCTCAGCATCACGCTATTCATGCCGCTGCTGCAACGCCTGATGGGTGGAGCGGAGACGGCGGCTATGCCGCTGGGCGGATGGTGGGAGCGCGGACTGGCCGCGGCGGGGCTTTCACCGACGCTGCCGATATTGCTCGTCGTCATCGTGGTCGGCCTCGCGTTGAAAGGCGCGCTGTTCTGGGCGGCGATGAATGAGGTCGGCTATACCGTGTCGCGCGTGGCGACGGATTTGCGGCTGGACCTGCTGCGCGCCATGTTGAAGGCGCGGTGGGCCTATTTCACGCATCAGCCGGCGGGTCAATTCGCCAACGCCGTGGCCTCCGAGGCGCTGAAAGCCTCCAGCGCCTATCTGAGTGCGGCGCAAGGCGCGGCAGCGGCGCTTCAACTGGCCGTGTACATTGCGTTGGCGTTGATGATTTCGTGGCCGGTAGCGGTGGCGGGACTTCTCACGGGGCTCTTATTCGTCGGACTGGTGCATCGGCTCGTCGCTGTCAGCCGCCGCGCCGGCAAGCGCCAGGTGGCGCTGTTGAAATCCGTGACCGGCCGCTTAGTGGATTTGCTACACGGCCTCAAGCCGATCCGCGCGATGGGGCGGGAAGCAGCCCTGGCTCGCTATCTCGCCGCCGATGCCGAGGCGCTCAATCGGGCGCAACGCAGCGAGGTGCGCGCCTCCGCGGCGGTCGTCGCGGCGCAGGAACCGGTGCTCGCCACCGTCATGGCCGCCGGTCTCTACGCCGTGATCCGGTGGAACTTGCTGCCGCTGTCGGCGCTGCTCGTCCTCGCGTTCCTTTTCTCCCGGCTGTTCAACCAGGTCAACCAGCTCGTCCAGCACTATCAGCGTTTCGTCTCTTATGAGAATGCCTGGATCTCCATCCGCGACCGCCTCGCCGAGGCGGAAGCGCGCCGCGAACCGGAGACCGGACGCCCGCCGCCCGCCACGCTTCGTCGCGGCATCACGTTCCGCGGCGTCACGTTCGGCTATGGCGAGTCGCCGGTGGTGCGGGACGTTACCTTTGAGATTCCTGCGCGCCGTTGGACGGCGATCATCGGCGCTTCCGGCGCCGGAAAGACCACACTGCTCGATTTGCTGGCGGGATTGTGCGCCCCGCAAAGCGGAGAGATTCTGCTGGACGATCAACCGTTGGCAGGGACCGATTTGCCCGCGTGGCGACGTCGCATCGGCTACGTGCCACAAGAGATGCTGCTGCTGCACGACAGTGTGCGCATCAACGTGACGCTGGGCGAGCCGGATCTGACCGACGCCGATGTGGAACGCGCGCTGCGCGAAACTGGCGCATGGGAATTCGTCGCTTCCCTGCCGCAGGGAATGGATACGCCGGTGGGTGAGCGGGGCGCGCGGCTGTCGGGCGGACAGCGGCAGCGCATCGCACTCGCGCGCGCCCTCGTTCGCCGACCGGAGCTGTTGATCCTCGACGAGGCCACCGCCTCGTTGGACCCGGCCACGGAGACGGCGATCTGCGACACGCTCAGAACACTCGCGCGCTCGACGACGATCGTCGCCGTCTCGCATCAGCCGGCGGTCGCCCGCGCTGCCGACCGCGTCTATGAGGTGCGCGACGGCCGCGTGATCGCGGTCCGCGTGGAGCCAACGTCGTGAGTTTTCTCGTCGAATGGATGGGATTGCCCGGCGCCGGCAAGAGCACTCTCGCGCCGGAGTGTCTTCGCGCGTTGCGGGGCGGCCCCATCCGGTGGCACAATGAAGAGGCGGCGATGATTCGCTGTCTGCGCCGCCGAGACCTCGGCCGCGTATTGAACCTCTTGAAAGGGTTGGCCCCACCGCGGGTCTGGCGCGCCGCCGCAGAGCGATGGTCAAGTGCGGAAGCTCTGCATCAGTGGGCGTCGGGGTATCCGCGTTTCTTTCACCAATTGTTCGGGCGCCTGGGGCAAATCGAACCGGCCGATCCGAATCGCGCGAGTGTCCTGTTCGCGTTCTTCCAGCGTACGATCCGGCGCGCATTGTGGGAGCGGCACGCCGCAGCGGATGAAGGTATGGTGATCGAGGAAGGTTTGTGTTATAGCGCCTTTGCGCTTCTCGAGGGATGGATCGGCGACGAATCGGTTTCCGATGCGGTGCGGGATTATGCGGCGGTCTGTCCACCGCCTACGGCGCTGATATGGACCGACGCCCCGACCGCCGATTGCGCTGCGCGATTGGCGCGGCGTCCGGCCCTCCCGGTGTTCTGGTCGGGACTGGAGGCCGGCGCGCTCCGCCGCCGGTTGGAAAGCGGACGCCGGATTCTCACGGCGACCGCCGACGCCTTCGCCGCGCGCGGCGTGCCGGTGTACCGCGTTACGACCGGCGACCGTGAATGGGAGGATTCTATTCGCCTGGTGCGCGCGGCCGCGGCGGATATTCAGCGGAAAACGTCGGAAACGGTTGCGGCGCGCGCTGGTCTTTTCTGAGGAGTTTTCCCATGTGCGGCATCGCCGGTTGGATTAGTCCGCGCCCGTTTGGCGACGCGGCGCGCCTGTGCGCGATGCGCGACGCGCTCGTCCATCGCGGACCGGATGATGCGGGTGACTTTCTATGGAACGCTGAAGGGCGTTCGGCCGGCCCCGGCGAATCGGGCATCGTCGGCCTAGCGCATCGGCGGCTCAGCATCCTGGACCTTTCCTCCGCCGGCCGTCAACCGATGTCCAATGAAACGGGCGACGTATGGATTGTCTTCAATGGCGAATTCTACAACTTCGGCGATTTCCGCCCCGCGCTTGCCGAGCGCCACCGTTTCGTCTCACGAACCGACACGGAGGTGCTGCTCCATCTCTATGAAGAGCGCGGAATTGAAGGGATGCTGCGCGGGGTCAACGGCATGTTTGCCTTCGCCTTGTGGGATGTCCGCGCGCGAACGCTGTTTCTCGCGCGCGATCGTCTCGGCAAGAAGCCGCTCTATTACAGCCTGCGCTCGGATGGCACGCTGCTCTTCGCCTCGGAAATCAAGGCCCTGCGCGCCGGCGGCGTAGAGACCTCACTTCGCGAACCCGACCGCGCCGCGCTCGCGCAATTCTGGACCTACGGCTACGACACTGGTGAGCAGACTATTTTCCCCGAAATCCGGCGACTCCTGCCCGGCCATTACGCCATCTGGCGCGACGGGCATCTCGAGACGCGCGAATATTGGGATTGCCCCTTCGGCCTGGAGGTCCGCGCCCGCCCGGTGCCGGAGCTTGCGGAAGAGCTGGAGGCGTTGCTGTGCGACGCCATCCGCCTGCGCCTCATCGCCGATGTGCCGGTGGGATTGTTTCTTTCCGGCGGGGTGGACTCCGCCGTCATCGCCGCGCTGACGCGCAAGGCGGTCAAGGCCGAGGTGGAATCCTACACGATCGGATTTGCCGAGGCCTCACACGACGAATCGCCCCATGCGGCAGCGGTGGCCCGCCATCTGGGTCTCCCCAACCGTGTCCTGCGCGTCACGGAAGACCTGTTGCCCCACGCGGCGGCCATCGCGCGCCATTATGACACGCCGTTCGGCGATTCCTCCGCGATTCCTACCTGGTTTGTGTCGCGCCTCGCGCGCGAGCATGTGACGGTCGCGCTGACCGGCGACGCCGGCGACGAACTCTTCGCGGGATACCGCATCTACGCCAAAGCCCTGCAATTATGGGGCAATCGCGCGCAGCGCCGCCTCTTCGACGAACCTAGGGGGCCGATCCGGCGGCTGATGGATGAGGCGTTCCGCCGATTCTACCGACGGCGCGCGCTGACCGTGATCGAGTGGCAGATGAATCCCCGCGGATTGCGCCGTGTGCTGGCGCCGGCGATTACGCGCGAGCTCGCAGAGACGCATCCCTTCCAGGCGCGGGAAAGATGGTATCCGCGCGTAGATACCGCCGATCTACTGAGCCGCCTGCAATACGTCAATCTGAAGACCTATCTGCCCGACGATATCCTGGAGAAGGTGGATCGCGCCTCCATGGCCTGGGCGCTCGAATGCCGATCGCCGTTCCTCGATTATCGCGTTGTCGAATTCGCCGCGCGGCTGCCGTACGAGGCGAAAGTCGACGAACAAGGCCGGCAGAAACGGATTTTGCGATGTCTGCTTTCCAAATACGTGCCTGCCTCGCTCTGGGACCGGCCCAAACAGGGCTTTTCGATCCCCTGGAGTCAATGGTGCCGGGGTCCGTTCGGCGACGCGCTGCGGGAAAAATGGCGCGGGCTGAAACATCACGGCCATCGGCCGGAGGCGGCGGACTGGTTGTTCCCGCGCGGTCGCGAAGGCAACCCGTTTCACCAGTGGCGCGCCTTCGTCGCGCTCCTCTTTTTCGAGGAAAACGGTAACGCGCTGTCTCTCGCGCCTGCCGTCGGCGCCGCGCACCACGCACGGCTTCCCTGATGCGCGTCCTCATGCTCATTTATCACTACCGTCCCGAACGCGAGGGCGGCGCCGAGCGGCAATGCCGACTCCTGTCGCGCGCGTTGACGCGTGCGGGCGACGAGGTCACCGTGCTCACCGCCGCCTCACGCGCCGCCACGCCGCTCGAAGAATGGGACGATGGAGTGCGCATCGTGCGCATCCCGTTGCCGGAACGTCGTCTCGCCGCGCGCCGCGCGCCGACTTCCGCTGGCCTTGCCGACCCACCGAACCACGGCCCCCCCCCCCGCGCGCGCCGTACGCTGTCGGTCTTCGGCATCGCCGCCGCGCGGCTGCTCCAAATGCTCAATATCCGCGCCTACGCGCGTGGAGTGCGCGCGTTCGTGCGGTCCGACGGGCGCTGGGACATCCTCCACGCCCATACGACGGTCTGGATCGCCGGGCTCGCCGCGGAAATCGGGCGCCGCCATAACCTGCCGGTCGTATGCAAAGAGAGCACATATCCGGTTTTGCCAGACGATTCGGCCCGGCTCCCCTTTTGTCGCCACTGGCAGCGCCTGCGCCTGGACAATCATTTCATCGCGCCGCATGAGGAAGCAGCGGCGGACCTGCGCCGGCGGGGCATTCCCGACGCTCGCATCGCCGTGATCCCCAACGGTGTGGAACTGCCGGACCTGCGCGAGCGGCGGGAGGAAGAAGGGCATGTGCTGTTTGTCGGCCATTTCACGCAGGGATATGCAGACAAGGGTGGGGATACGCTGATCGCCGCCTGGGCGCAGGTCGCTCGCGCGCAGCCCGACGCGCGGTTGACCCTGGCGGGCGCAGGCGATCCGTCGCCCGCCTTCCGACAGGCTGCGGCGCTGGGATGCGAGGCCTCCATCATGTGCGCCGGTCACGTCGCCGAGATGGCGACGCTGTATCGGCGCGCCGCCGTGCTGGCGCATCCCTCGCGGCGGGAGGGTATGTCGAACGCCGTGCTCGAAGCGCAGAGCTGGGGAATTCCGGTCGTCGCCGGCGACATCCCCGGCAACCGCGCCGTCGTGCTCGACGGCGAAACGGGCGTGCTGACGCCCGTCGGAAACAGCGAGGCCCTCGCCGCAGCGTTGCTGCGGCTGCTCGACGACGCGCCGCAGCGCGCGCGCATGGGCGCCGCGGCGCGCGCGCGCATAGCGGAATCGTTTTCAATGGAGTCCGTCGCCCGCCGGACACGGGCATGGTATGAGCGGATCGGGAGGAGCGATAAATGATCGCGTGGGCGAAGGAATGGATTCAACGCTTTCGTGAGCGCCACGACCGCGTCGCGCAAGCCCGACGGCTGGGCGTGCGCGTGGGCCGCGACTGCCTTATCTACGGCTGCGATTTCGGCAGCGAGCCCTGGCTGATCGCCATCGGCGATCACGTCCTGATCGCTTCCGGCGTGCAGTTCATTACCCACGATGGCGGCACGTGGGTCTTCCGGCATGAATGCGCGGACTGGGATGTATTCGGTCCAATTCGTGTCGGCAACAACGTGTTCATCGGGTTGCGCGCGATTCTGCTCCCCGGCGCCGAGATCGGCGACAGCTGCGTCATCGGCGCCGGCGC
Organism: uncultured bacterium; assembly: GCA_938005705.1. Classification (GTDB taxonomy): domain Bacteria; phylum Verrucomicrobiota; class Kiritimatiellia; order PWTM01; family PWTM01; genus CALLML01. Next base: position 41,864 of record CALLML010000090.1, read on the forward strand.
GGTGGTCGTGGGAAAGATCCCCCCCAACAGCGTCGTTGCCGGTGTGCCGGCCCGCGTCATACGGCCGTTGTCGGAATACCATGACGACTTGAAGGCGCGCGCGCTTCACACCTTCGGACTGCCGCCCGGCGAAAAACGTCGCGCGATCGAGGCCGCGCATCCGGAATGGTTCCGCTGATCCGTGGCGATGTCGCGCCCCGCGCAAAACGGCCTCGAAAGATAACGCCATGCGCGTGGCCATGTTGGTCAACACCTATGTCCCCGCCCCCGAAGGCGGGGCGGAACGCCAGTGTCGCCGGCTGGCGCGCGCACTGATCGCGCGCGGATGCGATGTGCGCGTGTTTGCCGGCCGCGCCACGCGGGACGAACCGGACCGCATGACGGTCGAAGGCGCGGCCATCCATCGCTTCGGTCCACCGCTGCCGGTTCTCGCCGTTTCCTCTCGGGCGCGGCGGTGGCCGCCGGGCGGGCGCGGAGGTCATGTGTGGTCGTTCTGGCGGCATCTACCCGCCGTGTATGCGGCGCGGCGCGGATTCATCCGGGAGCTGCTGGCCTGGTGCCGCGCATCGCCCGATGCCTTCGACGTGTTACACGTGCACGAAACCGGCTGGCTGGCGGGACTGGGCGTCGCGGCGGGACAAATCCTCCGGCGCCCTGTCGTTTGCAAGGCGGCCACCCGGCCCGCATTGCCACGGATCGGCTACGACACTCCGCGGCGGCGGCGCTGGGACGCGTTTCGCCGCCAGGCCGACGCCTGGATCGCGCCCACGGAGACGGCGCGCGACGAACTTGCCGCTGCCGGTTTGGCGTTTGAACGCATTCACGTCATTCCCAACGGCATCGAGATTCCCGAGTCGCCCGCCGACCCGTGGAATTCTTCAAGTGTGCTCTATGTGGGCAACCTGACGCAGGGCGCGGCGTGGAAGGGATTCGACGTCCTTTTCGACGCCTGGGGCCTTGTCGCGGGCGCACGACCTGGCGCCCGTCTCACCGTCGTCGGCGCCGGCGATCCTGCTCTCTGGCGTCACCGCCTGAACGCAGCCGGCGCGGAACAGACCGCGCATTTTACGGGCTATCTTCCCGATCCGTCCGACGCCTTTCGCGCGGCCGGCATTTTCATCCTGCCCTCGCGTGTCGAGGGCATGTCCAATGCGCTCCTGGAGGCTCAGAGTTTCGGCCTCGCCTGCGTGGCCTCTGACATTCCCGGAAATCGCGCCGTGGTGAGCGATGGCGTCAACGGACGACTCGTCCCGCCGGACGATCCCGCCGCGCTGGCAGCCGTGTTGATCGAACTGCTGGACGATGCGGATCAGCGCACCCGACTCGGCGCGGCGGCACGAAGAATAGCGGCGGAGCGATTTCGCATGGAGTGTGTGGCTGAAAAAGTCCTAGCGCTCTATCATCAGCTTCAGGCGCTTCGGCGCGAAGAATGAGCGGACAGCACAAGTTTCGCCTCGCCGGCGTTGTCTCCAGGGCAAACCCGTAGCCCGCCCATGCGTGTGATGTTTTTCCAGTGGGAATTTCCGCCCGACGGCGCGGGCATCGGGCGCTACGCAGCTCGTATGGCGGAAGCGCTGGCATCGCTTGGACATGAGGCGCTCGTTTATGCCGCGCGCGCCCCAGGTTGCCCGGAGGAATCCGAACCGGTCCCGCGCGTGCGGGTGCGGCGCGCCTATGACCGATCCGCCGTCGGATCGGAAGGGTTGGCACGCGAGGCCCTTGATTATGCAAAGTCCAACCGGGTGGATGTGATCGAATGTCCGGACCATCTCGGCATTGCCGCGCCGCTGCTGGCCCTACCGGATCGTCCGCCTATCGTTGTCAAATCGCACTACAATGACCTCGCACCGGCGATGCGCTATGCCCAGGCGCATTACCGCCGCCAGCGCTTGCTGATTGACCTCGCCTGCCTCCGCCAGCGCGCGCGGCTGCGGCGTGAACGCGAATCACTCGAGGGAGCCGATGCCGTCATCTTTCCGTGTCGGCGCATGGAGACGGAATTGCTCCGCGCCGGCATTCGTCTGCCGCCACGCCGCGCCGTCTGCCCGAATCCGATTTCCGTCTTCGAGCCGCCGGAGGAGCTGTCCGAGGTCACCGACCGGCCGACCGTGCTGTTTCTCGGCCGCCTGGATTTCGGCAAAGGCATCGGCCATCTGCCGGCCCTCTGGGCGCGCGTGCGCGCCCGCGTCCCGAACGCGACCCTCGAAATCGGGGGTCCCGACAGCCGCGCGCGTTTCATCGGTTCCATGGAACAATGGCTGCGCCGCCGCCTCCGCGAGGCTGACGGCGCGCAATTTCTCGGTCCGCTGGATGCGACCGCCGTGGAGGCCGCCTACGGCCGCGCCTGGACGGTCATTGTGCCCTCGATGTGGGACACGTTCCCCAACGTCATCCTCGAAGCCATGGCGCGAGGCAAGGCGATCGTCGCAAGTCCTCACGGCGGCGCGCCCGAAATGCTGGAAGGCGCCTCAGCGGTTATCGCCGATCCCGCTTCGGCGCGGTTCGGCGAAGCGGTGGCCACGTTTCTTCTCGATTCCGCCCGCCGCCGTGTCGCCGGCGAGAGCGCACGGGAACGGGCGCGTAACGTATTCGCCCCTTCCGTCGTCGCTGGACACTATATCCAATGTTTGGAGTCGTGGTGGTGAAAACCGTCGCGCTCGTACCCTACTGTCCCTGGCCGGCGGACACCGGCGGAAAATCCGAGATGATGAAACATCTCGAAATCCTGCGCGCATGCGGTCCTTGCCGCATCGTCTCCGCGGCGCGACGGCCCGTCGGCGGCGGATGGATCGCCGCGGCGCGGCGCGAACTGGAACGGCGCGGATTCGAGATCATGCTGCGCGAGGAGCGAGGGCGCCGCTGGACGGCCGCCCAGGCGTGGGGCATGGCCTATGGCGCGGTCTGCAAGGTGTTGCGTCTGGAACGCGCGTTCGGCCATGCGAATCCCTACCACCGATTCGCCTTTCCGCAAGCCTGGTGGCGCGCGGTGTCGGACGGCTTCGACCTCGCCGTCGTGTTCTACAGCTATTGGGCATGGCTACCCTTCACAGGTCCCAAGGCTCTCGTTCTGCTCGATTTGTGGTCGAATCTCATGTGGGGCGGCACGCGCCGCGAAACCCGCGAAATTGCCGCGTGTGACCGCGTGTTCGTCATTGCCCTCGAGGAACAACGCGCTCTCGAAGCGCGCGGTGTGGACCCGCGCCGCCTTGTCTGGTCGCCGCCTGCGCTGACGGAACAGCATTTTTCCCTGCCGCCTTCCTGCGCCCTCATCGGTTCAGCCAATCGTTTCAATTGCGAGGGCCTCGCCTGGCTGGAATCCGCCGGCGCGGCACTGGATGGGCTCCCGATCCGCGTGTACGGCGGACTGGCCGCCTGCGCCCGCCATCCCGGCCTGGAACGCGCCGGCGCCTATGGCGACCGCTGGGAACCTTACCGCGACCATGGCATCGCGCTGCTGATCACGGCATCAGGCACGGGCCTCCAAATCAAAAGCATCGAGGCGCTGGCCGCCGGCCGCGCCATCGTCGCGCGCCGCGGCGCCGTTCGCGGTCTGCCGCCGGCCGAGGGGGCGTGGATCGAAGTGGAGACACCGCGCGAGGCCGCTGCGCATATCCGCCGACTGTGCGGCAACGCGGCCGAACGCGCGCGATGGGCCGAGCGCGCCCGCGCATATTACCGGCGGCATCTGGCGGCGGAGCGCATTCGGAAGGTCACCCAAACCGCTTACACCGATCTTTTCCAAGCCTTGGAAAACCCGTCGCCCTAGTTTTCCAAGCCTTGGAAAAAATGCCCTCGGTTTCCAAACCTTGGAAATCCTGACGCCATCCGGCGCGTTTTCATGATCTTTCCGACCCCACGATGGCGGCTCGCGCGAATCGCCGCCGCGCTCGACCTCCCGCCGCCGCGCCAATGGCCGTGGCTGCTCGCGGCCATTCTGGCGCTGGCCGCCGCTGTTCGGCTCTGGGCCGCGCTTCAGCACGAGGCCCTGGGACAGAGCGACGCCTATGCGCATCTGCAGTTCCTCTCCGATGCGCTCACGACAGGTAAGCTGCGGCACGGGTTGTATCCGCCGCTCTATCATCACCTGCTGGCCATCCCTATCCAGTGGTTCGAGTGGGAACCCTACGAGGTCGTGCGCTGGGCGGGCGCCGTCTTCGGCACGGCGCTGGTCGGGACCATCTTCGCGTTGGCGCGGCGGGCGTTCGGCACGCATGCGGCCTTGTGGAGCGCGTTTCTGGTCGCCGCCTGCCCGGCGTTTCATCATCTGCAGAAGACCGGTGTCGGCGCTTTTCCTACGCAACTCGGACTGTTGCTGTTGCCGGCGCTGCTGTGGGCCTGGACACGCGCGTTTGAAGGGTCGTGGCGCGCGGCGATGGGCTTTGGACTGATTCTTGCGGCGATGGTCGGCGGGGCGCCAATGACGCTCGCGGATATGATGCCGGTGTTCGCGGCGGACATCCTCCATCGCGCGCGCCACCGCGCGCCGCCGGCGGCGCGCGCGATGGTCTATGGCGGCCTGATAGCGGCCGGGGCGGGCCTCGTCGCCTTGCTGTGGCGCGCGGGCCGTCCGACGGTCCTGCTCAGCATCTTGCGCGCAATCAGCGAGACCACGGGCGACTCGGCGCAATCGGCGTCCGCCAAGTGGGCCCGTATTGTCCTCGCGTATGTGCGACCGAAACGAATGTATGTGGGACCGCCCGCGGTCATGTTCGCAGCAGTGGGAGTGCTTGTCGTGCTGGCAGGCGCCTTCGTGTGGGCACAGCGGAACAATCGTCCGGCCGCGCGACTCCTCGCGATCTGGGGATTGACGGCATGGGTGCAGACGGTGTTCGGGGTCTGGCAGTTTTCGCTTTATTGGCGCGCCGGATGGGCCTTGCTCCTCGCGCTTGCGCTGTGGGCCGGCGTCGGCTTTGCCGTTCTGATGCGCGTTGGACCGGCTCTCATCGGACGCGCCGTAGCGGCGCTGACGCTGGCATCCGCCGTCGCCTCATTCGTTTTTCCGCCGACACCCCCTCCGCACCTTTCGGCGGCGGAGGATGATGTGGTCCGATTCGCCCGAAATCTGCGAAACTGGCACGAGCGCGGCCGATGCGGCGACAATGTCGAATGGGCGCGCGAGCTGGCTGGCGCGACGCGTGTCGCCATCTGGTCGCGCCCATATTTTGGCACGCCGAACTTTCAGGGGGAGCCGCTGCACGCCTTTCTGGAGCGACTGGATCGCATTGAACTTCGCACCCTTCGACCGGAAGAGGCGGAACGCATCGAATGGCCGGCGGACCGCGCCGTCGCCATCCTCCTCGATGATCGCGCGGTTCCGCCGCCCCCCACTTGGGCGACTCGCCTGAGCAACCCCGCGCTCGCGCACGATTTTGAGCGCAATCGCGAACGGATGCTGGACGCCGCGCGCGCATTGCGGAAGAGGACCGATGAGGCGGAACGCGCCGGCCGGCGCCTCCGCCGCTATCTCTGTCCCCACGGTCTGGAAATCCTCTGGATTCATCCGGATAGGGACATCGGGCACGAGCCCTAAAGGACTTCCCTTCAACCGCCTTCAACCGACGCGACACCGTGTCTGGAGGGCTGGGAAGGCTGATTCAAAAGAAATTCACACTGAAAGCACGCCAGCTCGTCGCACTGCTTCGAGCGCCTCCTGTGCGGCGCGGTAGCCCTCTTCGATCGCCTCGCGGGCGCGGTGAAATTCTAGAAACCGGATGTGCCCGACGCGGGGACGAATCAGCAGGTTGGGCGGATTAATTTTGAGCCGCGCCTCAGCGATTTGGCTTTCCATGATGGCCAGGGCGTTGCCTAGTACCTCGAAGAGGTTGGGGCCTTGCCGCCGTTTTTTTCCACTCCTTGAGCGCGTCGGGAATTTTCGTGTCAAGCCGCCTCAGATTGTGCTCCATCCAGTCGAAGACTTTCTGGGCGGACGCCTTCCGAGATTCGGGCACCGGGCGGCTGGGGTTTGCGGGGTCCGCCGTCCTCGCCCTTCGCGGGGAAGCGAGGCGTCCGAAGTTGAGGTCCACGGCAATCACCCGATCCGCCCCCAAGGCCCGACATACGCTGACCGGCACGGGGTTCACGAGGCCGCCATCCGCCAACAGACCGTCGCGGCGCTTGACCGGCGTGAAAATGCCCGGCACGGCAATGCTGGCGCGGATCGCCTCGATGAGGTCTCCCTCCGAAAGGATCACTTCCCGTCCGGACATGAGATCCGTGGCCACAGCCGCGAAGGCGATATGCAAGTCCTCGATTCTGTGCGGGCCGAGAATCTGAACCAGGAATTCGATCACGCGGGTTCCCTCAATCAAGCCTGATCGGGCAAACGAGGCCTCCAGAAAGAATCGGGCGGATTTTCGCCAATCGAGGCCGGACATGACGTCGGCGAATTTCTGAAGTCGGCCCGCCGCGTACACCCCGCCCACCAACGCGCCGATGCTCGCCCCCGCGATGACGCCCAGCGACAGGCCCGCCTCGGCGAGGGCGTGTAATACGCCGATATGCGCCATACCGCGGGCCGCGCCGCTGCCCAGGGCCAGGCCCAGGATGGGTTTGCGAGCGCTCATAGGCGCAAAGCCAAATTTCCTTCCGTATCAGCGCGGCGTCCTCCCTTCATTGGCTGCCTCCGATCCCCAGTGAAACGATAAATTCCGCGACACCTTTGCGGATCAGCATGACCGCGATCGCCGCCAGCAGCATGCTCGCCAATTTGGAAATGATCTTTACCCCCGTGCGTCCGAGCGCGTGGGTGAACGGCTCCGCGACGGCGAAAATGAGACCCGCCAGAACCATATTCGCCGCAATCGCCACCGAAACAATCCAGCGACCGTGGAGGTTCGTCAGCAGAATGGCCGTGGCGAGGACCGCCGGCCCGGTCATCAACGGCACGCCGAGCGGCACTGCGCCGAGGCTTTCGGGGTCCACCCATCGCTGTCCGCGCCGCCCGCCGAAGAGATCGTGAAGGGCGATCGTGAGCAGCAGAATGCCCCCGGCGATCATAAAATCCGCGATGGTGATGCCCAGAGAGCGCAACAGGGCGGGGCCGCCCCAGACAAACAGGATCGCGACAAGAGCCGCGGTGCAGGAGGATTCAAATATCAACCGACGCCGACGCGCGGCGTCGAGTTCCTTCGTCAGGGCTACGAAAAGCGGCGCCAGGCCGATCGCGTCCACCGCGACGAACAGCGGCACGGCACACAACCAGAACGACTTCATGATACGCCCCGCTTCACAACGCGCAGAGCCGGCGAATGAGCAACGTAGTCCGCCTGAAGCACGCCAGCCTGGAGAGAGTGCCTCATGGCAAGGCCCATGGCCGTGGCGGATCGGCATTGCTCGTCGGTCCCGTGCGGCACCGTCAAATGGGCCGTCCTGCTCATACACCGACGAGTGTATGCCCTCGAGCTTCCGCCGTCGAGCGGGATGCCGTGGCGAACGCGATGGCTACTCTCCAATGATCTTGACGAGAACGCGCTTTCGGCGGCGGCCATCGAACTCGCCGTAAAAGATTTGTTCCCACGGGCCGAAATCGAGACGGCCTTCGGTGACCGCGACCACAACCTCGCGCCCCATGATCTGACGCTTTAGATGCGCGTCAGCGTTGTCTTCCGCGCCGTTGTGGGCGTATTGGCTATGGGGCTTTTCCGGCGCCAGCTTTTCCAGCCAGCGGTCAAAATCCGCGTGCAGACCGGATTCATCGTCGTTGATGAAGACACTCGCGGTGATGTGCATGGCATTGACGAGGCAGAGCCCCTCGCGGATGCCGCTTTCGCGCAGACAAGTTTCCACCTGGGGGGTGATGTTGAGGTAAGCCCGCCGGGTTGGCGTTTCGAACCAGAGTTCCTTGCGGTAGCTCTTCATGTTTCTCCTTCCCGCGGCTGCCGTTCAGCCGCGCCTGATTCCTTCTCCGTTTGCGCGCTGAACCGCGCGCGGCATTCGGCCAGCGATTCAAGAGTGCCGATATCGTGCACCATGCCGCGCACACGCCAGGCAAAAACAGGAACACGGGTATGCAGCCACGCGATGAAATGACCGGGCGAGTCTGTACTTCGACCGGAGGCGAGATACTCTCGGACGCGGCCGACCGCCTCCGCCGTCAGAAAATACAACGGCGGAACCCCCCACTGCGAGCGCGGCTGTGCCGGTTTTTCCTCAAAGCCGATCACGCAATCGTCAGGTCCCAGCTCGGCGATGCCGGTGCGGCGTCGCCGCGCCGAGTCCTCTACGCGGTGCACACAAATCCAGACCGCTGGTCGGCGCTGGAAGGCGGCGGCGAATTCGGCCAGATCGAACTCGAAGAGGTTGTCGGCGGCGGCGACCAGGCAATTATCGGTGCCGCCGGCGCGCTCCAGGGCAAAGGCGAGGTCGCCGATGGCGCCGAGGCGGTTTTCAGGTCCCGTGGTGCCGTCGTCGAGAACTCGGATATCGCTATCGTCATGCCGGCGCGCCCAGTCGAAAAAATGTCCCACAAAACGGGCGTTTGTCACCACCCAAATGCTTGTCCCCGGCAGCGCCCGCTCGATTTGGTTCACGAGCCGATCCAGAATTGTTTGTCCGCCGACCGCGAGCAGCGGTTTGGGAAAATTGCGCGTCAGCGGATAGAGGCGGGTGGCATAGCCGGCGGCGAGGATGACGGCTTTCATCGTAGTCCGTCTCCTGTTTCGCAGAGGAGGAAAGCCGCCCGCCGCGCCGCTTCCGGATGCCGCGCTGCATAGGCATCGCGCACACGGGGAATGGCTGAGTGCAGAGCCTCGGGGGGGCCGAAGGCCACGCAGGAGCCGCGGAATCCCGCGCCGCTGAACCGCGCGCCCCAGATGCCCGGCGCAGTGTTCAATAGTTCCTGTAGATCGGCGAGGGGTGCGCTCCCGCACTCATAATTACGCAGCGAACTCAGTCCGGATTCGCGTACCCGCGCGCCAAAGCGTTGCAGGTCGCCCTCGCGCCACGCGAGCAGGCCGTCGCGCACTCGTTGCGTCTCCTCAAAATAATGCGCTGCACGCCGGGCCGGCGCGCCGGTGAGCCGATCGCGAAACGCCTCGTATTCCGCCTCCGTCACTTCCGACAGCCGTGCCGGCGCGTCGGGCCGCCCCGCAGCGGCAAGAAGGATGCGCGCCGCCTCCGCGCACTCATCCACACGGCGGTTGTAATCACTGCCGACGAGCGCCCGGGTAAGACCCGAAAACGCCACAAGGATGCACGCCGCGGGATGCGACGCCGGAAGCGACACACGCTCCATCCCCGGCGGCAGGCCATCGCGGCCCGGCGGATGTCCCAGGGCAAAGGCGCGACAGTCTATGACGGACAGATGATCCTTTCGCCCCAGCAGGATGGCGGATTGATCGAGAATGCCGTTGCGCAGCCCCAGGTATTGATTCTCGATGCACTGGTCCATCCGAATGAGTGTTTCGAGGGTAGGAGCGATGTTGTTGGCGCGCGCCAGCGCCAGGAGACAGGCCAATCCAAGCGCAGCGGACGAACTAACGCCCATTTCCGCCAGGTCGCCGGCCACCAAGCCGACCAACCCCCGATTGAGCGGACCGAATTGCTGTTGCAGCGCGTGGGCTGCGCCGCGCGGGTAGTTGCCCCAATCACCGGCGACGGGCCCCGGGACCGCCCGAAGGGAAAACTCCACTACGCCGGAAAAATTGAGACTGGCCAGTCGCACCACCGGCGACTCGAAAGGCGAATATGCGAAGATCAAGGACCGACTGATCGTCATCGCCGTGACTGTGCCGAGTTGGTGATCAATGTGAGCGCCCAGGGGACAGACACGATAGGGCGCTTCAATGAACTGCGCGCCCGATTCTGCGATGCCCCAACGGGCGCGCAGCTCGGCTATCAATTTTTCCCGCATGATCCGCGAAACATCCATCACATTCCTTTGGGGGTTCTGTAGTCGGCAGGATGCCGTAGAGTGGAATAAATCTCAAGGTCGCGAAGGATACAATTCCACCAGGGCGGATGCGAAATCCTGCAAACGCTGCACCTGATTGCGCAGGTGACGCGCGCCGCATCCAAAGGCGACCAAGGGTATGGGATGCGGTGTGTGTGTATGTGTTCGACTGTCTTCGACGTTGCCGTGGTCGCTAATCAGAATGAGCAATGAGCGCCGACGGCGAAGGAAAGGGCGAAGTGCATGCAAAAAGCGGTCCAGCCGGCGCAAAATGGCGCGGATCTCTACCGAATCACCGTGATGTGCCACTCGATCGGTTTCAAAGAACTCGAAGAGAGTGAAATCGTGGGTACTCGCAATCGCGAGAAGGTGGGCGGCCGCCACTTCGGGCGATAGCAACGGCCCTGTATAGCCGCGCGCGCAAAGCGCCTCGCGTGTGAGATCATGGTATACGGCGTGTCCGGCCTCCAGGTCGGCTTGGCTTCGCACCGTCCCGACCGCAGACAGCGCCGCCACGGTGGTGACAGAGATGCGCCGACGGCGACGTACCTCTTCGATATCGTGGGTGAAAAAAGCATTGGCGAAAGTGACGGTGTAACCGCGACGGGCCAGCGCTTTGAGAAAGTTGCGCTCCTCCACCAATGCCCGTAATCGGGGACCGGGCAGCCCCTCCATATGCCGACCCATAAGCGCCGCGGCATTGACACCTGTGAAAAGTGTCGCCTGGCCCGTGGCGCTCTGGGGGAGGCCGGGCGTGTCGAGCCCGGCATCCACCGCGGTGGCATATCGGGTGAGCCATCGGCGCAAGAGCGGACAATCAGCCTTGAAGATTGGATTGATCTCCGGATCGGATACGCCCAAGCCCAATCCATCTACAAAAATCATCAACGCGTGAGGGGCAGCGATAGTTGAAGCTCGCCTCATTCGAGACATACATCGTTTATAGGTGATTCGTCGTTTATACGTGATTCAATTCGAGGATTCGAGGGTCAGAGAATTTTGCCGAGAATTATACCGATTTAGCCCTATTGACGGATCGTTTTCCAAAGTTTGAAAAAAGAGAGGCGAATTTTTTCCAAGGCTTGGCGGACCGAAGGGACGGACCGAAGGGACAGAGAATTAGTTTCCCGCCAAGATCACAAAGACACCAAGTGCAGGCGGAACTACAGCCGCATCGCTCGCTGTCGCTCTGCCGCCGCGTTCGCCGATGGGGTCAGGGGTGAGCCATTTGAGCGATGCGGCGTCGTACCAGCGGTGGCCGTAGTAATAGAGGTCGAGTTCCGGGTCGCGATACTTGGGCGAGTAGCGGAAGGGGCAGGACGCCACCGCCGGGCCGGTCGCGCGAATGAGCCGCCCGTAGGGGTCGTAGTCGTATTCCGCCACCAGCGTGCCGTCACCGGTCTCGGAGGGGGAATAGCGCGCGGCGATGACCGAGGCCGGCGCATCGCGCGGGATCATGGCGCGCGCCGCATCCGGCGCGGCCCAGCCGAAGAGCAAAAACGCCATGATGGCCAAGAGCAAGATCATCTTATGCGGCAATTCCCAAAGCCAAATATATGAATCTGGAGACTTGACCCCTCAAGCCCGCGATACCGTTCCACGCATCGGCCAAACTGTTGTGGATGAATGCTGCGAGTCACTTGAGCGAATACGGGGGCGCACGTGTTCATGGCCCCAGCATGCCCACCGGTCGAATCCG
>CALLML010000091.1 GCA_938005705.1 uncultured bacterium
GCGGCTACGGCCTTTTATGAAACGCTCGTCCACGCCCGCGCGAAGCCCCCCCCGCTTCCGTCGGCATTGGAAATGCGTCGGCGGACGAGGGGCGTAACAACCGCGCCAGGCAGTGGCGCAGGGGCGATCCGGTCAGACCACACCTTGCTCGAGCATGGCGTCGGCGACCTTGACGAAACCGGCGATATTCGCCCCCATGACATAATTGTCCGGCTGACCGTATTCCTCGGCCGCGCGGCGGCAGGACGAATGGATCGCGATCATGATATCGTGCAGGCGCCGGTCCACCTCCTCGCGCGTCCACGACAGACGCATCGAGTTCTGCGACATTTCGAGCCCGCTGGTTGCCACACCACCGGCGTTAGCGGCTTTGCCGGGGCCGAACAGCACTCCCTTGGCCAGAAACGCCTCGACCGCCGCAGGCGTGCTCGGCATGTTCGCACCTTCGGCGACCAGTTTGCATCCGTTCCGGATCAACGCGGCCGCGTCGTCTGCGTCAATCTCGTTCTGCGTGGCGCTCGGGAAGGCGCAATCGCACGGAATCCGCCACGGACGGGCCTCCTCCAGATAAGTGCACTTGAATTGCTCCGCATATTCCCGCACGCGACCGCGTTTCCGGTTTTTGAGATCCATCAGGAATTCCAATTTCTCGGTCGTCACCCCCGCCGGATCATGAACCGTCCCGGACGAATCGGAAAACGAGACAACCTTGGCGCCAAGCCGGATCAGCTTCTCGGCTGTGTACTGGGCGACATTGCCAGAGCCCGAAATCAGGCAGACCTTGCCTTCCAGCGTCTCGCCGCGCGTCTTCAGCATTTCTTGTGCGAAATACACGCATCCATAGCCGGTCGCTTCGGGACGAATGAGCGAGCCTCCCCATTTCAACCCTTTCCCCGTAAGCACACCGGTGAATTCATTGGCAAGCCGTTTGTATTGTCCGAAAAGATAACCGATCTCGCGCGCTCCCACGCCGATATCGCCGGCCGGGACGTCCGTGTCGGGGCCGACATGCCGGAACAGCTCGGTCATGAACGACTGACAGAACCGCATCACTTCCATGTCGGACTTGCCTTTGGGATCAAAGTCCGACCCGCCCTTGCCGCCGCCCATGGGCAGCGTTGTCAGTGAGTTCTTGAAAATCTGCTCAAAGGCCAGGAATTTCAGGATGCTGGCGTTGACGCTCGGGTGAAACCGTAATCCGCCCTTGTAGGGTCCAATCGCGCTGTTGAACTGAATTCGGTAACCCCGATTGACGCGGATGCGGCCCTGGTCATCCACCCACGGCACTCGAAACTGGATCATCCGCTCGGGCTCCACGATGCGTTCGAGTATGGCGCCGTCCGCGTATTGGCGGTGACGCCGAATAACAGGTTCCAGTGACTCCAGAACTTCCGTCACGGCCTGAAGGAATTCCGGCTCGCCTGGATTCCGCCTCGCCACTTCATTCAATACCGATTTGATCACGTCCATGTCTGCACTGTCCCTCTGTTGAATCGGCCAATTACCGTTTTCCCTGATTACGCGCGGCCGAATTCGCGGAAAAAGGGCAATAATTTGCCAATTTAATTGCCAGTTGGCGTATCATCAAAGAGAAAACGTTTGCATGGATGTGAAATATAACGGCAATATTGCCGTATGCATGTGGACAAAACCGATCAGTTGCGATGGGCGATTCTCCAGGTGCTTTCCGAGAGCGCGGAGGCTGCCGGAGCGCAGAAGATTGTGGAGCGATTGCGGGCGCGAGGTTTCGATTTACCGGCGCGGACCGTGCGTTATCACCTGGCGCTTCTCGATCGCCAGGGCTTGACGCGGCTCGTTAGCCGGAGACGGGGGCGCGAACTGACCGCCCGCGGGTTTGACGAGCTGGTGGAGGCGCGAGTGGTCGAACGGCTCGGTTTTATCGCTGCACGGATGGATGACTTAATTTACCGGATGACGTTGAATGGACGCGGCGCACCATCGGGTACGGTCGTGGTGAATCTGGCGGAGTTGAACCGCAAAAATTTAGTCCGTGCATTGCACTCTATGCGCCCGGTCTTCCGCGCCCGTTTGGGTATGGGGTCGAGGTTATTGCTTGCGCGGGAAGGCGATCAGGTGGCGGGCTGGCGAGTGCCGTCGGATAGTGTGGTCCTAGGGACCGTTTGCAGCGTGGTGGTCAGCGGCATTTTGGCAAAGAGGGGGATCCCGGTGACCACCCGATACGGCGGATTGTTGGAACTCAGGGATCGTACCCCCGTGCGGTTTACGGCCTTGATCGAATACCGCGGCACGACCCTAGACCCTTTGGAACTTTTCATCGCAGCACGCATGACGAGTGTGCTCGATTGCGCGCGGATTGGGACGGGCCGCGTGGGGGCAAGCTTTCGTGAGGCGCCGGCGGCGGCGTTGGCTGATATCGAGGTCGTTCGTCAGGACCTGCGTCGTTTAGACATGGACGCAATCCTGCTGGTGGGGCGTCCGAACCAGCCCCTGCTCGACATCCCGGTCAGAGAAGGACGCGTGGGTATTGTCGTCCTTGGAGGCCTGAACCCGGTGGCTGCGCTCCAGGAAGCCGGCATCCCCGTGAGGATGCAGTCGTTGGCCGGCTTGGAGGATGTCACCCGTTTCCAGCCCTTTGACGAATTGTGGTTGAGCGCGCGCGAACCGGGCCCGTTAATAGATTGAGTGCGTTCGTGGGTCCTTCCTTCCTGATCACCTTTCGAGCTATCGTGCCGCTCCTCGTCTTGCCTCTAACTTCGACCAGATTCCGCCGTATTACGCTGATAGAAAGAATTTATGAATTTGTCTTGGTAAATTTGTATTCTCTGTCCGCGTATTCTGTTTTCGCGGCGCCGCCGCGCGGCGGGCTCTGTTACTCCATCCCTCGTTTCCAAGGCTTGGAAGAAGGGGGCGCAAGGTCGTCCAAGGCTTGGAAAACGGCGAAGGGCAAAAGCGATGCAGACCCAGGAGTCGAGGAATTCCAAAAGAGCGATGTTATTTCAGTCGCTCGAAATACGATGGCGAAAGGGGTTTGAAAAATCGGATTCTTGTTTCCTAATGTGATGCAGTTGCGGGGGGGGTGCCGGCTATCGGCGGTCGGTCGGTGACGGCGCCTTGAGAGGCCGATCCGACTTCGCGCGCATATTTTCCCAATACGCCCCGCACGTAGCGGGGCGGCGGAGCTTTCCATTCGGATCGGCGCTTCTTCCATTCTTCCTCCGAAATCTCCAGCCGTATTTCTCGTGCGGAGATGTCGATCGTGATCAGATCCCCATTTTTCACCAGGGCTATCGGCCCGCCCACTTGAGCCTCGGGACTGATGTGCCCAACGACGAATCCGTGACTGCCGCCGGAGAACCGTCCGTCGGTGATCAGCGCCACGGATTTTCCCAGTCCGCGCCCCATGACGGCTGAGGTCGGCGCGAGCATTTCCCGCATGCCGGGGCCGCCGCGCGGACCTTCGTAGCGAATCACGATCACATGGCCCGCGCCGATTTCACCGGCCAGAATCGCCTTGAGCGCGGTCTCTTCGGATTCAAAAACTCGGGCGCGGCCTGCGAAGTGCTCCCCTTCCTGTCCGCTGATCTTGGCTACGGCGCCCTCGGGGGCAAGGTTGCCGCGCAGGATGACGATGTGGCCTTCCGGCCTGATCGGGTCCGATAAGGGTCGGATGATTCGTTGTCGAGCCGGATAGGGTTTGGCGTCTTTGACGTTCTCACCGAGGGTACGGCCGGTGACGGTCAGACAATCGCCACGCATAAGACCTTCCCCGATCAGTATTTTGATCAAAGGCATGACGCCTCCGATGCGCGACAGATCCGCCATGACGAACCGTCCGCTGGGCTTCAGATCCGCGAGCACGGGGGTGCGTTTTCCGATCCGCGCAAAATCATCCAGCGACAGCTCCACACCGGCGGCATCGGCAATCGCGAGCAGGTGCAGAACGGCATTGGTGGAACCTCCCAGCGCCATCACCATTGTGATGGCATTCTCAAACGCTTCGCGGGTCAGAATATCCGACGGGCGAATACCTCGGTGAATCAATGAAACGACTGCCACGCCGGCGTTCCGACTATCGCGCTCCTTGGCGGCGGAAACGGCCGGTTGTGCGCTGCTGTTGGGCAGACTCATGCCCAACGCCTCGATGGCGGAGGCCATGGTGTTGGCGGTGTACATGCCGCCGCAGGATCCCGCCCCTGGAATGGCATGAGCCTCGATCTCATCGAATTCCTTTTTTGAAATGCCGCCCTTAACACGCGCGCCGACTGCCTCAAACACCGAAACGATGTCCACATGCTTTCCGCCGACTCGGCCAGGCAGGATGGTGCCGCCATAAACGAATACCGCCGGCCGGTTCAGCCGCGCCATAGCGATCAGGCACCCTGGCATGTTCTTATCGCATCCCCCGATGGCCACCAGACCGTCAAAGCCTTCACATGCGACGACGGCCTCAATAGAGTCGGCAATGATTTCCCGGCTGACGAGGGAATATTTCATGCCCTCCGTTCCCATCGAGATGCCGTCGGAAACCGTGATCGTGTTGAAAATCAAAGACTTGCCTCCGGCCGCATTCGCACCGGCCGCCGCCCGGCGCGCGAGGCGGTCAATGTGCATATTGCACGGCGTGACTTGGCTCCAAGTGGAGGCGATCCCAATTTGCGGTTTGCGAAAATCGGATGAACGAAATCCGACGGCCCGCAACATAGCACGGCTGGGCGCGCGTTCAACTCCGTCCACGATCACACTCGAATAGGGGCGGAGACAGGAGCAGGACGAACGGCAGGAACGACTAGTTTTCATTTATGGAAAAAATATGCGCTTCCGTTGTTTTTTCAAATCGCGCGACAAGGTGTGACTGTTATTCCTCCCATGGTTCCGTAATGCTTTAGCGCGGCGTCACCGCCTCAAAGGGCCTCCTTTCTGCGGTCTGTGGAGCTTTTTCAATCCGCAGAGGCGCTAAACATTCCCGGCCGAAGAAGCTTTGGGCGGATGCTCACAAGGTTCGCGGCGCGCCTCGGATCTCTGCCTGTTCAACCGCCGGAAGCGGAAAACCGCGCGCCCGATGGTGTGAAAGGGACGCAGGGCGTAATCTCCACGTTCTCATCCGATCCATTTCAGGGCACGCAGTTCTTTTTTACCGGGAACGAGACTTTTTTCTTGTCTGTGGCTGGATATTGGTGAATGACTGTGCAGAGGCACGTTCGGGAAGTATGACTATTGTCCTTAGCAGTGAATTCTCGAAAAAAGCTTCCGTTTACAGCTTATTTTAAGCGGGGAGGCGAAAAAAAGGGATGTTGTGACGGCCGCCGATAGCGGCTACGCAAGCGTAAGGGCGGGCGGCTGATGAAGCCGTTGAGCGGCAGGACTCTCTTAGACCTGCACGATTTGCCGAGTATGGGTGGAACGGCAAACTCGCGCCGATAAGCCTGTCGGAATGAGGAGGGGATAAGATGAATACGGAGCGTCCGTTGACCGATGGCGACGGGGATGCGGAAGCGACGCTGGATGAACGCATCTTGATGGAGGCCGCGTCGGGAGATTTGACGGAGGCAGCCGCGCTGACTTCATTGTTTTTTCATCTTGTTATGGAACAATTTGAACAGATGCGTGCGGCCCTCGACATCGGGGATCGCTCGCAGCTGGGGCGGATAGCCCATAAGGCCGCCGGCGGCGCGGCAACCTGTGGGCTTCTCGCTCTGGCGTCCGCCCTTCGTGAGGTCGAAACGGCCACCATCCATGAAGCAAGACCCGACGTCTCGCTGGAACGAGTGGATCGCGAACTCGCGCGTGCGCGGGAGGCAGTCCGCTCGTTTTTGGGGGAGGGGGGGACGTGATGACGGAATATGTGACGCCAAAAGACAAACGGGTGTTGCTGGTGGATGACGATGCGTTCGTCCTGGCGGTTTACTCGTCAAAATTGAAAAAAGCCGGGCTGGACGTGGAGGCGGCCGTCGACGGCGCGGAGGCCCTGCACAAGTTGGAAACTGTTCGTCCGCACCTGGTGCTTCTCGATCTCAATATGCCACGTCTGAATGGCATCGAGGTGCTGAAGTATATTCGAAATACTCCGATGTTGGCAGAAATACCGGTGATTGTTCTTTCGAATGCCTGCACGGATGAAATCGTTCGGGAAACGTGGGCGGCGAGGCCGACCCGTTTTTTTATCAAACGCGATACAACACCGAATGCTGTCGTCGAGGAAGTGCAGGCACTGCTGTCTTCGCCAACGTCCGTAGACACAAAAGCGCCTCCCATAGTGGAGCCCGCACCGAGTGAGAGAACCGTTGAGGAAGAGCGCCAGACCTTGGTGAACGAACGCCTGCGCCAGGTGCTGGCGGTTCCCGATGAAGCAGAATCCTTTCGCGAGGCAGTACTGAACCTGTATCAAGTTTTGCAGCCCTGGGTTCGACAATGCCGAGCCGAGCCGGCCGTCTCATTCGCAGCAATCTTTGGCGGCGCGCTTGAAGCCCTCTTTGAGGAATTCTACGCCCAGCCGCTTTGCGCAACGCCCTCAAGCCTCCGCGCCTTGGCCATGGGCGTTGAGAGGCTACAGTCGGCATTCGTCGCAACCGGTGTTCGCATGCCCGCCTTTTTTGAGTCGGCCTTGGTGCTGGTGATAGCCGAGGATGTTGCGATTCGCCGGTCGATGGGCAAGATATTTCGCGCTCCGCTCTTTCATGCGATGCGCGTCGGCGACGCGGATTTGGCGGTCTCCTTAATGGAGGAGAATGAATTTGATGCGGTGGTGATAGACGTGGAATCAGAGGCGCGATGGCTGAAGCGTATTCGTTCCGCCCCTGGGGGGCAAAATTGCCCGATTTTATTCCTCGTGGAGGCGGACGAATACCGCTCCACACTCGTCGCTGGGCACGAACGTGTAGCCAAACCGGTGCTGGCAGCGGACCTCTATCTTAAAACGTTGCTCTTGATCGAACGCCGGCGCATGGAGCGAGGAACCATCACGCCGAAATGAGGGCGGCGGGGCATAGGAAGGGTGTTATAGGTGGCCGCCCACCAGTAACAGCGCGACGACGACGGCTATGGCAATTCGGTACCACCCGAAAAGGGCGAACCCATGCCGTTGGAGATAATCGAGCATCCAGCGCATGGAGACCCATGCGCTGACGGACGCCACGACAAGGCCCGTGATCGGCCGCCACCAGCCGAAAAATGCCACAATTTGTCCGCCCCTTTGAACGATCTCTTGAACGGTCGCTGCCCCCAGCGTCAACAGCCCCAGAAGGAAACTGAATTCGACCGCGGCCTTGCCCTCCAACCCCAGCGCCAGTCCGCCGGCGATTGTCACGAGACTGCGACTGACGCCCGGCCAGAGCGCGAGAGACTGTGCTACGCCGATGCCCAACGCCGAAAGCGGGCTCATGTGCTCGATGTCCGTGATGGCGGCCATTACGCGTCGGCGGCGGCCGACGATAAGAATGACGATGCCTCCCGCCACCCAGGCGATGACAATAGGCCACGGGCCGAAGAGATTTTTGCGAATCCAGCCTTGGAAAAGTAGCGCAAATAGAGCTGCCGGCAAAAAAGCCAGCAACAAGCGCAGGTCAAGCCGGGTCCCGGAAGCGTCCCTCCCGATCGCGCCTCGCAGTAGCGTGATCATTCGACGGGGATAGAGCGCGATCACGGCGAGAATTGCGCCCAACTGAATGGCGATACCGAAGGAATCGCTGACGGATTGTTCCGTGGCATTCGAGGCGAGCCCCATGAGTCGCTCAACGATGAAAAGGTGTCCTGTCGAACTCACCGGCAGAAACTCCGTCAACCCCTCCACCAGTCCCAGCGTCACCGCCTGAGCGAAGGACATCCGGGGCGGTGAGGATGAAGAAGCCGGAAATTCGGCGCCAATGGCGGGCACGATCATGGAGCATAACACCGCGATTCCGAGCGGTATCATCGCATAGCGGCCGCGGCAGACGCGCCGGCCAAACGGTCTTCGGCCGCTGAATAGACTCGAGAGGGGCATAGTTGGCGAAAGGATATTCATCCAGAAGATCACCGGAAAGTAAATATCATCGCCTTCGCGGATGATCTGGGGTACGGCTCGTGGTCTGTTCAACACAGTTGCGTTGCGGCCGAGAACCACCCAGCGCCTTCTATTCGAATCGCAAACGGCCGAAGTGTTCGGGACAATGAAAGTTCAACGCCTCGCCGATGGGATTCCAACTGGCCCAGTGCGGGTGCGAGGTCCGATCGGCGCATTTGTAGAAATTACCCCGCCATTCGATGCCGGGCGTTGGTTGTACCCACGCGATGCGCGCGCGAAAGATGGAGAAGGGAATGCGTGCGGCAATACCCCAGGTGATCGGTTCCGGAATTTCGGGATCAACCACAGACGGCAGGGTGGAGATGATTCGTACCGACGTGGCCTCTTCCGGCGTCAATGGTCGTGCCTCCGTCAGGCCTCCGCCAGGCCTTCGGCGATGGTCCGTCACATAGGTCGCCAGCAAAGTGCCACCGGCGTTGATCTCAAAGTTGAAATATCCGGCGTCGGGAACGGGTTGGACGAAGAATTCCACGCAGCTATCCCTGTATACGGGGTTCATGAAGCTTGTATGTACTGAGCGAACATAGCGGTCTTCGACGCGGAATTGCAGGTAGAGCGCCTTGTCATCGTGCAAGAGCCGGGCAGTCGCGCGAGGGCGATGGTCGGAAGACCGTGCATGAAAATGTCTTAGCGGCGCTTCCGCCGCAGCGTTCCATTCCGGCGTGAACGGGTCGAGGTTCAGACAGATTTCTGCCGGCGCACGATGGGCAATATATAGTAATTTCATGACGAGTGAATGATAATTTGCGCTTGACGGAAGCTCAACTCGCAGTTAAAGTAAGTTTGTCGAAAATGATGGTCTTCGTTTATAGTGGAATACGGGTCATATGAAAAGTCGCAAACTGACTGTGGTTTCAACCGGCGTCATTGCTTTTTTTCTATCCGGAATGACCTATGCGATTGTCACCGATGACATTCCGACTTCCGAAGCCTCTCCCGCGTCCACAACCACATATTCTGATTTTGTATGGGATTATATCTATTCGGTCGGCGGCGCATCCGGTGTGGCTGTGTCATCGTACTGGCTTTTGACGGCAAAGCATGTGACGTCGGGGAACATCGTCATCGGTAGTGAGACCTACTATTTACAGGAAACGGTGGCGCACGCTTCGGCGGACATTCGATTGGCTCGCTACGACAAAGCATTCCCGGGATATTACCCCATTTACACGGGCAACTTTCCGGGAATTCCGGGGCCGAAGTCTGACCGGTTAACCGGTCTCATGGTCGGTTATGGACGTACGGGAAATGTTTTGAGCAGCACCACCTACGAGTGGCACGGCTCATCTACTGCAGGCACGAAACGCTGGGGCGACAGTCTCATTGACGATACTGAAAATGACTCAAACATCGGTGACTATTTCATTCAATATTTCAATACCGATGATACGAATTATGCCGCAGGCGCCGCGGACAAGGATTCCGGCGGTGGAGTCTTTGTCAAGAGTGGTGGAACCTGGTACTTGGCGGGTACGATGGTCGCCGTTACGTCCAGCAATTCGTCCTACACAGGGACAGTATCAGTGCGACTTCCTTCGTATGCTGGATGGATTGTGGGCGTCATCCCGGAACCCGCCACGGCATTTTCGTTGATCGTTGGAGCCGGGTTTCTCTTCATTCTTCGACAGTCTGTGCGACAACACAAGTAACGTCATAAATTACTCGTTTTCTATCGGTCTTTGTGGAGCTTTTCACCCCCAACCGCCGCTGTAGCCTCCGAATAGCTCCATCGGGATAGACCTCATTCCTCCTCGTCGGTTTTTCTCCTATGGAGTTGAAGGGACGGCTTCCACGCCGTCCGTGAATCGCTCGTGAACTTCTGCCCGTTCTTGACGCCTTCGCCTCGGAGTGCGAGTTTAGTCCGGTTTTTTCGGGAGATTGTCGAATGCGCGTCCCTATCGGATGGCTGAAGGATTTCGTGGATTTGTCGGAATCGGTCGGAGAGATTGCCGAGCGGCTGACCTTTGCCGGCATCGAGGTGGAAGGAATCGAAACGATCGGCGGCCGATTCGAGGGTGTCGTTGTCGGAGAAGTTCGCGCCGTGAACCGACATCCGAATGCGGACCGCCTGACGGTGTGCACGGTATTCGACGGCGCGCAGAATCTTCAGGTGGTATGTGGAGCGCCAAATGTTCGCGCCGGCGGCAAATATCCGTTCGCACCCTTGGGGGCCCAACTGGCGGATGGAACCGTGATCCGGCGGGCAAAAATTCGAGGCGTCGAGTCGCAGGGTATGTTATGCGCGGAAGACGAATTGGGTCTGTCGAATGACCATGCGGGCCTGCTTGAAATACCTTCGGATGCGACACCTGGCCGGCCGCTGTCGGAGGTTTTGGGGCCGCCGGAGACGGTGCTGGATTTGGAAATCACGCCGAATCGTCCGGATTGCCTCTCGATCATCGGCATCGCGCGGGAACTCGCCGCGCTGTATCGTCGGCCTCTGCGCTATCCTCCCTTTGATTTTCAGGATTCGGTGGAAGCCGTTCCGCCTTCGGTCGAAGTCTGCGATGCGGATCTTTGTCCTCGGTACACGGCGCGCGTGTTGCGCGGTCTCCAGGTGGGGCCTTCGCCGGACTGGATGCGCCGCCGCCTGGAACACGCGGGGGTGCGTCCGATCAGCAATCTTGTGGATGTGACCAATTACGTGATGCTCGAACTGGGGCATCCGCTCCACGCCTTCGATTTGGCGCGTCTTGCCGGCGGCCGGATCGTTGTGCGGCGAGCGATTGGGGGCGAGCGCATTCGGACGCTTGACGGCGTCGAACGTGCGCTGGATTCCGACATACTGGTGATCGCGGATGCCGAACGGCCCGTCGCTGTGGCCGGCGTCATGGGTGGGGAGGGCAGCGAAATCGGACCGGCCACAACGGACGTCCTGCTGGAGAGCGCGAGTTTTCAAAAGGCGTCCATACGCGCGACGGCGCGTCGTCTTGGGTTGAATACGGAGTCTTCGCATCGTTTCGCGCGGGGGGTGGACGTGGAAGGCGTGGAGCGTGCCAGCCGGCGCGCCGCCGCATTGATGCTCGCGTTGGCCGGAGGCCGCGCCGACGGTTTTGCTGACTGTTATCCGAAACGCCCTGAACGGGTCTCGATTCGGTGCCGTCCTTCCTGGATCGCGGCGTTGACAGGGGCCCCGGCGAGCGCGGAACGCGCAATGGAAATTTTTCGTTCACTGGAGATGGACGCCGCGTGGCGAGCAGCCGACGAGCTCGAAGTGGTTCCGCCCTTGTTTCGAGGCGATATCCGGGAGGAAGTGGACCTGGTCGAGGAATACGCCCGCGTTGAAGGACTTGATCGCATTCCGGCGCCATCGCCCCATGCGCGAATCGTCATGGAGGCCGATGATGCCGGTCTGCGGGCGCTGGCCTTTGCTCGCCGCCAGTGGATCGCGCTGGGTTTGACGGAAGTGTTGAACTACAGTTTGCTGGCCCCCTCGCTCCTCAAACTCTTTGGAATGGACGGAAATGAGGTGATCCGGCTGCCCAACGCCTTGAGTGAGGAGTATTCCGCGCTGCGTCCCTCACTGATTCCTCAGATTGTCGAAACACTCGGACGAAACCGTTTTCGCCAATTGCGCGATGGTGCCGTATTCGAAATCGGACGCGTTTTTCGGCGGATGAACGATGGTGACCACGTGGAGGAGACGCGTGTGGCGATCGCCCTCATGGGCGCGATAGGTCGCCCCCTTCTCGATCGTCGCCGGCCCGTGACGGCCGAGGAATCGTGGCGTTGGCTGAGGGGATTGCTGGATCATTGGCTGGCGGTGATCGGGGCGGAGCAATGGGATTTCATCGAACAGGATTACCAGGATCATCATGCCTTTGAATCGGGCCGTTCGTTTGCCATCCGCCAGGAGGGTGTGAAGATCGGCTGTGCAGGCTTGATTCGTCGAGTTATCGCCGCAGAATGGCGCATTCTCGAGCCGGTAGCCGTGGCCGAGATCGCGTTGGAGCCGGTGACGCGGAACGCTTTCCGGGTCCGGTCTGCCCGCGTTCCGTCGGTCTATCCGGCTGTGACGCGTGACATCGCATTGGTCGTCTCGAAGGATGCTCGGCATGAGGAAATCCTTCGTGTGATTCGTCGAACGGCGCCTCGGGAATTGGAGTCGGTGGAATTATTTGACATTTATAGGGGTGCCGGCGTGCCGGAGGGGCGAAAGAGCATGGCCTATTCGCTCACGTATCGGTCGGCGGATCGCACGTTGACGGATGCGGAAGTCGAGTCGTTCCATGCCGCGGTGGTCCGGGCGCTGGTGCAAGACTTGGGCGCGGAAATCCGCGCCTCATGACGCCGCCGGTATCCCTCCGGCATGATTCACAACGCCATCGGCTGCGCATCTGCAGTTGTCATTTTCACTCCTGCGTGTGATAATATGGAGGTCAACGGCGTCAGGCATGGCTCGGCGTGTCGGTTCTTTGGAATTTTATTTAAATTCCGGCGGAGGGCGGTGAATGCGCCGAGGGATTTGGCCCTGCCTTGTACGCGAATGGCCGAATTCTCTGTCCCATTAATGACTCTGAACGGGAGCCTGAATCCGGCGCGAATTCGATGCCCCTGACGGGGAACGATGAAACGTACGGCGCGGCGCCCACCTTGGATCACAAGGATCAGAGATGCAGGCCCTACGGCAATGGCGGGGCTTTTCCTTTTTGAACCGCATCCGAGAGACACGCTGCGGAGCGTGGAATGGATTTGTTTGAGAAAGATGAAGCAACACCCGCATCCGCCGACCCGGCCTCTACAGGCGGCGAACCGCTGGCGGCGCGCATGCGCCCTCGCGTTCTTGCGGAGATTCTCGGCCAGGATCATATTCTCGGTCCCGGCCGTCTGCTGGCGCGCGCAATCGAGGCCGACCGGCTGGGCAGTATCATTCTGTATGGTCCGCCAGGGTGCGGAAAGACCTCGCTGGCGGAGGTCATCGCGCGCGTCACTCGACGGCGGTTCGAACGGGCCAGCGGAGTGACCTCCAATGTCGCCTCCCTTCGCGAGCAGATCGAATCCGCGCGTTTACGCCTTCGCCGTTCGCGTGTGCGGACGATCCTCTTCATTGACGAAATTCATCGTTTCAACAAAGCGCAGCAGGACGTGCTGCTGCCGTACGTCGAGGACGGCAGTGTTACGCTGATCGGCGCCACTACCCATAACCCCTTTTTCTTCATCAACGGGCCGCTGGTCTCGCGTTCGCAAATCTTCGAACTGCGTCCACTCGACGAAGAAAACATTGTGACGTTGTTGAGACGGGCACTCGAAGACCCTCGCGGGTTGGGAGGACAGCCGGTGATCGCCGAGGAAGAGGCGCTTCGGCATCTCGCCCGCGCATGCGAGGGTGATGCGCGACGCGCGTTGAATGCCCTTGAAATCGCCGCGCTCAGCACGCTGCCGGCGGAGGATGGGACGATCCGGCTGACCGTGGCGGTGATGGAGGACTCCATTCAAAAAAAGGCGGTCGGGTACGACCATGATGAAGACGGCCATTACGACACCATCTCGGCCTTTATCAAAAGCGTGCGGGGTTCCGATCCTCACGCGGCCGTCTACTGGCTGGCCAAAATGCTCTACGCGGGTGAGGACCCACGCTTTATCGCGCGTCGGCTGGTGATTCTCGCCTCAGAGGATATCGGCAATGCCGATCCCCGCGGACTGACGCTGGCGGTCTCTGCGATGCAAGCGGTGGAGTTTGTCGGCATGCCGGAGGCGCGAATCATCCTGGCGCAGGCGACGACCTATCTGGCGACTGCTCCGAAAAGCAACGCTTCCTATCTGGCGATCGAGTCGGCTTGGTCCGATGTGCGCGAGAACCGTACGCTGCCGGTGCCGCTGCATTTGCGCGGCACGGGTTACCGGGGCGCCGAGGCGCTCGGTCACAAGGGCTACCAATATGCGCATGATGCCCCCGGTCATTTTGTGGATCAGGAATATATTCCGAGCGACAAGGTGTATTACCGACCGGGAGAGGCGGGTTATGAGGACACGATCCGTCGTCGTATGGAGCAATGGGAGTCGTTGAGGCGGCGCACGCAGGACGCAAGGCCCCCTGGCTCCGCTTCGGAGAAAACGCGATGACCAATGCGACAGAGCAAGGAAGGACGGAGGCGTCTGACCGGCCGGCGGCGAATGACGCAATCCGCTCTCAGAAAACGGCCTTGCGCAAGCGAATGCGTAAGATGTTGGCGGTTGTCGGTGAAGACGCGCTGGCAGAAGCGGGGCGTGCAGCTGCCGGGCGTGTCGTCGAAATTCCGGCGTTTTGTAGTGCCCGTCGCGTCGCCGTGTATCTAGCGTTGCCGCACGAAATGCCAACGTGGCCTTTGATTGAGCGATGTTGGCGAGAGGGAAAGGAGTTGTGTGTGCCGGCGCATGACGCCGCGGAAAACAGATACCGTCCCGCCAAGTGGACTCCGGGGGCGCCGCTACGGCAGGGGAGACTTGGGGTCATGGAGCCGATATCGCTCGAATGGATCGAGCCGCAAGCGATTGATGTATGGATCGTGCCCGGTCTTGCCTTTTCGATCACCGGCGAGCGGTTGGGCCGAGGAAAGGGGGCGTACGACCGGATGTTGTTGGGAGTTCACGCGTCTCGCGTCGGCTGGGCGCTGGATATGCAGTTGGTGGAGTGGCTCCCTGTCGAAGCGGGAGATGTGTTGATGAACTGGGTGGTCACCGAACGAAGGACGGTGAATTGCGCTTGCCGGAGCGTTGCCATCCGTCCTTAATACACACTTAATAAAAGGAACGCGTGCGAAGGCTCGACGCTGCTGTTTGAGAGCTATGGTTCGGATCCGATGGTCCCGATGATCATGATGGTCGAAATTCAGGCTGTCGCAGGGGCTCTTCTCTGGAACTTTTCCGAGGGGGAAGTTATGGAATTGATGGTGCCCTGGCTCCTTCCTCCGCTGATTCTCATGGTGGGAATTGCCGTCGGCTACGGCTTGCATTCACTGCTCTGCCGCGCGCTCAATCGCGACGCGCACCGCCGCGCGAATGAGATTCTCCGAACGGCGCGGGAACAGTCGGCTGCCCTGGTACGTCAGGCGAGGTCGGAATCCAGGATCATCGCCCATGAGGCGCGCGAGGCTGCGGAAAAGGAACTGCTCGCTCGTTACCGCGATCTGGAAGGGTTTGAAGAGCGACTCATGCAGCGGGATGTCCGCATCGAGCAGCGATCGGCCATGCTCGACAAGAAGGAGTCGCTGCTGGAACAGCAGATGGCGGAACTGGAAAAGAAGCAGGCGGAGGTCGAAACGCGCCGGCAAGAGCTGCAGCAGCAGATCGCGGTCCTGCAGGCTCGGATCGAACAAACGGCGGCGATGTCGGTGGAAGAGGCGCGCCGGATGCTGCTGCAGCGCACCGAAGAGGAGGCGCGCACCTCGATGAGCCACCTGCTGAAAAAGATACTCGAAGAGACCCGCCGCGAAGCGGATCATCAGGCGCGTGAAATCATTGTGGCGGCCATCGAACGCTGCGCCCTGAACCAGACGGGTGAGATCACCACCTGTTCCGTGAGCTTGCCGAGTGAAGAGATGAAAGGCCGTATCATCGGGCGTGACGGACGCAACATTCGCTCGTTGGAGGCGGAGACAGGATGCAATTTCCTCATTGATGACACACCCGAAGTCGTGGTCATTTCGGGTTTCGATCCGCTGCGTCGGGAGATTGCGCGCCGCTCGCTGGAGCGGCTGATTGCAGATGGTCGCATTCATCCGGCGCGGATCGAGGAGGTGACCGCCGCCGTCAAGGACGAGGTGGAAACCATCGTGCGGGAGACCGGCGAGGCAGCGCTTGCGGAGCTGCGGTTGACGGGCGTCGCGCCGGAATTGGCACGCACGATCGGTTTGCTAAAATTCCGGCACAGTTTCTCGCAGAATGTCCTCCAGCATTCGATCGAAACCGCGCATCTGATGGGCCTGATGGCATCGGAAATCGGTCTCGACGCGGCCATCGCCCGACGGGTGGGGCTCTTCCATGACATCGGCAAAGCCCTCGATCATCGGCTGGAGGGGAATCACGCGGCCATCGGCGCCGAATTTCTCAAGCGTTGCGGCGAGCCGCCGATCGTCTGGCAGGCCGTTGGCGCCCATCACCATGAGGCCGACTCGGAGAATATCTACGCGGTGCTGGCCGCCGCTGCGGATGCCATTACAGCGGCTCGCCCCGGCGCGCGGGCTGAAACGACCGAATTATACCTCAAACGCCTAGAACAGATTGAGGGTATTGCAAACAAGCATGAAGGGGTCAAAACCAGCTACGCCGTTTATGCCGGTCGGGAATTGCGCGTGATTGTTGCGCCGGACAAGGTGGACGATGCACGCGCCATGTTGTTGGCTCGCGATATCAGTCGCGAGATCGAAGAGCAGGTGCGCTATCCCGGTCAGATTCGCGTGACGGTCATCCGTGAAACGCGCTGTGTGGAGTACGCCCGTTGAAGCCGGTGATGCGCGTGTTGATGATCGGGGATGTAGTCGGAGCGCCCGGCCGGCGTGCCGTCGCCCGTCTGCTGCCGTCGTTACGGCAGCGAGAAAAAATTGATTTCGTCGTCGCGAACGCGGAGAACGCGGCGGGCGGGCGGGGAGTGACGCTTCCACTGGCCGAAGAACTGTTCGCTGTCGGTGTGGATGTGTTGACGCTCGGCGACCATGCGTGGGATCAGAAGGAGTTGCTCGGCCAAATCGAACGCGATCCGCGTCTTCTTCGCCCTCACAATTTTCCCCCGGGCTGTCCAGGCCGGGGATTCGCGACATTTCCTACGCCGGCAGGTCCGGTCACGGTGCTATCCCTGATTGGACGGACCTTCATGAATGTGGTGGCCGACTGCCCGTTTCGCGCCGCCGACGCTGCCTTGCGTCCCGTTGCCGGCAACGGGCCCATTCTGGTGGAAATCCACGGGGAGGCGACCTCCGAGAAAATCGCCCTTGGTTGGTTTCTGGACGGACGGGCTGCCGCGGTGGTCGGCACGCATACGCACGTGCAGACAGCCGATGAAACCATACGCCCCCGGGGGACGGCCTATATCAGTGATCTGGGCATGACGGGCTGTCCGGACTCCGTGTTGGGGCGCGACCGCGACGCCGTACTAAAAAAATTTCTCACGGGCGTGCCTTCCCGATTCGAAGTAGCTGATGGAGAAGCGGTTCTCGAAGGCGTCCTGGTTGAAATCGAATCCTCCGGCGCGCGCGCCCTTTCCATCCGGCGTATCCGACAGACAGAATCATGAAAGCAACCCCGGACGATTCGCCGATGATCTTTCCGTTCGATAATCCGACGCCGCCCAAGGGGTCCGAGGCTTTTCCGTCTTCCGATATTCTCACCGTCAGCCACATCGTCCGACGGGTTCAATACACGCTCGAGGAAGAGTTTCCGGACGTTTGGGTAGAGGGCGAGATTTCCAATTATCGACTGGCCGGAGGGCATAGTTATTTCACATTGAAAGACGAGGGGGCCCAACTCGACGCCGTGTTTTTCAGCGGTGCGCAGAAGCGCGCGGGAGCGGTCCGATTGGGCGGCGGCGCTTCCGCACCGCGCGATGGAATGAAAGTGCAGGTGCTGGGCAGCATTTCCGTCTATCCGAAACGCGGTCGTCTCCAAATCGTGGTTCGGCAGATGAAAGAATGCGGCATCGGCGCGCTGCAGGAGGCTTTTGAACTTCTCAAGAAAAAACTACAGGCAGAAGGACTGTTTGACCCGGCGCGCAAGAAACCCCTGCCGCTGCTGCCGCAGCACGTGGCCATCGTCACGTCGCCGTCAGGGGCCGCGCTGCGCGATATGCTGAACGTGTTGGGCCGCCGGTTTCCGAATCTCCATCTGGTGATTTTCGGCGTTCGGGTGCAAGGGGATGGCGCCGCCTCGGAAATTGCGGCGGCGATCGATGTCGCCAACGAGATGCGGAGAACAGGGGAACGAAATTTCGATGTTCTGATCGTCGGCCGAGGGGGCGGCAGTATCGAAGATTTATGGGCCTTTAACGAGGAAATTGTTGCGCGTGCCGTGGCGCGGTCGGAAATCCCGGTCATCTCCGCCGTCGGGCACGAGGTGGATTTTACCATTTGTGATTTCGTTGCCGATGTCCGCGCGCCGACGCCTTCCGCCGCCGCGGAGATTCTTGTGGGGCGTCGCGAGGAGTTCGATGAGTGGATCCATAGCCGGACGAAGACGCTGAGGCTCCGAATGGAAAACGCGCGAGTGCAGGCCGCAAAGGACCTGGCCGATTTACGCGGGCGGTTGATTCGGCGGCGGCCCGACGCGATCGTCCGTTCCCTGCGACACGCGTGCGAGATTGGGCGCAGGGATCTCTTGCGTGCGCTGGAGCGTGCAGCGAGAGAACGCCGCCAGCGTCTGGACGAGTGCGGCGTGGCCGCCGGCCATGCGTGGACGCGTCATTGCGACGCCCTGCGCGGCGCTCTGGACCGGCTAGGCGCGCAGCTCGCCGCCCTGGGGCCCGAGGCCACGTTTCGCCGCGGGTTCAGTCTCACGCTTCGGGAGGATGGTCGGCCCTTGCGTTCGCCTGACGAAACGCGGCCGGGTGAACGGCTAACAACGCGCTTGCTGGCAGGCCACGTGCGATCCATTGTGATCGCTTCGGACGCGGTCTTTCCTTCCGCCGCTCCGCGCGCGGCCGGGAAGAGCCGTCCGTCTCCGGAGGACGGTCAAAAATGGCTGGAATTCACATGAGGAGTTCGTCATGAGTGGAAAGGGAAAAAACAACGCCGAGCCCCAGGCGCCGACCTTCGAGCAGGCGATGAAGCGGCTAGAAGAAATCGTGCGCCAGATGGAATCCGGCGATTTGCCGTTGGAGAAAATGCTGGAGGTGTACGAGGAAGGCCGTCAGTTGCTGGATTACTGCGCCGCCAAACTGGATGAAGTGGAGAAGAAGATCGAATTGCTGGAAAAAAAGGATGGGCAATGGACGATGCGGGCGGTCACGGAGTCGGACCTCCGCGCGCCGGCTCAAGGAAACGAGGAGAATGTGAATTGAAATCGCAACGCAAAATCCAAATCGGGATGAGCGGACGGACATGTCCGAGGAAGGCCGGTGTTCGTTCGGCGCTTCTGGCCATGTTCCTTTCCGCCTTCGTCGTGACGAGTCGGGCGACGGCCCAGAACGCGGCAGCTCTGATGCGCCAATTGAGCTCGGCTGTGGCCGATGTGGTGGAGCAGACCCTGCCTTCTGTGGTCGTCATCCAGACCGCGGCCGTTCGTTACCACCGACTTTATGATCCGTTTTTTGGACGGCGTTTTGCCGTGCCGGAACGCTTGGCGGGCCAAGGGTCGGGCGTCATCTACGACGCGGCAGGCCATGTGCTCACCAGCGCGCACGTTGTGCAGGGGGCCCAGAAGATCAATATCGTGTTTCACGACGAGACCATTCGCCCCGCTAAATTGGTTGGATTGGATGCGGCGTCGGATATTGCCGTTCTGAGGATTGAGGATGTGCGAGGGTTGAAACTGGCGCCGATACGGTTTGGAGATTCCGATGCGATTCGCGTCGGTGAGTTTGTTATCGCTGTAGGTTCGCCGTTTAATTTGCAGGGTTCGGTTAGTTTCGGCGTGCTTAGCCAGAAGGGACGCACCGTCGGCGTGCTGCCGTATGAGGATTTTTTGCAGACGGACGCTCCGATCAATCCGGGCAATAGCGGCGGCCCCTTAACGGATATTGAGGGACGCATGATCGGCGTCAACGCGGTGATCCAGACGGGCGCGCCGGGGGTGGCGGGCAACATCGGCATCGGTTTCGCCGTGCCCATCAATTTCGCCCGCAGGGTCGCCGATTCGATCATTCGGCGCGGGCGCTTCGAGCGGCCATGGATCGGAATCCGTCCTGACGAGGCGAGTGAAGACGCAGAGAAGGTGACGGGACTGCGTGTGGCGGAGGTGTTCGATAACACGCCGGCACAGCGCGCCGGCATTCGTGCGGGGGACATCATCATCGAGGCCGACGGGCAACCGGTGCAGAACTTGCGTGATTTGCTCCGCGCCATTCTGCGGCAGGGCATCGGCGAAACGTTGCGGCTCAAGATACGGCGCGGGAACCGCCTGCTCGACTTGACCATGCCGACCGAGCGGATGCCGGATTTTGAGACGATGGATCGGTGAGCGTGCCGCGGCGCGGGGCCTGTGGGAATGTCCGATGGGGTTGCGCCTGGATGTGTTGCTGGTCAAGGCCGGTCTGGCGGAGAGCCGGGAGCAGGCCCAGCGGTTAATTCGGGCCGGTGAGGTTTACGTCGGCGAGTATCGGGCCGACAAACCGGGACGCGAATATCCCGAAGACACACCGTTGGTTCTTCGTGCGCATCCGCGTTTTGTCAGCCGCGGCGGTGAAAAGCTGGAGGAGGCGTTCCGCGTATTCCATCTCGATGTGACCGGCCGGATATGTCTGGATGTCGGCGCTTCGACCGGGGGGTTTACAGATTGCCTGCTCCAGCGGGGCGCGGCGCGCGTGTATGCCTTGGACGTAGGGCGCGGTCAGCTTCATCCGCGTCTGGCGCGCGATCCGCGAGTACGGGTGATGGATCGCCATAATGCACGTTTTCTCAAGCCTGCCGATCTGCCGGAACCGCCCTCCTTCGCCACCGTGGATGTATCCTTCATCTCGCTGCGATTGATTCTCCCCCCCCTCTTTACAGTGCTGACGTGTCCCGCGGATGCGGTTACACTGATTAAACCGCAATTTGAGGCTGGACGCGGCCAGGTGGGGCGGGGAGGCGTGGTGCGCGACGAACGCGTCCGAGAGAGTGTCGTGAAGGCGATTCGTGAGTTCGGCGAGTCGATCGGTTGGGTGTGGGTCGGCGCCTGTCGTTCTCCGCTTCTCGGCCCCGCCGGCAATGTCGAATACCTGGCCTATTGGAGAAAAAAATGAAACGCATCGGTGTGACGGCCAACCTGTCGAAACCGGCTGCCCCCGCGGTGCTCCGGCGTGTGGCCAATCAGGCCGTCGAATTGGGGTGGACCTTGGTGGTGTGCGACGAAACCGCACAACAGCTCCCCCAGGCGAAATGCGTCACATCGGACCTTTTTCCCCGGCGCATTGACGCCCTTATTGCGTTGGGCGGTGATGGCACACTGCTGCATGCCGTTCGAATGCTCAAAGGTGCCGACGTGCCACTGCTGGGGGTTAACCTGGGGAGCTTGGGATTTTTGACCAGTGTCCTTGAAACGGATGTGGAAAGAGCGATGAAAGCGATGGTGGCGGGAGAATGTCGCGAATCTCGGCGTGTCCTCGCTGAGGCGCGCATTCGGCGCGGGCGCCGCATCCTCGGCCCCCATGGCGCATTGAACGACGTTGTCATCGGATGGGGCGAGTCGTCGAGGGTTGTGCATCTGCGGCTGGATATTGACGACGAGGAGGTTGGCCATTACGTCTGCGACGGTCTGATCGTATCCACCCCAACCGGCAGCACCGGCCATTCGTTATCGGGCGGTGGGCCGATCATCCACCCGGAGGCGCCCGTATTCGTCATCAATCCGATTTGCCCACACACCCTGAGCCATCGCCCGATGGTCGTGCCGGATGCCAGTCGCATTGAGATTCACGTTCTCCGTTCCTCCAAACGGCAGTTGTTTGCCATCGATGGTCAGGATCATCATCACATTCTGGAGGGGGACCGTATTGAGATTCGCCGTGGAGCCCGCCCCGTGCGCCTTTTGCATCCGCCGGGCTATTCCTATTTTGATCTGTTGCGCCGAAAACTTCACCTGCGCGGCTCGGCGGTTTGAGGAGGACCGGATGGAGGGTCAGCGCAGCGGCGCATAGCGCATGCAAACTGTATGCGCCGTCTCGCGCAGAAAGCCGGCATCTTCGGTCGACAGCCCGGGCGGCACGAATACGACATTGCGGGCGTCCGAACCGGTCATCCGCTCGAACCATACGCAGCCGGCCAGATATCGTCCCCGCTCATTCAAATGATTGGCATCAAGCCGCAATTGCGGGATACCGTCCGGCGTGCCGTTAATGACCCAGAACCAGCCGATCGAGAGCGAATGGTTCTGGCGGGGCAGAGCGGGGGGCTCCGCTGTGGCGAAATCAAAATCGGGATCGGGCCAGCGAAATGGCCGATCCTTCGTGCGCCGTGCCTCCTGGATGGCTTCGCCCGATGGCAAAATGCCGCAACCGTATTGACGTGCAAAATGCGCATAATTTGAGCGAATTCGCTCAAACATGATTTCATCGTTCATCGCGTGTTCAGGCAAAAAAGGCGAGTCAGCGCGATAGGCCCACGTTTGATGCAACAATATGCGTGCTGAAGGAGCGCGCTCACGCGCTAGGTGAATCAAACGGCCGAGATAGGGTTCAAACGTGGTTCGAATCCAACTCGACCCACTGAATTGCTGGAAGGTAATGAAATCCCAGTCGGCGGAGGCGAGGATCTCTTGCAACGTGGCCTCGCGTGCGGTTCCGTCAGGATTTGTGCCGGTGCGATAGGGCTTATATTCGGGATGGCGGGCCGTGAACTGAGCGAGATTCCAATGCTTTTGAAGCGAACATCCCCCCAAACTGGCGCGCCCGACTTCGAAGATCACGCCGCTCCCGTTGGCGATCGGTTCGAGAAAGGTCAGCGCATCATTTGAAAAACTATTGCCGACAGTCAGAAGACGTATGGATTTCATCGGACCGCCATGATGGGCGCGACCGTTTTCAATGTCAACGTCACGCCGGTCATCCCGCTCCCTTTCGATGGGGGCTTACGCGCATTCGATGACCGTCCGCTCGCAGGTGGAGACGTTTTCCAAGCCTTGGAAAAAGCCGTGGCGCCCACTTCCAAGCCTTGGAAAATGGTGCGATGGGTGCTAGATTGATCGCATGATGAATGGCTCCTCGTCACGAATTCCGTCTGCGTCGGGGATGGAGACGTTATGCACCGGCGATCGCCTCGAGCGACGCTTGTGTGATGTGGTGGCGCAATTGCGGCCATTGTATTCAACGGAAGCGGAGGACCGCCCGGATAGCCTGTTGCACGATTATCCGGACCCTTCCCGCATCGTCGAGGCGTTGCGGGTGCTGATCGATGTGTTATTCCCCGGAAGGGAGGAATCCGCCGATGTAACGCCCGATGAATTCGGCGTGTTTTTGCTGCGCCGATTGGGACGGGCATGGCGATTATTGCGACCGCAGATCGAGCGCGCGATTCCGTTCCGCTGGAAGGGCGCGGCGGCTCAGTTGGAAGAGCCCGCGCCCGCAGTGGTGGACCCCGCGGTGGAGTCGCGTCGAGTGCTGGGTGAATTTTTCGGACAGTTGCCTGAAATCCGGCGTTGGCTCATCGAGGATGTGCGAGCCGCGTATGAAGGAGATCCCGCCGCATTAACCTACGCCGAGGTTCAGTTGGCCTATCCGGGGTTGCTGGCGATCGCTGTCCATCGGGTGGCGCACGAACTTTACGTCCGCCATGTGCCCATTGTGCCCCGTATCATGAGCGAATGGGCGCATGCCCGCACGGGCGTGGATATTCATCCCGGTGCGACGATCGGGCACGGCTTCTTCATTGATCACGCCACCGGCGTGGTGATCGGGGAAACGGCGCGCATTGGCAATCGCGTGAAAATATATCAGGGCGTGACGCTGGGAGCGCAGAGTTTCCCGCTGGACGAGCATGGCCATCCGATCAAACACATTCGCCGCCATCCTACGGTGGAGGATGACGTGGTTATCTATGCGAACGCCACCATTCTCGGTGGCGACACCGTCATCGGCGCGGGGTCCACAATCGGCGGCAATGTTTTTCTGATGCACAGCGTTCCGCCAAACAGTCTGGTCGTAGGAGAACACGCACAACTGCATGTGAAAAACGATCCGCCTGACAAACGCAGCCAACGAAAGCGGCGCTGAGACAGGGCGGTCATTGCGACCAGAAAATCCACAGAAAAGCGGCGGCGGCGGTCACGGCCGCCAGCGTGAACGGGATGCCCACCCTCAGGAAAGGCCAAAATCCAACCGGTTCACCTCGTTTACGCAGCAGGCCGATGGTGACGATATTTGCTGAGGCGCCGATCGGGGTGATGTTACCTCCGACGCAGGCACCGATCAAAAGGCCGAACAGGAGAAATTCCGGAGGACCGCCGATATTCCGGGCTAGCTGTTTGGCCACCGGGATCATCGCCAGAAGAAACGGTACATTATCCACAAATCCCGATACCAGCACTGCGACGGCCATCAACAGGAGAAATGCCGAAACCCGGCTAT
This sequence comes from uncultured bacterium, assembly GCA_938005705.1. GTDB lineage: Bacteria > Verrucomicrobiota > Kiritimatiellia > PWTM01 > PWTM01 > CALLML01. Next base: position 24,207 of record CALLML010000091.1, read on the forward strand.
TGCCGACCCCGACACTCATGACCCCGGCCAGACGCTCAAGCCATCCGGATTCGGTAAGGCCGCCAACCAGTACGAACACCCCCATCAAAAAAAACGTCGTGTCCCAGTCGAGCAGACGGATGACGTCACGCACCGCGGCCCAATGCGGTCCGAGGCGATACCACATTAATCCGATCGCGGCCAGGGCGAGGGTCCAAGCGCCCGCCAGCCATTTGAAATCGCGGTCGAAGATCGAGGAAAGGGAGAGCCCGACGACCAGCGCGATCAGTAGCCAAGTCGGAATGAGCGAACGGGGCCGCTCGACCGCGATGCCTTCCACCGGCCGCCGATGCGCCCATAGCAGTCGTCCGGCAACGACGAAGGACGCCAGCGCGCCGGCTTGCACCGCGAAGAAGAGGCCGGGACGTCCGTGATAGATGAAAAAGTCGTTGAATGTCATCCGCATATGACCGGCGAGAATCATGCTGGGCGGATCGCCGATGAGCGTCGCCGTTCCTTGAAGGTTTGAGGAAACGGCGATGAGAATCAGCAATCGGGCCGGCGAAACGCCGGCACGCTCGCACAAGCTTAGCACGACTGGCGCCACCAGCAACACCACGGCCACATTTTCCAGGAACATCGAAAGGAATGACGAGAGCACACAGAGCCCCATCATGGCGCCCCACAGCGTTCGCGTGCGGCGGATCAGCGCTTCCGCCATGACCGCCGGCATGCGCGACTGCATGAACAGTTCTGCCAAAATCAGGGTGCCAAAAAAAAGCGCGACCACGTTCCAGTTGATATGCTCATACAGAGCGTGACGCCAGGATATGACACCGCTGAGCACGAGCGCCACCGCTCCGATGCACGCCGTCAGCGCCCTTTTCCGCGGCAGCAAAACGAATAGGACATAAGCCAGAATGAAGATGATCAGCGCCATAATGTGCATGTCGGGTCGCAGTTTAAAGTCGGGGGCATGACCCATCAACCGCAATCGGAATCGGGTGGGATCGCGATCCTTGATAATCGTGTTTAGGTCTGCAGGGCCGTCTCTCGGCGCGGCGGCGCTCCGAGAAATTGACGTAGATGTGGTCCGCAGATACTATGAATCCAAACTGGGGATGGAGTCCCCCTTCGTTCCAACCGCCTTCATGGCTGATGACTCCTGGAATAGCACGCAAAGTTGAACACCGTGGCTGGTGTTCGACGTGTGTTTACGGCATGGAGGAGTCATCAGATGAGCCAAATCGAAGATACAGCCAAGCCGAACAGCCTTTTCGTCTATGAACCTCGTGAGGTCGTTTTATCCGCCTCTGCATCGCCATCAGAGAAAGCGGAGTCTGTGGTTTATGGTGAAAGCCGACCGGCGGTTGGGCACATTCTGGAAGAAGCGGCTCGATGTTTTCATGAACTCGGTGAGGGTTTTCGGGATTTGTCGGTTCAAGCCGCCGCCTTGCAGGAACGTCTCGCATCCGGACGGTTTCATCTGGCTGTGCTCGGCCAATTCAAACGAGGCAAGAGTACGCTGCTCAACGCTCTGCTCGGCACGTCGCTTCTGCCCACGGCCGTCGTGCCGTTGACGGCGTTGCCCACTTTCATTCGGAACGGATCACATCCCGCCGTGCGCGTTAGTTTTCTGGACGAACGTCCTCCCCAGAGGGTGGACGTTCATGATGCCGCGGGGATCGCCGAGGTCCTGGCCGGTTTTGTGACGGAGACCGGCAATCCCAAAAATCGGCTGGGCGTTGCACAGGTGGATGTATTCTTTCCGGCTCCTTTGCTCGAGCGGGGACTGTCGCTGATTGACACTCCGGGTATCGGTTCGACGCATCGGCATAACACGGAGGCGACGCTGAATTTTCTGCCCCAATGCGACGCGGCGCTATTTCTCATTTCAGCGGACCCTCCTATCACCGAGGTAGAAGTAGAGTTTTTGCGGGAAGTACGATCCAAGATTGCGCGTCTGTTCTTCATCCTCAACAAAGTGGATTATCTGGACGAGGCGGAGCGCCGTTCGGCACTCGAGTTTCTCCACAGGGTTTTGACGGAGCAGGCCGGTGTTCCAGTGGAGGCGCCGATTTTCTGTGTGTCCGCCCGGCAAGGGCTGCAGGCCCGCGCGCGGAAGGATGAGGCGCTTTGGAGAACCAGCGGGATGGCGGAAGTGGAAAGCCATCTGGTGACGTTTTTAACCAAGGAGAAAACGGTTGCTTTGCAGGCGGCGGTTGCGCAAAGAGGGATAGACGCGCTGGAGGAGGCGTTGCTGCGCCTCCGTTTGAGAAAACAATCCCTGCGGATGCCGCTCGACGATCTCCAGTGCCGACTGGCGCAGTTCGAACTCAAGATCGAGGAGGCACAACGACAGCGCATCGCGGCGGGGGATCTGCTGGCCGGCGACCACCGGCGTATGCATGATTTTCTTGAGGAGCACGTCGCTCAATTGCGCACCCAAGCGCGCCATTACCTGAATGGGGTCGTCGAGGAAATGATTGCGCGAGATGGCGCTGTCGGTTCTGATGACATCCGCGCTGCGCTGGCGGAGGCCATACCCGCCCATTTCGAGCGACAATCTGGAAAATCCACCGAGCTGTTTCGCATACGCATGGCCGAAACACTCCGCCCGCATCAACGGCGGGCCGACGAACTCATCGAGTCGGTGCGCAAGGCGGCGGCCGCCCTCTTCGAGATACCCTATCGCGCGCCGGATAGCGCGGAGGCATTCGAGGTCACGCGCGAGCCGTACTGGGTGACTCACAAGTGGTCCGGCGCCCTCGATACGGTCTCTGACGGTATTGCGGAATGGATATGGCCCAAAGGCCTGCGGCAGCGCCGATTGCGGCGGCAATGGGATGAGCGCATTGAAAGCCTGGTCATTGCGAATGTTGAGAATCTGCGCTGGTCCCTGTTTCAAAGCATTGATCAGACATTCCGGAGATACCGGTCGGACCTGGAAGAACGACTCGCCCGAACCGTCGAGGCTACCCAAGGCGCCATTCGCACGGCGATGGAGCGCCGCACCCGGGAATCGGCTGGCGTAGCGGGGGAAACGGCGTTTCTGACCGAGGCGGAAGAAAAGGTGGAAACTCTGCGAGCCCGATTGGCGATTGTGCTGTCAGACCGGCAAAAAGGCGCGTGATGAGGCCCTCGCGTGATCATCATGACTTTCGTCAGCCGATATGGCCCCAGGGTGCCTCTCGATTCGTTATTGGGACTGCCGGGACAATGACCGCGGGAGACAAGAGACCGTCCTGCCCTCCGTTATGAAGCGGACTTCAAATCCCATCTCCATCAGCGACAATCATCGCCGGGCTATTGGCAGTACGCTCCGCGCCCTGGACGAACTGCTCTTCCTGTTTGAGCGATGGATGCGCGATCCGCCGGCTCAGGGCCCTCTTTATCGGGAAAAGGACACCCTGACCGAGGGCCAAAAGAGCGAAGTCCGGGCGGAAATTAAGGCCTTGCGCTCGCTGATCGCGGAAATGCGGGATGTTCTCGGTCTGGAGCCCAGAACGGAAGATTTGTCGGGGGCTATCTGGTCGCGGAGTGTCGCATGGTGGGAAGCGCTGGTGGAGCTCGAGTCTCGCCATCTTCGGCGATACGGAGATATGCCCGAATCGCTGGCGGACTACATTGATCCTCGCGCGCGACGGATGCTGGAACATTTGCAGAGCATTGCAGAAAAAGCTCGTCGTTGGAAACCCGAGCAGTCGGTGTAATCCTTTCCCCAAACGGGCGACCAACAGTGAATCCGATGAAGAACGAATCGGCGCGAAGGCGTTGGCCTTGCCTGTAACTTTGTCCATTCGAGGAATGCCTTGCCGCTGGGTTTTCGGTCTACCGGGAGCGGAACGAACAACACGGCCTACCTCGCTCGCGCAGGCCGGATCGTGTGGATCGCCATGTTTCGCGCCGGCGAAAAAGTCGGCGATTCTCCCGGTCTCGAACCTCTGATCTCGAGACCGTCCAATGCCCCCATCGTTTCTTTGCGGCTCCGCCGTGCGGATACCTCTGTTCCACTTTCGAGCGCCGAATTCTCTGCTTCTTCACCCGCGTTATCCGTTATGATGGCGGTCACAACGCGGACATGAACGGTATGCGCGTGTACGTCAAAATTTGCGGTTTATGCCGCGCCGAAGATGTGGAGGCGGTAGTGGAGGCGGGCGCCGATGCGGTCGGCTTCGTTTTCTGGCCCCGTTCGCCACGCGCCGTTTCGCCGCAGCAGGTGAGCGCGTGGACGCGGGATTGGATTCGCGGGGTGGATCGGGTGGGGGTTTTTGTGGACGTCGCTCCCGACGAAGCACAGCGTGCCGCGGAAACCGCGCATCTCGACATTCTCCAGTTGCACGGGGGGGAACATGTTTGCGCCTTCCGCCTATTTGGCGGATACATCTGGCAGGTGCGTCGTTTGGAAGACGTTCCGTGTGCGGAAAACCCCGATGACGCGCCGGATGCGTATGTGCTAGACTCCGCAACGGCTGATCGCCCCGGAGGCACCGGTCTCGTGTTGGATTGGTCGAAGGCGGCCGATTTCGTTCGCGCGGCCGACCGGCCAGTTGTATTGGCAGGCGGACTGACACCGGCGAATGTGGCCGAAGCCGTTCGGCGGGTGACGCCGTGGGGTGTGGACGTAAGTTCCGGGGTGGAGATCTCGCCGGGTCGCAAGGATGCGCACAAAATAAAGGAATTTATCTGGCAATGTCGCAGCGTTTAAATGCTGATCGCCGGGGCTATTATGGCCCTTACGGCGGCCGTTTTGTTCCCGAAACGCTGATGGCGCCGTTGGAGGAGCTGACCCGCGCCTGGCGAGCCGCTCGGTGCGACACGGCTTTTCAACAGGAATTTCACCGTTATCTGCGCGACCTCGTCGGGCGGCCGACGCCGCTGTATTTTGCCGAACGGCTCAGTCGAGAAATCGGGGGGGCACGTGTCTACCTCAAACGCGAAGATCTGTGTCACACCGGCGCGCACAAAATCAATAATAGCCTCGGCCAGATTCTGCTCGCGCGCCGCATGGGCAAGAAGCGCGTGATTGCGGAGACCGGCGCCGGTCAGCATGGTGTGGCCACTGCGGCTATGGCCGCCGCCTTCGATATGGAGTGCGTGGTGTACATGGGTCAGGTGGATATGAAGCGTCAGGCGCTGAACGTTTATCGGATGCGCGAGTTCGGCGCCAAGGTCGTTCCGGTCACCGCCGGCCAACAGACCCTCAAGGAGGCCATCAACGAGGCCATGCGGGATTGGGTTACCAACGTTCGCCACACCCACTATATTTTGGGCACGGCTTATGGCGCCCATCCCTACCCCGTCATGGTGCGCAATTTCCAACGCATTATTGGTGACGAAGCCCGCCGCCAGATCCTGGAAAAAGAGGAGCGTTTGCCGGACCTTTTAATCGCCTGCGTGGGTGGCGGCTCCAACGCCATTGGTCTGTTTTACCCCTTCCTGTCCGACCCCGCCGTCCGCATGTTGGGCGTCGAAGCCGGCGGCGAAGGCATCCTCCCGGGCAAACACGCGGCCCGCTTCCAAGGCGGCTCCTTGGGGGTGCTGCAAGGCACACGCTCCTATGTGCTGCAAGACCCCTACGGCCAAATCGAACTTACCCATAGCGTCTCCGCCGGATTGGACTATGCCGCCGTCGGCCCTGAACACGCCTGGCTGCGTGACCAAGGCCGCGTCGAATACACCTTTGCCACCGACGACCAAGCCCTGGACGCCTTCCTGCGCCTGGCCCGGTTGGAGGGCATTATTCCGGCGCTCGAAAGCGCCCACGCCATCGCCGCCGCCATCCAACGCGCTCCCACCCTTGAAAAGGACAAAATCATCCTCATCAACCTTTCGGGGCGCGGGGATAAGGATGTGGCACAAGTCGCCGAAAAAGTAACGTTGTAAACGCCCGCCCACCCCGAACGGCGCTAAAATAAACCCACCGCCGCCGTGCATCAAAAATGGGGGATACCGATGAAGGAAGCGGACCAGGGCACATAAACCGGTGCATTTCCTGCTTGCAATACCCTCCGGCGTCATGCACCTTGTTGCCCGCGCTGATGCACCCCCGCGCGATGGCTGGGTAGCTCAGTTGGTAGAGCAGAGGACTGAAAATCCTTG
>CALLML010000092.1 GCA_938005705.1 uncultured bacterium
AGATAGGCGGCCAGGCCGGGCTGGGTGTCGAAGAATTCGCTGAGTTCGGCGGGATTATTCCAGACTTTACTCCAAGGGAAAAGGGGCCGGCCTCTCCGACCAGGATTCGGCCGCCCCTTCCCTATTCTGATCTCGGTTCATGTTCTTCCTTTTCATGGCGTCTCCTCCGGTTCGTACACAAGATTTTTTCTACACCCCTATGGCGAGGGCGAAGGCGCCTTGCGTGGCGAAGACGGCGATTTCGTGGCTGCGCCCCGGCGCCGCTGCGAGCGGTTGGCGCTCGTCGCGCAGACGATGGATGAGTTTCTGGTAAAACACGGTCTCGCCCAGAGGCCGCAGAGAATGGCCGCGGCGAAGAGGCCCCAGGCGGTTTTGAGCAGGCCGAGGCGGGATCGGCCCAGGCCCTTCCGGAACGAGAGGGTGAGCGCCAAGGTTCCGACGGAGAGGCCGATGACGTTGTCGAGATTGAGGCGGCCCTCGCCGCCCCGCGCTCAATGCTCTCATTGCCCTCCCGCGCATTCTCCTGCGACGATAGGGGATCATAGCGCTGTACCGCCATGACACTTTTTCAAGCTCATCAATCCAACCCTTTTACTAGTCGTAATCCTATCCTAATTGTCCTGACATGCTCGTTTACGGCGTCGCGGCCTCAGCAAGCTGAGGCCCTACATTCTTCGGTCGTAGGGCGCGAGCTTGCTCGCGCCGCAAGGAACGAGCCTGTAAAGACAATTTCGAGAGCATTAGTATTGATTTTTCTTCGGTTACACCGGTCATGCAGTGGCAACACCCAAAGGGTGAAGCACGCGGGCATCCAGCCGCTCCTCAACCTCAGAATCCGGATTAGAAAAACACAAATCTTGCGGACTTGACGCAACGGTTCGGGGCGCCCATTGTGACAATCGCGCTGTTTTAAGTCGGCGCGAGGATGGGGGAGACAATAGTGGATTCGCTGGCGCGCAATATTTGCTTTTGGACGGCATTCTCGGCGTGGATGTTTGCGCAGATGGTGAAGTTAATCAGTCGCTGCGCGACGACGCGGCGCCTGGATTTCCGTATTTTCGTCAGCACCGGCGGCATGCCGAGCGCACACTCAGCCATGGTGTGCGCCCTGGCGACCCAGGTGGGACTGACGACCGGCTTCGGCTCCCCCCTGTTTGCCGTCACTGCGGCGTTCGCGTCGGTGGTGATGTTCGATGCCCAGAGCTTTCGTCGCGCGGCCGGCCAGCAGGCGCGGTTGCTCAATCAGATGGTGGATGAATTGTTTCGCGAGCACCGTTTGTCCGAGCATAAACTGGCGGAGCTGCTCGGCCACACGCGCCTCGAGGTGTTCGGCGGCATGGTAACCGGCGTTCTTATGGCCATGCTGATCCACGCCTGGTTCGGTCGCCATTGAAAGGAGCGTGCCGCAGGATGAAAACGCTTGTCGCGATTACGGGGTGGATGGCCCTCGTCGGAATGGTCCGATCCGAGACGCTCGCAGAGCGGTTGCTGGCATCCTATGAGGCCGTGCAATCGGTCAGCTGCGAGTTGCGCCGGGAGACACGGTCCGAGGGCGGCAACGTCCTGCGAATTCTCAGCCGTGTGCACTGGCGGCACGATGACCGGCTCCATGCGGAAACCGTCTCGCCCCTGCGCCGCCGCGTTGTGGCCGATGGGGAAACCCTGTTCAGCTATATCGAAGGAGATCCGATGGGCTTCGCGCGTCCGATCGAACGGCTCGATCCGGACTGGCTGGTTTCGCTCCGGAAAATCCCGGGCACGCCGACGGAATTCCTGCTGCGTCTCCAGGGGGTTCCAGAGACAGTTCTGGCCCCTGCGCCCGAATTCCCTGTGCGACGCGGATACGCGACGCCCCGCCTTTTTGTAGTTTTGGCTGTGGATACGGAGGGGCGCGTGGGGCGTGTCGAAACCTATCGCGACGCCGAGACGGGCGAGCCGCTCTCCGTGCATCGGTTTGAACAGTGGGAGGCACGCGAGGGCGCCTGGTTTTCCCTGCGGCAGGAGACGGTAACGAGCATGGACGGCGGGCGCGTGCGGGAGACCGTTCAGATACTGCGTCTCGAGGTCAATCCCGTTTTACCGGCGCCCCTCTTCCAACCGCAGCGGTTTTTCAGGGGAGTGCGCTTCACCGACGATTTTCGGCGCATCTATCCGGCAGGTGGGACCTCTCGGTAACCGGCCAGCGGCGCGCGTGCGCGATTGACCTTCGCGAGGGCCTCGCTGATGATGCACACATGCGCCTTTGCTTGGTCGGCGCTAAGGAGCCGTACATGATTTCAAAAAAGCTTTTGAAACATCTGGCCCGGAAACATGGCACCCCGCTGCTGGTGGTGGACCACGACGCCCTGCGGCGTAATCTCGCGGAATTCCGCCGGAGACTGCCGCGCGTCCAGCCCTATTACGCCGTGAAGGCAAACCCCGATCCGGCAATTGTTCGCACATTATATCGCGCCGGCGCCAGTTTCGATGTCGCTTCGCTGCCGGAATTCATGACCGTCCATGAGAACATCCGTCATCTGCCGCCGAAACAGCGGCAGGACTTCATTTGGGACAAGATTATCTACGCGCATCCGATCAAAAGCGAAGAGACCCTGCGGGCGCTCGATCCGTTCCGGCCGCTCGTCGTCTACGATAACTTCGCCGAAATCGGCAAAATACGCAAAAACGCGCCGCACGCCGGCCTCGTACTGCGTGTCCGCGTGCCAAATACGGGTGCCATGGTCGAGCTCTCCTCCAAATTCGGCGCGGCGCCCGGCGAAGCGGTGGACCTTGTCGCCGCCGCCCATCGCGCGGGATTGACCGTCGAGGGCCTCAGCTTTCACGTCGGAAGCCAGACAACGAATTTTGACAATTTTGTTCAGGCTCTCCATCTTGTCCACGGCATCTTTCGGGAAGCCCACCTGCGCGGCTTCAGTAAAATGAATCTCATCGATATCGGCGGCGGATTTCCCGCTCCCTACGATCCCGCCGCGCGGCCTTTCCGGGAGCTGGCACGCCTGCTGAACCGCGAAATCGCGCGGCTCTTCCCAGAAAAAAACATTGAAATCCTGTCTGAGCCCGGCCGTTTTATCGTCGCCACCGCCGCGACGCTCGTTGCGCGCGTGATTGGAAAGGCCGAACGCGACGGAAAGCCCTGCTATTATCTCGACGATGGCGTGTATCACACCTATTCAGGCATTCTGTTCGACCACATGCGCTATCCGGTCAAGGCCTTCCGGAAAGGGTCTGTTCGCCCCTCCGCCGTGTTCGGCCCGACCTGTGACGCGCTCGACACGATCTCGTTAGCCGAAATGCTGCCCGATTTGCCGTTAAACGACCTCGTCTATACGGAAAACATCGGGGCCTACAGCATTGCCTCGTCCACTCACTTCAACGGATTTCCACCGGCGAAGGTTGTGCATGTGAACGAATGAACCCTTGGAGCTGTAATTCGAGAGGAGCCCGAACATGAAACAGCCGGTTTCCGCCTATGCCGCCGCCGGTGTGGATATTGACGTCAAAATGAACGCCCTGCGCCGCGCGCGCCGCAGGATTGAGGCCACCTTCACGCCGGGCGTCGTGGGACGCCTCGGTTCGTTCGGCGGCCTTTTTCGGTCGCCGGGAGGTGGCCATCTGCTGGTCTCCAGCACCGACGGCGTCGGCACGAAACTGAAGGTGGCGGTCATGACTGGTCGGCACGACACGGTTGGGCGGGACATCGTCAACCATTGCGTCAACGATATTTTGGTGCAGGGCGCCGAGCCGCTGTTTTTTCTCGATTATATCGGGGCCGCGAAGCTCGATTCGAGGGTGCTGGCCGCGGTGCTTTACGGCTTATGCCGCGCCTGTCGCGAGAACGGGTGCGCGCTCATCGGCGGCGAGACGGCAGAGATGCCGGGCCTGTATCCGCCGGGCGAGTATGACTTAGTGGGAACCATCGTCGGCGCGGTGAAGCGCAACGAGGTCATCACCGGCTCGGAGATTCGCGCCGGCGATGTCCTCATCGGGCTGCCGTCTTCGGGTCTGCACACCAACGGCTATTCGCTGGCGCGCCGCGTATTCTTTGAACAGGCCGGTCTTCGGCCGTCCGATCGCGTGCCGGGTTTGCGCGTCACCGTCGCCGATGCGCTGCTTGCGGTCCACCGCAGCTATCTGCGGCCCGTTCGTGCCTTGCGGAGGAAAGTGCGCGTGCGCGGGCTGGCACACATCACCGGTGGAGGTTTTCCGGACAACGTGCCGCGCGTCCTGCCCGAAGGGCTTGCGGCAATCATTGATCGCGCCGCCTGGCGTGTGCCGCCCCTTTTCCAATTCCTCCAGAAGGCCGGCGGCGTGGACCGCGAGGAGATGTATCGCGTCTTCAATATGGGCATCGGGATGGTGGTTATGGTTCGCGCGGCGGACACGGCGGTGACTCTGCGCACCCTGCGCGCCGCCGGCGAAAAGCCCGTCGTTATCGGCCGCATCGAACGCGGCGGCGATGGCGTTCGGCTGCTGAACTAAGATCGGCACTGCCGGCTTCCGACCATTCGGTCGTGCCTCACATCAACTCCAGGGCCTCGCGTCCGGTCATGCCGACGCGGACGCCCTTGGCTGCGGCGGCGTCGTTCACACGGCTGACGCTGCCGGCCAGGAGATCTTCCACCGTCGAGACGCCGCGGACATTCGCCGCCGCCACGCCGAAACGGTCGAGCACGGCGACGTCGAAAATGCCACAGCCAAGGAAGCCGCCGGACTTGCGCGCGTAGACCATTTTCACGGGGCCGAGGTCGAGTGACGCGCCCCGTGCATCTCCGTTTTTGAGAGCAATCACAATTTCGCTCATGGGGACTCCTTTCTCAACAGGGGGGCGAGGTGCGCACGGAGTTCCGATTCCACATTCCGGGCGCGAAAACGCGCCAGTCGTTCCCGCTGGCGCCGGAGCACTGCCTCACGCAAGGCGGAATCGCGCTTCAGCTCGCCGATGAGTTCAGCGATGCGGTCGAATCGTTTTTCCCGCACGAGCACGCCGGCGCCGCCGAGCGTCTCGGGCACCGCGGCAGCGGCGTAGGCGATGACCGGCGTGTCGTGCGTCATCGCCTCGATCAACGGGATGCAAAATCCCTCGTGCTCGCTCATGCATAGGAACACGGTCGCGGTGCGATAGAGCGCGGAAAGGACGGCCTGGGGCACGGCGCCGAGCAGTTCGGCATCGCGCGCCCGCAGATCGCGCAGGTGAGTGTAGAGCAATGCCTGGTAGCGTTCGGTACCGGCGTACGATCCAGCGTGAATGAAGCGGGCATTCGGATCTACGTATCGTTGCAGATAGTAGAACACCGCAATGACGTCTTCAATGCGCTTATTCGGGGCCCCGCGGCCGACAAAGAGCACGTTGGTTCGTCCATCTCCATATTTGCGTAGCGTCGCGCGATCGGGGGGCGTTCCGATGAAATCAAAATCCAACGCCAGGGGGAAGACACGGACATCTCGGTAGCCCCAAACGGCGAGTTCGGCAGCGTTGTAGGCGCTGTCGGCGAGAACCACTTCGGCGACGTCCGCCAGCCGGGCCGCTTGTTCGCGGCCTCGCGCCAATGTGCGCGCGATCTGTTCCTGAATACCCCGAAAATATTCAGCGGGGGTGATGTTGTGATACAGAATCGCCTTGCGCCCACGCAAGGCGGGGAAGATGTCGTTGGCGTCGGAGCCGATGGAAAGATGCAGCAGCACGACGTCCTCCGTGGCGATTTCCGCGGGGGCGAGGCGAAGATCGCGCACCTCGCCGCGAAGTTCGGGAAGGATGCGGCGCGCTTCGGCGTAGATTTCCGATGAATAACCCCACGAGCGGAAGAGCGCTCGCAGTGTCCGCGCTTCGTTGCTAATGGCATCGCCCGAGCTGAAACCCGCGACCAATTGGTGAATCGCCGGCATTAGAGTTCCTCCAGCGCGCCGAACAGGCGCCGCTCGACCGCGTCCCAGGAATATTCTCGTCGCACAAAGGCCCGTGCCCGTTCGCCCATCGCATGACGGAGGTCGGGACGCTCCAGCAGGAGCTCCAGCTCCGCCTCGAAATCGGGATAATGCCGGAACCACAGACCGCCGCCACTGCGGGCGCATTGCCAGCGCAGCACGGCGCCGGCGGCATGTACAAGTGCCGGCACGCCGGCTGTGAACGATTCGAGCAGCACAATGCCCAGGCTTTCGAGCGTGGACGGATGCACGAATGCGACAGCGCCCGCCAAGGCCTCGCGTTTCTCCGTCTCCGAAAGAAATCCCGCATCGTGCACAAAGGGTTTCGCATCCAGCGGGCCGCTGCCGGCGCAGACCAGCGCGATATCGCGTCCGGTGCGCGCGCGAAACACATCAAGATAATCCGTCAACAGCGGTGTGCCTTTTCCGGCCTCCCGGCGTCCGCAGTAGAAGACGTAAGGCGCCGTCAGGCCTCTTCGCGCAGCGAAAGCGCGGGCGTCGGCTTCAAAGGGTTCGATGCCCATGCCGACCACAACACCCCGACCAGCCTCCGGCCCGTGCAGGCGGATCGCGAGCTCGCGTTCCGGCTCCGTGTTGAACAGGCAACCTCGGACAGAGCGGAGCATTTCGCCGATCAATTCCTGCCGAGCAAACGCCTCGTCGTGCAGACAAGGCGTCAGGATCGTGCGGTCGGGAAATGCGGACGCGACCGACCAGACGAGGCCGAACAGGTACGGTCCGGCCAAAATGCGTTCATAGCGCACCGATTCGGCGCGGAGGTGTTCGAGCAAGGTATCGCTGTTGACCGAATGCCGCAGCCATTCGGCCTGTTCCGCCCGGGTCAGGGTTTCTCCGCGACAGATGGCGGATTGGCGAGCGAGAAAGAGGGCCGGATCGCGGTCGGTGTTGACAGGGAAACGCCGCACTTCGACGTTGTGGATGCGGCGGACATCGGCCGGGCATTCATTGGCCCAGGTGAAATGGTTGCGCGCGCACGTGGCAAGAAAAGTCACATCCAGTCCGCGCGCGGCGAGCCGTTCGGCGAGGCGGCGCAGCAGTGTCTCAGCGCCGCCGACGGTCACGCCGTCGGGGTATCGCGGCGATACGACGGCGATGGAACGTGGCAACGGCATGGTGGAATCTTATCCGGCCGGTGCGGCCGGCGGCGGCCCGCCGAGACGCTTTTCCAACTCCGCGATGCGCGCCTCAAGGGCGCGAATTTTCTCCGCATATTTTTCATCCACGCTTTCCAGTCCGGTGACCAGCAGGCCGTTGACTTGGTTCTGCTGCGACCACAGGCGGTAGGTATAGAACTTGAGCAGGGACCAGATGGCTTTTTTCAGCCGCACGAGGAAGGGCGCCAGCACCGCGCGCCGTTCGCGAATTTCGAAGTCCGAGATGTCCACATACACGGCATCCCGCAGGCATTGGAGATAAAAACCGGCGAACTGTTCATCGTTGCGCAGTTGCGCCAGGTTCGTTCGCTCGGCGGCGGCGATCCGCGCGTCGGCATAGAGGCCTGCGGCGATCTTCTCGTCCACGCTCTTGCGGATCCGCTCGACGATCGCCTCCACATCCACTCCGTCGGCAGCGATTTCAATTCCGATATCGTTGTTCATACGTTTGCGCGCCCCGGGGACCGCAAGTGGCCGGAGCGTTTGGAATAATGCCGTGATTTGGGGCGCGGGGGAAAACAAAAACGCACGCCGGGTCTTTTGTTTTATCGGAGAGAGGTGGGAGCGGACGCGATCGAATATTTGTTGGACTCGGCCGGATCCTTTCAGCCTGGCAAAATGCTGAATGACGGTGCGGGACGGCCGGTGAGGGCAGAGTACACTGCGCCGACGAGCAACGGCAAGGCGGCGGCCATGACCTCACCAGCGACCAGACCGATCATGAGCGGTTTCAGCCGTTGATAGGCGTGAGCGCCTCCATATTTCATTACAAACCCCTTGAGGATCCAGCCGAAGAGGAAGGAGAAGGCCATCAGACTCGATTGATAGGTGATCATCACGAGGAAGATTAGCGGATGAAGCGGCCATCGTGCAAAGCGATGGCGGAGAAATGTAAAAAGCAGCACGAGGGCAAATGGCGCGCCGAATGAAAGGAAAAGAGAGGGGCGGGGCGCGGCTTCGCGGAGCCGTGCGAGGCCACGGATGGTCTGGGCATCACCAAGCGCGCCCTGCGCCTGCAACGAGCGGGTCATTTCGGCGGCGCGATCAAAGGGACCGGCGGGCACATGGCGCCACATCCAGGGATGGCCGGCCTGGATCGCCCCCTGGCGGTACTGAAAATAGAGCATCGCCGGCGTCGCGACCAGCAGCGCGAGGACCGAGGCGATGGTACCCCATTTTGCCACACGGGCCGGACGCACTCCGCCGCGTTCGGCGAGATGAAGTGCGGTCACCACAAAGGGCATCAGTGCGTCCTTCGGATCGCTCAGGAACATGGCCGTGGCCAGCCCCAGGATGACCATCTGTTCATATCCGATGGCGCGCGTCCCGAAGAAGCTCCAGAGCATCACGCATGGATAGAGGACAGGGTGCATATAGAAGACTCCTGCCTCCGCAAGCAGGCGACTGAGGACGGTGAAGACCATTACCGAGATGACAGTCCACAGCACGGCCAACATCGGCTCGGCGCCCGTGGAAATCAACAGAGCGAAGACCAGGGCCAAACCCAGCGCGCCGGCGCGAGCGCCCCAGACGGCACCGATGTCCACCTCGTCTTTCGCCTGAAGGCCAACGGCGCGACGGGCGACGGAGAGAAAATAGTTGCGACCCGAATAGATCAGCACAAGAAACATGGCTGACCAAGCCCCCGCCTGCATCTGGGAATGCACGGTCAGTCGCAGAAATCCGCCCCCGAATGAATATCCCAGCCGCGCCATGGCACCGGCGAAAAGACTGTAGAGGTAAGGTCCCGCGCCCAGCGACAGCGCCACGTCCGTGGTGAGAAAATAAGCCAGGCCCACGGCGGTCAGATAGATCGTGGGGTTGAACAATTGGCCCGGAAAGTGGGTTCGCATGAGGGGAAATATTTCCAACAGGGGGCGAAAATTCAGGACCAGCGGGCAGGCAATGACATAGTCCTGCCACCAGATGTGTGCATAGTTCATGACATACAAAAGGAAAGTCGCCCCAAAGCCGACTTGAAACAGGCGTTGTCGAAACACCTCGCCCATCGCTCGCCCCTCCACCGGCAGCAGGGAACGAAGGATTTCGACCGTCGGATAGGGCAGCCGCTCGTGGTGTGCCCATTGCCGGTGCAGAACCAATGAAAGCCCGATGAACACAGCGAACAGGGCCAGCATGAGGGGCCCCCAGAACAGAAAGGGGCGCCGCCAGGCGCGCCACGGAACGTTGTGTGGAGAGAAAGACTGCGAGCCGTGGCCCATTCCCGTGACAAAGCCATCCAACGCGGCCGGGTGTGCGGTCGGGTCCGCCAACATCGCGGGCGGCGCTAGATCGAGCGCGTTCGGCCGGCGCGGTGTGAGAGCCTGCGGCAGGGCAGCATCCACCAACGCACGATGGATGCCCAACATCTGATCCTGGGTGCGGGATTCGGGCGGATTGCGAAGCCATCGGCGGATATACCCTGGCAGCAAAGCGGTTTCCGCGGCGGCCTTCTCCGTGAGGGCCGGATCAGCCACGACGGCGCGCAATACATTCAACATCGCCTCCTGGGCGGCGGCGTCAACGGCGGGGTCGGTGGCCCGGAGGCGAGCCTTTAGATCATCCGGCGTCCGACGGGCCAGCGCCCCGCGCACGCCGGATGCTGCCCCCTCTTCCATAAATGCCACCGCCAGTGCCTTCCAATCCCGCACGGCGCGGGCGTCCGGCGATGCGGGGTCTCCGCGCCACGCCGGCTGCGTCCGCTCCAGGTGATATGGCATCATCGCCAGCGTTGTCGCATGATCGAGCAACGAGGAGCCGATGACGCCGAAAATGAACATGACCATCGCAATCACGCCGGCGATTTCCGACGCCGACCACGCCGCGTATCTGCTGCCGATCCATCGCAGAAGCGGGTTAATCAGCCCCGCAAACAGAATGGCGCCGCCAAAGAGCCCGACGGGCAAATAGGACCCGCCGAGGTTCGTGTTGCGGAGAACGTAGAGGTTGTAGAAGAAGACGGCGCTCAAACCAATGGACGCAAGCAGGCCCACAAACAAGGAACGTCGTGTCATGACCGATATCGTTCCTCACTCAACAGTGCCCGTTGAGATTTCGACGTCTTCGCGGCGTTCGAGCCGGGCGATGGCGCCATCCTCGATCCAGAGGATACGGTCGGAGACATCAAGCATTTTGTGATCGTGTGTGGCGGTGATGACCGTGACACCGAACTCCCGACACAGCCGGCGAAGCAAGTGGATGATTTCCTCGCCAGTGTGCAGGTCGAGGTTGGCGGTCGGCTCGTCGGCGAGGATGATCGCCGGGTCGTTGGCGAGGGCGCGCGCGATGGCGACCCGTTGTTGCTGACCGCCGGAGAGCTCGTCGGGGCGATGGGTGAGCCGTTCGCCGAGTCCGACGCGGATCAGCACTTCTTTCGCGCGGGCCGCGGCCTCGTCGGGACGCTTGCCACTGAACAGCAGCGGCATGGCGACGTTCGTTACCGCGTCGTACGCCGGCAGGAGGTTGTAGGCCTGAAAAACGTAGCCGATGTAATTGCCGCGAAAGTGGGCGAGCTTGCGTGGCGAGAGGGCCGTCAGCTCAACGCCCGCGACGGTGATGGTGCCAGCGGTGGGGCGGTCGAGCGCACCAATCATATTGAAAAGCGTACTCTTGCCGGATCCGGAGGGTCCCATGACCGAGAGGTATTCGCCCTTGTAGATGTCGAGATTAATTTCACGCAGCGCATGGACAACGGTGCGGCCGAGGTCGTACTCCTTTCGGACTCCACGAATCTGAATGAGAACTTCGCTCATGGGTGCCCCATCAGAACGGCAGCTTGATGATGGCTTTGTTCAAGAATGTGATGCCGACGCCGACGGTTGTGATCAGACCCATGCCACAGGCGAAGCCAGCGGCGACGACGGGGATATATTGCCGCCATTTTAGGCCCAATCGTTTCTGAAAATAGAAGCGGCCGATCAACGCGCCGATGAACTGTGGAAGGATCGAGTGAGGAATGTTCTGGCCTAGGCCGCGGACAACGCCGTAGGTCAGCAGAATCGGAGCGCCCAACGAGCGCATCAGGAAGAACAACAAACCGCCGAATGCAGCGCCGATGGTGAGAAACAACCAGCGGAAGGCTTGCTCGAAGCGGGAGTATTCGCCGAGCGTGGCGGAAAACATGATCGTCTGGTTGGCTGCGGTCAGTTCCCATATGCGCTGCGCGTAGGGGTAGGCCGCAGAAGGCACCTTGTCGAGGCTCCAGATGAAGTTCATGAAAAAGATCGAGGACAGCAGAATGATGGGATACAGGAAGAACTTGGTTTTCCATACACTGGTGAAGCGCGTACCGGTTAGCTCGCACTGGCGGTAGAACACCGTCATTTGCCCGTAGTTGGCGATCGGCAGCGGTAGAAACCAACACGCCACACCTCGGTAACCGCTGAGAATCAGGGCGGCCTCGCGAATCATCGGAATCTCGACAATCTGACCCACCATGCCCTCTAGCCGGGCGGTGACATAGCTGATCAGGGGGGTATAGAAAAAGCCGAGGAACAGGAGAACTACGCCGATATTGCGGATACCGCGGGTCCAGCCGCCGTGGTGCCAGCGCAACAGGAGCAACGAGGCCGTGATGTAGGACGTCACCACTAAAAAATAAACCAGCGCGACAATCCAGGTTGGGATATCGCCACGGTCAGGTTTGATGGCGGGCGCCCCGGCGGCGTCAGTTGATTTCCGGCGGATGGTGCGAAGGCTACGAACAACTGCGATGATGCCTGCCCCCGCGATAGCGATGGAGACGCCGATCTGAAAACTGAAATAAAAATCCATATTGTTTTTGAAAAGTGTCTCGACCGTGTCCGCGCCGAATTTCCAGGACTTCAATACGCCGCGCTTGTAGAGGATCGGATTAGCCACAAACGTGATGACCAATCCGATGAAGCTGCCGAGCATGCCGAAGAACGGCATGACCATGCCGGTAATGAGGTGGCCGAAATCCCAGGACAGACCGGTGGCGACCGCCGGCAGAAAACGGCCCGTCTGCTGGGTGAAATCGGAGAAAGGAATGGGGAAGATTTGCACGGGTGTGCCGGTCAGCGCACCGGTCAGCGTCGGCAGCAGGAGATACACGGAGCCAAAACCCAAGCCGAGCGCGCCACCGATGGAGAACACCCGCCATCTCCAGGATGATTCCGCGCTGCGCCGCTCATGCTCTTCCATATCTTCCGCCATCGCCAGGATGCCTTGCGCGCCGATCGGCGCTAGCGGGAATGGGAGCTTCTCGATATCGCTAACGATTCGAAACAAGCCGTAGCCGAGCACGAGGTTGGCAAGCTGCCCGAAAAAGCTGCTGAAGACGACAAAGCCGATCACCGGCAACCAATCCACATGAAAGAACGTCCGCAAACCGTAAGAAGCGGATTCTGGCGACGGCGCATACCATCGAGGGAGCTGTTCCGCGATGCCTGCGGCGGCGGCGGCGTCGCTGTTGATGAAAAATTGATTCCACAGCAGGCCGGAGAAGGGCATGCCCATGGCGGCGGCGGCCATGTAAAACAGAATGAAAATCTCGGACCTGTTCAGCGTCTGATGGGCGCGTTTGGCCACTTCAATGAACAGGATGACCGTGACCCACTGGGCCGCCGCCCCGATCTCCATCGTGCCCGCAAGGAGTCCCATATATATGGAGCCCGGCACCATCACCAGCGCCACAAAAACCGCGCCCAACAGCGACGACCAGCGGAAACCTTCCTGAAAGGTGGAAGGCACCTCCATGATGGAACGGAATTGTTCGAGTTCTGAGTCGAGTTTCATCGCGCGCGTTCCACGTTCAGCCCTCTTTCCTTATCTCTGTGGTCGCCCCGAAATGCGTTAGGGTCCGTTCCCGGTATAATTCCATCGTTTCCTGCGAAATCGAACGCCAGATCAAAAATTGCTGGCGCAGGTCCTTCAAAAATAACCGATTCAGCCGTTGCCAATCCTTCGGCTGGCCCGATAGCCGCTCAAGCCGGATATGCACCTCGTCAATGCCGGGGATTTCACTCGGCACGCTCTGGAGGCGGAATCGCTGACTCACGCCCAGGTCGAACGGCGCGAGCATTAGAATCGAACGCAAGCCGAGCGCGCCGCCCTCACGTTCGAGCGTGCTTTCACGGGCCATGAAACGTCCCAGGCCGGTGTCGCTGTGGTTATCGAAGTGTTCCTTCAGAAAGCTGACTACGCCGGTCAGGTCATATTCAGATACGGTAAAGGGGAACACCATTTCCCAGACATCGCCGTCGGGCGCCGGCGGGTGCCAGGAACGCATCAGGCCGGGGTTGGCGGATTTCGACGCCTTGATCGCCGGATAAATGGCCGAGATTAGGACCGTCGCCATGACGATCAGAATCGTGACGATCGTATTCGTCGAGGAGACGTTCATTTCCGGCACGCGTACCCAGCCGTATTCCGCCAGTTTCGTGAGAATGCGCACAATACCCTGCGCGAGAAGGTAACCACCCATACCGCCGATCAGTGAATAAACTATGGCTTCGGCAAGAAAAAGCGTGGCCACATGCCTCGGCGCGAGGCCGAGGGCGCTGAAGGTGTAAATTTCTCGTTCGCGGTCCGCCACCGAGCCGAGCATCGTTCCGAAGATCACCAAGCCTCCGAGCAGGATCGGGAAAAACAGGTCGGCCGCGCCGCTGGCCGCGACCAGTGTGCCGAGAATCTGGCGGAAGACGCCGTTTTCCATGGTCACGGCGATCGGTAGCGGCAGCATACGCGCCAGTTCAGCGCCGATCTCGCGCGCGTCGGCGATGTTGTCGGTATACACGGAAATGCCGTGCAGGGCCGCGCCCATAGCACGCGCCTCGTCGGCGCCCACAATCGCGACGGAGTCGGCGGGCAGACTGGTCCAGTTGACAGTAGCGTGCAGGGACTGCTCCTCGGTCGCGGTCGCTGCTGGCTGGGCCGATCGCACTTCGGTAAAGTCCACCGGTAACACACTGCTGTTGTCCATGTCCTGAACGGAGGAAAGTGCCGTCGCATCGAGCACGCGGCGGACCTGGAGGCGGCGGCCCCGGAAGCGGATGAAGTCACCGGTTTCGACGCCGAGTGCGCGCGCGACAGCGGGCGTCAGTTGAATGCCGCCCTCGAGATGCGGGTGGATCACCGCCGCAAGATCCGGCCGGCGCCGGATTTCACGTTTTTCAAAGCCGAGCACGGCGGGGATTTCGAGCGGGCGCGATCCGTCGTCGCGCGTCAGCAGCCCGCCGGCCGCGGCCTGCGCACGGGGCGATACCCACCATCGTCCGCATACGTCCGCGGTTCCGCCCCATCGGCCGGCGATGACGTCGAGGAGCTCGGGGGCAATCGGTTGCCAATTGGCGTCATGGACCCATACGCCGGTGTAATCAGGCGTAGGCGCCACGAAAAGACGCAATAATCCGGTTTGTGTTCCGAAAGATGCAAAGCTCAGAATCGTGAAGGTCAGCAGAATGATCGTCACCGCGGTCAATGCTGTGCGCAAGGGGCGCCGACGCATCGTCGAGATGCCCATCTGCATGGCCGCAATGAGGGTATTCATGCGGGAGACGTCGGCGGCGTGAACCGTCGTCGTCATTCCCTGCATGGCCTTCAGCTCGACCTCGAATTTGCGCATGATAATCGAGATGACCATCGAGGAGAGCGTCAGGATAGCGAATCCGAGAAAGATGATGATCGGCGTTCCGGCGATGGCGAACGCCGGATGGGAGAAGAAGAGGATCAGGAATGTGGCGGCGAAGAAAATGACGAACCATAGAATCTGCCGGTAAATGGTCACGGCGCCGATCAAGACGCGTTCCATGGCGAAGGCAAAAGGCACCGCCAGCCCCAGCAGGATCAGGACGGCGAAAACGAGGTCGTCAATGGTGGCGCGAATCTTTCGGTAGATAGGACGCGCCGCCATCAAGGCGCTGGCGTCGTGGGCTTCGGCCTCGAGGGTGAAGGGACGGTTCTGCGTTTGAATCAGGAGGTCCTCGACCCGTCCGTGGAGCTCCGACACGGAGTTGTCCTCGATGTTTTTGCTGTGCAAAATGCGCAGACGCGACTCATTCAGCCGCCAGAGGTCGGCCGCCGAACGTCGCGCGGGCGGAACATTTTGCCAGCGGGGCACCATCGGAAGACCGACGCCCAGCCAATTCAGGTTATTCTCCTCGGTTCCGGCGCCCGCCAGACGCTCAGGGCCGATACCGAGCAGCGCGACGGTGTCGAGGTTGAAGATTTTGACTGCCTTTTCGCGTCGGTCCGCGAACCAGGCGACGACACCGTCGTTGACCATCAGCAGGCGTTTGCGGATGTCGGGCTCGGCGTTTTCAAATGCGGACAGGAGGCGGATCGTCGAGCCCGCCGGCAGCGCCGTACGCAGGGGGGGGGGCAGCACCGAACAACCGGCCCGCGCCCGGAAAACATTGAGCCGCTGGCGCACCTGTTGCAGTGTGGCTTGATTCGAGGCCATAAGGAGGTCGCCTCGATCGTCAAAAACCGCAGCGAAACCACGAGCTTGCGTCCATGTGGCGCCGCTGGGCGCTGGCCCGAGGCAATAGCCGCCGTTGCCATCCGTTCGCAGCGCGCGAAAGACGGCCGCTGCCGGCGCCTTGGAAAAACTAAAACTAAGATTCGTAGGGAAACGATTCAAATACAGTACAACCGCGCCGGGCATTGGGGTGTCCGGCATGGAACTGCCGGGCAGCATGCCCATGACGATGGGGCCAGAGGGAGTGTCGCCTTTGAACTGGCTCCAGGCGTATTCGCGCCCGCCGACGATGCCGCGCCGGAGGGAGAGGCCGGCCTGGTCGGCCACGCCGACGGGCGTGAGCGTGGCGGGCGTCGGCGGGTCGCCGTTGCTGGCCACCCGCAAATCGGCAAAAGCGGTCAAAAGCAGTCCGATCTCATCCGTTTGGCGTTCAATGCGTTCGAGATTGAGTCGGTCCACCGTGTCGAAAGGGGTGCCTTCCCGTGGGGCGGCCTCCTGCACGGTGCAAAGCGCGGCGTTGAAAAAGCCGAACGCTCCCGCCGGTTCTCCGCCATGACGAAAGCCTCCGAGGCCGGAGAACAACACCCGCGTTTGCGTCAACGTCTGATCGGCAGTGGCGATCTCGAAACCGGGAAGCGAAAAACCGGCGGCTGCGAGATCGCGGGCGGCTCGCAAGAAGACATTCTGAATGCGTCCATAGAGCCCGGGATGATCGTCCGGGTGGCGAAAGAAGGAATCTCCGCCGATCGCCAGACCCCACCGTTCGCTAGCGTCGCCCAACAGCAGCGCTAGATGTAAGGTCAACCAATAGGGCGATATTTTCGCCTTGGGGTCGGCACTCCGAAGCTGAAGCCGATCCTGCAGCTGCTCGTCGGCAGCAAGCCTCGCTTCTTCAATATCCAGTTCTGCGGAGCGCTGTGCGGCGCGGGTGCGCACCGTTTCGTACACCCGACGGAGCCTGGCCTCCACGCCGGGCGCGAGGTCCTCGAATTTTTCCCTGCCGAGGGCCCGCCGGAGACTGTTCCATTCGTCGCGTTCCGGTTGCCATCGTTCGTCGAGTTCGCGCGTAATCGCGGCGATGCGGGCGATTTTTTCCGGAGGCGCGTCGGGACGCGACGGCAAGCCGACTTCCGCGCGCAAGGCCATGCGTTCGCGGCGAAGCTCGGCCATGGCGTCACCCACACTGTACGCCTCCTCGGTTGCGGCGTCCTGCAGCCGCAGCAGCAACGCGCGACGCACGGGGGAGGTCGTGCTCAGCGGATCCGCCGAGTCAAGGAGTCTGAAGAGTTCATCCAGAAATTGCCGTTCTTGATTCAGCGATTCGCGGCGAGCACGGACCGAGGCTTGCGGATGGACGTTTTCCATCGCCAAATAGAAAACGGAGGATCCTTCCTGTGCGTTCCACTGGCTGTCGAAGAAGACTACCAGCACATGCCGACGGGCACGATGTGCGGCGAACCGTTCGGCAAGACGGAGCAGCGCGGCAACATTGGCCGCTCCGCGTGCGCCCGGACTGCGTTCTGGCACGGCCCCGTAGCTGTCGTAATCGGCACTGATCAGCAACATCTCCTCCTGCGCCTGTTCGAAGACGGGGCTGGTGCCCCGGAAAAACCCGATCACATTGCGTCCGATGGCCGGTCGCCAGACGATTTCGCTTTCAATCGTCGCCTCCGTCCCTTCCGGCCAATCGTCTGCGGGTCCGTCGTAATAGAACCGCGGGAGATTGGCCGGAATGTCGAGATGGTAGACCGTGGTCGCATCCGTTCCCTCAGCGGGTGTGAAAACCACGGCCTGCGCGCCGAGACGAAATGCACGTAACCACCCTTCGGAACCGTTCAGGTCCAACACGACAATCGCGTCACGCACATCCCGTTCGGCGAAATCGCGCATTGCGCCAGCGCCTGCGCGCACGATGCGTCCGGTCAATCCCCCGGGTGGGGTGACGGGGGGCAGAATGCCGTTGGGACGCAAAGGCCGTAGCGGCCGCGTCCCCTCATTTGCCAGCCTGGCCTCGCACCGGCGCGTTTCGGTTTGTAGGGTGGGAAATGGCTGCACCAATACCCAATCAGCGCCAATTTCTCTCAATCGCCGTTCGATATACGCGGCCGCCGCCGCGGCTTCAGGAGTACCCGTGCGGCGATGCGGTCCGGCCGTGAGAGCGGCGACATCCGCCACAAAGTGCGCGGAGGGCTCGGCGAGAGCGGCGGCGGTCGCGAGACCGGCGGCGAACAACGCCGTGGGGATGAGGCGGCGCGCGATCATCGGGCATCTCCCGCCGTGGCCTCCCGTCGTCCGCCGATGCGGCCGATTTCGATTTTCACTTCCTCGCGTCGGGCGATACGTTCGATCCGCCCGTCGCGCACCCACATCAAACGATCGCACACGTTCATCATTCGGTGGTCGTGAGTTGCACAGATGATCGTCACCTTTTGTTCCTTGTTCAGCCGCACGAGGATGTCGAGAATCTCCTGTCCCGTGTGCAGGTCGAGGTTGGCGGTAGGTTCGTCGCATAATAGAACACTTGGGTTGTTTGCGAGCGACCGGGCGATGGCGACGCGTTGTTGCTGCCCGCCGGACATTTCGATCGGCCGATGGAACCAGCGATCCTTCAGGCCGACGATTTCCAAAATACGCATGCCTCGGCGGCGGGCCTCGTCGGGCTGAACGCCGCCGAAGGCCATCGGCGTCGTGACGTTTTCTAGCGCCGTCATGTATTGTATCAGGTTGTAGGACTGAAAGATGTAGCCGATTTTCTGACAACGGAGGTACGCCAGTTCCTCGGCGGTGAGTTGAGCCACGTCTACCTCGTCAATGAACACCCGCCCTTGGGTCGGGCTGTCCAAGGCGCCGATCATGTTGAAGAACGTACTCTTGCCGGAGCCTGACGGCCCCATGACGGAGATGAACTCGCCACTGAAGATTTCGACATCGAGTCCGCGCAGGGCTTCAGTGGGGATACCCTTCTTGATGTAGATTTTCTTTAAACCAACCGTGCGGATGAGCACCCGGCGGCCCGAGGCGGCGACCGGAGCGGTGACGGGAAGCGGGGTGGGGGAGGGCGAAATCATTCGACGCGCATGGCCTCCATGGGCGCGAGTCGAGCCGCCCGGAAAGAGGGATAGACGGCGGCAATCGCCGCCAGCAGTACGCCGATAACAATGGCGGCGCCGACGCCAATGCCGAGATCAAGCCACGGAAGCGCCGACGCGCCGACGCGGCCGAAGGCGGCCAGCATTCGAGCGGTGCCAATGAGCAAACCAAGCAGGCCGCCCGTCAGCCCGCCGACGACACCCAGCATGCAGCTTTCGAGCACGAACATCAGCATAATAAAACTGTCCAGTGCGCCCAGACATTTGAGCGTGGCGATTTCACGAAATCGCTCCGTCACGGTCATCAGCATTGCATTGCTGATACCGATGGCGCAAACCAACATCGAGACCAGCAACAGCCAGCTCATCCGCTCGCCCAGCCCCATCCACCCGCTGCCGATGCCAATCGTCAGGCGATCGGCGCGCTCCAGGGCGGCCGTGTTGCGGCGATGCGTAGCCAGCTCAACCACTCGATCTGGAGTCAGACCCTCGCGCTTCTCGCCACCGACACGGGCAGCCTCCAGAAGCCGCACTGCGCGATCCCAGGCGCCGGCGAATCGCCACAGTTGCAGGATGGTCACATCCGCAGGCAGCGTGTCGAAATGCTGCGCCACAATCTGGCGCACGGATCGCAGGTCGAGCAGGCGCTCAATCCAGCGGATATCGAGTTCCCGTCGCGCCTGGTCGGCGACGATTGGCGCGACCGTATCCGCGGGGAATGCGAATCCGGCCTCGCGAATGGCTTCGCCGAATTCGCCGCGCGCATCCACGAGCGCTTCGAGGACGGTGCGCCGCCCGCGCGCGGCGCTAACCCGTTCGATCGCCTCACGCCGCCCCTCCAGGAGCCGTTCGATGCGTGCCCGCGTCGTCGTCCAATCGTCGAGCAGGCGTTCAAGGCCCGGTCGCGGAAATGGCAAGCGAATGGCCGTGGTCCGATCCACGACCTCGAAGAAGGATCGTCGGCCTTCGGCCGTTGCGATCCAATCCAACATGTCCACACCGGTCGTTGCATGGACGAGCCGTCGCCGTCGCGCGTAATTGAGCCCATTGAGAAAATCCATGGTACGGACAGCCATGCGTGCCGCGTCACGGAGCTCCTCCATTTCCGCAGGCGCGAATCCGCCGAGTCGTACCGCCTCCGCTTCGGCTCGTTCGTCGGCGCCGGCGATCTCGCGCAAAGTCGCTTCAAATTCGCCGGGCGATGTTAGCCGGGCCACCCACTCGTGTACGAGTCGTTCCCGAGCTATGCGATCCCGCGTGCGAAGGGCGACCGACCGTTTGATGAAACTCTCGCTGAGGATGTTCATCAGAAAAGCCACCGCGACCGCGATGACTGCGACGGTCACCATTGCGCGAAAGAGACGGTAACGGATGCCGTCCACAGCAATCCATACCGTGCGCCAGAAACCGAGCCGCGGTTGATCGGATATGACGATCGGCTTCACCGATTCATGTTTGTCGCATTGCCGGGTCCTGTCCAGTAATCCTATTGCGATTACCAAACTGCCCCGGGAAATGCAAGCTCGTGCGCAGAGAACAAAATTTCATAACGGTGAAAAATTGAGGAGAGAAGATCGCATAGTGGGGCGGCGGAGTGCTCCCGGGGGGGGGGGGGGGGGG
>CALLML010000093.1 GCA_938005705.1 uncultured bacterium
ACACACCCTCACCCAAGCATCCGGTGAAGCGCTGCGACACCGGCGCGTCCTCCGCAGCGCCCATTCCTACGCCGACCACCCCTCGAACGCTCTATTTCCAAGGCCGTTCATGAATAATCCGAGTTAAGCCTCTTTCGCTTCCGCCAAACTCGGTCGGCCGCCGTCGTGCGCGAAGCCTTCGGAGAGCGTCGCCCCGCGGGCACCCTCGTCGTAGATCGCTACGCTGCCTACAACGCGTACCGCGGTCGCATCCAATACTGTTATGCGCATCTATTGCGCGACCTGAAGGATATCGCCATCGAGTTCCCCGACAACCGGCAGATCCACTCCTTCGTCGATCCCCTTGCCCCACGGTTGGCGGCCGCCATGCAGGCCCGCGCGATACCGGTTCTGACCGGGTCTTCCGCCAACAGGCCGAGCGCATCCAGTGCGACATCCGCTCCCGCGTTCGCGCCCCGGCCCGGCATCCGGCCATTCAAGCCTTTCAGGATATCTTCCGCGAGAAAGACGCCCGCCTGTTCCACTGGGCCCGCGACCGGCGCATCCCTGCCGACAACAACCTCTCTGAACGCGACCTGCGCCCCCTCGTCATCGCCCGCAAGGTCAGCTTCGGATCTCAATCCCTCAGGGGCGCCCACACCCGCGAAACCCTTATGAGCGTCATCTACTCTCTTAAGAAGCAGAATCGTGACATTGTCTCCTGCCTCAAACAGGCCTTCGACCAGATCGCCCTCAATCCCAAGCTCGATCTCTTCCGCCTACTCTTCCCCGCCAAGGCCCCTTGACCCTCTCCGCCCCAGCCTCTCCTCCTACATCATCTCGCCCGCCCGCCCCTATGTCACTGACGGGATACCTTCGATTGATTGCCCCACTTGCGCAAAGAGTGTTTTGACCTCATATTATGTCGTCCAATGAAAGTTTTTTTTACAGGCATGTTTCCGGCGGCGCAGGCGAGTTCGTGTTGCATGGAGCGTGAAGCCGGAAATCGCCATGGATGCATTGGCGCCGAAACCAGAAAGTGGCCCATAAGATTTAACTAACGGTCCCGCCGAGAAAGGGGATATGGATCGCGATTTTCACATTCACACCTTTTTTTCTCCGTGTGCGGCCCCCACGATGAGTCTCGACACGATTATCGAGACGGCGTTAGCTGCGGGGTTAAAGGACGTGGGGTTGACAGATCACCCCTTTCATGACGGACTTTTTCACCATCATGAAGCGCTTGCTCACGCGCTGGCCGGGCGAGGAAAAATGCCGCTACGGGTATGGATCGGAGCTGAATTGGAGGTGCTCGGCCCGGAGCAGCTGGTCATTCCGGCCGCGCGCCTGTCCCGCGCGGAGTATTTGATTGCCGCTCCCTCCCATTATGATTTTGAGCATTTCCCGCCCGTGCCTCACCTGGAAGACCCCATGGAATGGGCGGATCGTATGTTGACGGATGTGGAGAACGTCATCGGTTCCGGCGCGCATATCATCGCACATCCCTTTCATGTGCATGAGTTCGTGGCGTCGGCGGGAGGACATTGGCATCTTCCCCCGCTTGCGGCGGTCTTCGCGGAAATGCGCCCGCGTCGTCTCGAAAACCTACTCGACCGGCTGGCGGAGGACCGAATCGCCCTTGAAATTTCTCCGCGGGTCGCCGCCCACCCTGCTTTGGAAGCCTTTCTCGAGGATCTCTATCGAAAGGCGCTGCGCCGTGGCATTAAATTCTCACTAGGCAGCGATTCGCATCGACCGCAGACCATCGGCCAGCTCAGGGGAGCCGCCGACTTCGTCCGGCGCCTTGGCATTGGGGAGGAGCACCTCTGGCATCCGGCGCGGGACATCGTAAAAAGCGCTGTTGCGTCCTGATTTTTACATGGGGGGCACCTTTTACTTGGACTATCCCTCGAAAAGATTCTCAGCGGGCCGTACGTTTACGAAGAGGGGCCCCAGATAAAATCCGGCCTAATCGTTCGCCCAGCAGCAAGGCGGCACTTCGCCGAGGTCGCGACTGGATTCGATTGACCGGAAATTATCATCGTCCTACCCTCAACACCAGATCACACAGAAAGTGTCGTATGTCACAGCTCGCGATTTATCTTATCGGCGCACCTCGCGCCGGAAAAAGCGCGGTATTCGATGCATTGACCATGACCCCGGAAGGCCCGCACTTCACCACGCGCTCCGGCCACCGCTACGGCGCCGTCAAGGTGCCCGACGCGCGGCTGGACGCCCTGCGCGAGATATACCGGCCAAAGAAATACACGCCGGCGGAAGTGACTTTTGTGGATCCGGCCTCGTCCGGCGCCAGTCCCACGAAGTTCGGCGAGATGACAGGTCTGCTCGGCAACGCGGACGCCTTTGCCCTCGTGGTGCAGGCCTTCGAGACGGTGGATGGTGAGGGCCGACCGCTCGACGCGGTGGCGCAGGCGGAATCCGTCCTCCTCGAACTGATTGTGACTGATCTTGAAAAAGTCGAACGGCGGCTGGAGCGGATCGTGCAGGATCGGAAGCGCGGGCAAAAAACCTCCGAAGCGGAAGTCAAACTTCTGGAGCGATTACGCGAAGAACTCGGTCGCGATCGCGCGCTGCGAGATGTGGAATTGCGCGAGGACGAGGAAAAGTTGCTGCGAACCTACCAGTTTCTCTCGCAAAAACCGGTCTTGATTGTCGCCAATCTCGCCGAAGAAGCATTGACGACAGGCGTGCCGGCACCGCTTCGCGCGATGGCCGCGGCGCGCCGCATCGAGGTATTGCCGTTTTGCGCCCCCTTGGAAGCGGAAATCGCTCGACTGGATGCGGCGAGCCAGGCGGATTTCTTGCGGGATTATGGATTGACGGAGCCCGGCCGCGTGCGATTGCTCCAGAGCGCCTATCGCGCACTCCGCCTGATCAGTTTCTTCACGGTGGGCGAGGACGAAGTGCGGGCGTGGCCGGTGCACGAGGGCACGAACGCCCTCGGCGCGGCCGGAAAAATCCATAGCGATATCGAGCGGGGCTTTATCCGCGCCGAGACCGTGGCCTACGACACACTGCTCCAATCGGGCTCATGGTCGAAATGCCGCGAAGACGGAACCTTGCGGCTGGAAGGCAAGGAGTACCTGGTGCGCGACGGTGACGTCATGCATTTTCGGTTCAACGCTTGAATTGGACCGCGGCGCGCCGTTGTCAACTCATGTCGCTTGTTCCCGATAGGTATCCACAAGGCTACGAATCCTGAGCGAGCGCCTCAGCCGCGGAAGCGTTGTCTCGGCGGATGTTTGGATTTCAATATCGGCGCATCCCCTCGGCGGTAGACAGATGAAATTGTTGGAATAGCGGGCATCAGTTCTTTCCACCTCCGCCCACGCCCATAGAGCGGGCTTGGCTGCCTTCAACCGGCACTGGAAGACGCCGGCGCGCAAACGTCGCACTTCCGCCGTCAGATGGGGATCCGGCAACGATAAATGCTTGGGGCGGACAAACGTGATCAGGTTGTCGGAAAGACGCTTCCCATCCGCTTCGAGTTCCAACCAGAGGAGCAGGCGACGGGCACCCAGGGATTTGATTTCCTCCGAGAAGTCCAGACGGGCAATCTCGGCCGATGCGTGAGCGGGCAATTGAAGACGGGCCTCGCCCTTCCGCACATCCGCGCCTTCGGTGGTCGTAAGCCGCCATCGCCAGACGGCATCCTGCGGCGTCGCCAGATCGCTCGCGACATGGACGGAGACTTGCCCAGTTTGGGCGTCTTCCACGCCAGCGATCAAGGCCGGGGCGAAGAAGCGGCGCGCCATGTAATGGAGCGCTTTCCATCGGCCGAAATAGTCGATGGAAGCCCAGCTTGCCACCGGCCAACAATCGTTGATTTGCCAGTAGAGAGCGCCCATGCAGCGCGGCTGCTGTAATCGCCAGTGCTCGACCGCGTATTTCATCGCCAGTCCGTGCTGAATTTGCGAGAGCCAGAGCGTGTTTTCAAACCCCACCGGCAGACGGAACCAGCTCAGCATGTAGTGCAGAATTAGCGCGTTGCCTGGGCCGCTGCGTTGGTGGTGTTCCATAATGTAACTGGTAATGTTGCGATCTTCCTCCTCGGTATAGGCGTGGACCGTTCGCGGCTCCGGAAAGCTCTGGAATCCGAACTCGCTGCAGAAGCGGTGATGCGAATTGCGGAACCATTCGAACGGCTGGCGCCCGTGCCAAACCTGCCAGAGGTGCGCGTCGCCGGCATCCTCTTCGTTGGGACGACGGCGATCGGGGGGATAATGACTGGAACTCGGCCAATAGGAGCGATCCGGATCGTGCTCGGCCACCAAGCCTGGAAGAAGCTCGTTGAAGAGACGGTCATATTCTACCCACGTCATTCGACCGCCGCTGCCGTCGTCGTTGACCAGGTGGCAGTGTTCGATTTCGTTATTACCGCAGTAAAGTGCGATGCACGGATGATGTCGAATGCGCTTGAGGTTGTCGGCGGCCTCGTGCCGGATATTGTCCAGAAACGCCTCGTCGTGGGCCGGATAAGCGGCGCAGGAGAACATGAATTCCTGCCATACGCAGAGGCCAAGTTCGTCGCACAGATCATAAAAATCGTCCGACTCGTAAATCCCGCCGCCCCAGACGCGGATGAAATTCATGTGAACGGCGGCCGCGTCGCGCAGCAGGCGCTCATAGACGGCACGGGTGAGACGCGGCGCAAACACATCGGCGGGAATCCAGTTGGCTCCCTTGGCAAAAAAGGCGACCCCATTGGCCTCGAAATGGAAGGATTCGCCCCACGCATCCTTCCTGCGAACCAGTTCGAGCCGGCGCAGACCGATCCGCCGCCGTGCCGCATCGAGCGGATGTCCTCCTTCGTCCATCAACTCGATCGTCACATCATACAACGGCTGGTCGCCCATGCCGTTAGGCCACCAGAGCTTTGGCTGAGCCACCTCCAGGGCGATGACCGTCGTAGCGCCATCGAGCCTCGCTTCACCAGAGGCCACCTCCTGACCTTCAAACGAAAGACGGGCGCGCGCTTTCGCCGGAACAGGTCCGCGAGCGAACTCGGCTTCCACGCACACGTTCAACCGCACTTGACCGGTCTCGTGAAACTGGCGGATGTGTACATCAGCGAGCCGAGCAATCGAAAACGCTACAAGGCGAATCGGGCGCCAGATGCCGCAAGTGATGCAGACGGGGCCCCAGTCCCAGCCGAAGTTGCACGGTTCCTTGCGAATCCACGAGCGGCCTTCAGGCTGGATGCGTTTGTCGCCAACGTTGAACAAAGTGCGTTCGGCCTGGCGGCGGGCGATGTAGGACAGCGGAGAGGCGAACTCTATTTCCAGTGTGTTTTCGCCGGGCCTCAGGGCGGGCTTCACGTCGAATTCCCAGGTGCGGTACATATTGTCGGCGCGCCCGATTTCCTTTCCGTTCAGCCGGATGGTGGCCAGAGTGTCGAGCCCCTCGCACCGGAGCCGGATCACTTCTTCGAAGAGCATCGCCTCCGGCATCGTGAAAGAGCGGGAATAGGTCCAGTCAGTCTCACCGATCCATCGCAGCTCGTTTTCCCGGTCACGATAGAACGGATCCTCAATTTGTCCCGCGGCCAGCAGGTCCAGATGCACACAGCCCGGGACGTTGGCGGGCATCGTTTCGGCTGTTCCCGCCTGACTTAATCGCCAGGCTCCGCCCAAATCCAACGTTTTCACATTCCACATATAAAGGTTGCCCTTGAAAGCAGAATAAGATACTGGATATCTTAACCTTATCTCTTTGTCCAACGCAATCGGGTCCACCTTTTTCCTTGCTCGACAGCGGTCTTCCTGGTTCTACTCCTTGTTTCATGGTGTCACCGGGCGGTTAGCTCAATGGGTCAGAGCGCCAGCCTTACACGCTGGATGTTGAGGGTTCGAGTCCCCCACCGCCCACCAGAAGCATCCCCCCCGGACATTCTCTGTGTTGCATAATGCGGGCTTCACACCTGTACCTTATTGTTCGGTGGGAGATTGTCCTCGATTGTTCTCGTAATGGCCGTTCCTAGCCCGGAATATTCACGAAGGGGCATGAAATAGTTGGAAAATAGTATTGGAAAACCTCTGTAACATGCGATCGTTTAGTCCGTTACACAAAACGGCATGCGAGGTTTTCCAATGACTGATGCTCCTACAGACTGTCTG
>CALLML010000094.1 GCA_938005705.1 uncultured bacterium
GCGGCATGTACAAATCCGGCACCCGTTTCACGCCCGCTTTGCTCGAAAATGCATCCCCATGAACCCCCCATTTTTCACCTTTACTCCCCATAGCTTGTCTACGGCCGAAGAATGTAGGGCCTCAGCTTGCTGAGGCCGCGACGCCGGAAACGAGCATGTCAGGACAATTATGAGACGACTAGTATCAATCTTTCTATCCTCATGTTTCTTTCGAGTTGAAGGCCGCCTGGTCGATTGGGTCGCTATACAAGAATACCCCCGTCAAGCCCAACGGGGTCTGAAATGGCGAGTTTTTTGAGGGGACGGGGACGAAAACCGTCGGGAGGGGTTGTCGGGACAAACGGTTTTCATCTTCTTCCACGGACGCCGCCTATCCGGCTTAATTTCACAGCGCAATCAGCTCTCAGTGAACGGCAAAAGATTGAAACGCGAACGCCAAAACGATATGCTGTGCCCCATTCACGACGATGCCGACTCCTGGGAAAACATCGGCCGCGGCGCGCTCGACGCCTTTGGCTTGTCTGGTTTACGGACCGGACGAATTCCGCAATAATGAAACCGCCCGTGCTCTGATCGACACCCTGTGCCCGCCAGAGGAACAGGCTTTCGGCATGGAGCAGGTGGATGGCCGTGCGGACTCGGTGGACGCGGCGGTCACGGTTCTGCGCAATTGTCTGCTGGCGGTGCGCACGGCGGGATTTCTCGGCGGGCGCAAGGTGGTCTGGTTCCGTGACGCCACATTTCTCAAAAATGAGCGCGTCTTGAAATCCGAGGATGTCCGGCGATGGCTCGGCGAGCTGACGGAGCTGGTGCAGAAGGGTCTGCCGGCGGGTCATTCCCTTGTTCTCACGGCGCCCGCCGTGGATGGGCGGTCCGCTCTTTATCGGGCCTTCAAAAGTGCCGGTCGCGTGGTGGAACAGCGTCTCCCGGAAAAACCCCGCGAGGCGGAAGCCGCCGCGGTCGATCTTGCGCGATCCTATTTGGAAAAAGCCGGTCTTCGCGCCGACGAGGTCGTCGTTTTCGAACTGGTCCGGCGTGTCGGCGGCGACGCGGCGACGCTCGCGCAGGAGGCGACCAAGCTCGCTGCATGGGCCGGTGAACGGTGTGTCGTTACCACCGAGGATGTGCAGCGACTGACGCCCGCCACACGCGAGGTGGCGAGCTGGACTCTGGCCGACGCGATCGGCCCCGGTCGCACCGGCGAAGCACTGGGTGCGCTGGCGCAATTGCTGGGGCAATCGGAATCGGCCATTGCGCTGGCGGCTGGGCTGGAGGCTCGTTTCCGCGATCTCATGATGCTGCGTGAATGCGAAGACCGCGGCTGGGCACGTTTGGTCGGTTCGTACGCCTCGTGGTCCAGCGCGCCGGAAGCGGAAGCGGTCCTCTCCGCGCTCGGCGACCGCGATCCGCGCCGGCTGCACCCGTACCGCGCCGGCCGTCTGCTCGAGGAGGCCCGCCGTTATTCGGCCGATCGCCTACGCTCCATTCGGGCTGCAATTCTCGATGTTCGAGAGCGGATGGTCTCCGGCTTCGCGCGTCCCGACTTGTTGCTCGAGTTGTTGGTGATCCGGATTTGCGGCGATAGAACACACGAGGAGGACGGTTCGCAGGGTGGAGTGGCACGGTGATCGCGATTGTAGATTATGGCGCCGGCAATCTGACGAGCGTCCGATGGGCTCTCGACGAGCTCGGATACCCTTCACGCATTTCATCGGATCCGGCGGAAATCGTCCGCGCCGACCGAATTATCTTTCCCGGCGTAGGCGCTGCGGGAGCGGCGATGCGCCACCTCCGGGATCGCGGTTTGATCGAGATCCTCCGTGGTGCTGTCGCCGCGGGCGTGCCGTTTCTTGGCATTTGCCTCGGCATGCAGATTCTGTTTGAGCGCACGGAGGAGGATGGGGGGGTGGAAACCCTCGGCGTGCTGGCGGGCGATGTTCGGCGTTTTCAGCCCTCTTACGCGCGCGACAAAATCCCGCACATGGGGTGGAATCTTGTTCGGTGGCTTCGGCCTCATCCAGTGCTCGAGGGGATTTCGCCGACGGTTTTTTACTATTTTGTGCACAGCTACTACGCCTGCCCGGGCCGGCCGGGGCTTACGCTCGGCGCTGCTGAATACGCTGGCGTGGAGTTTTGCGCGGCAGCGGCTTGCGGTAGCGTCGTCGCCACCCAGTTTCATATCGAGAAATCCGGCCGTCCGGGGCTCGCGCTGCTGGATCGCTTCGCGCGGTGGGATGGTCGCGAAAGGCCCGGTCCCGCTCGCCCATCGGAGGAGCGGATATGTTAACGCGCCGCATCATCCCGTGCTTGGATGTGATCCGTGGCCGCGTGACGAAAGGCGTGCGTTTCCGGAACAATGTGGACCTCGGCGATCCTGTAGAGATTGCGCGGCGCTACTACGAGGACGGTTGCGACGAGCTGGTGGTGTATGACATCACCGCCTCTGCCGAAGGCCGCCCGACAGATCTCGACATGGTCGCACGCGTCGCGCGTGCCGTCCGGATTCCCTTCGCGGTCGGCGGGGGCATCGCCGATGTGGCCGACATGGCGCGGGCGCTCGAGGCTGGCGCCGAAAAAATCTCTGTCAATTCCCTGGCGGTGCGACGTCCCGGGATTATCCGAGAGGGGGCCCATGCATTTGGCTCTCAATGCGTCGTGCTGGGCATGGACCCCGTCAGGACGGATGATCGTGCGGCTTGTCCCAGCGGATATGAAATCACCATTCGCGGGTTCCGCGAGCGAACCGGGCGGGACGCCGTGGAATGGGCACGGCAGGCGGTGGACCTGGGCGCGGGGGAGATCGTCGTCAATTCGGTGGATGCTGACGGTACACGACAGGGATATGATCTGACAATCACCCGGCTCATTGCCGAAGCAGTGCCGGTGCCGGTGGTGGCGTCCGGCGGCGCGGGCTGCGCCGAACATTTGCGCGCGGCGTTCGTCGAGGGAAAGGCTGACGCCGCCATAGTCGCGGGTATTCTGCATACGGGGCTGACCACCATCGAGCGATTGAAGAGGGAGCTCGTTGAAATGGGCGTGCCTGTACGCGTCGAGACCTGATAAGCCCGCTGAAGATCCGAGTGGCGTGTCCATTTTGCAGGGTATGGCAGAAGAAAAAAGGGAAGGAATGAGGCCACCATGATCATCATCGAACCGCATATCCACATGTATTCGCGGACGACGGACGATTACACCGCAATGTACCGCGCCGGTATTCGCGCCTGCGTTGAGCCGTCCTTCTGGCTCGGAACGAACCGGCGCTATGCCGGCACGTTTTGGGACTATTTTCGCCTGATCCTCGACTTTGAGCCGACGCGCGCCGAACGATATGGCGTGGATCACTTCGCCTGCGTGGCGGTGAATCCGAAAGAGGCCGAAGACCTCGCGTTGGCGAATGAGGTTATCGAGGGTCTGGAACCCTATCTGGATCACCCCCGGTGTGTGGCCATTGGCGAAATCGGATTCAATCTCATCACGCGCCATGAGGAGGTCGTCTTTCAGCGGCAGCTCGAAATTGCAAAGGCGCGAAACATGCTCATCCTCATTCACACGCCGCACGACACACCGACGGTCAGCAAACGGATGGGAGTCGAACGAATCCTGGCGATTTTGCGCGAGCTGAACTATGACGAAGGTCGCATCATTCTCGACCACAACACCGAGAACACTATGGACCTTGCGCGGAAACGGCCGGTGTGGGCAGGCCTCACAGTTTATCCCTATTCCAAACTCAATCCCGCGCGCGTAGGGGATATCCTCAAAAAGTGGGGCATCGAGCGGACGCTGGTGAATAGCTCGGCGGACTGGGGTGTCTCAGACCCGACTTCGCTGCCGAAGACGGCGGAGCAATTGCGGAGCATCGGCTACTCGGAGGCGCAGATCCGACAGCTTCTGTTTGAGAATCCGATGGCGTTTTACCGGCAGGAAAAGCGATTCGAACCGCGACTCGATCTTCCGTACCAGGATCCCGCCCAGTATCAGCGTTAAACCGTGCGGAAGACCCTGCCGTGAAATGCACCGATGATGGCTGCATGCTCGGACGCTTGGAATGGTTCGCGCGTGACAGTCGCCGGCGAAACCAGACCCCGCATCCTGCCTGGCTGCGGTTGATTCGTGCGCCCAATCTGATGACGGTGCCGGGAGATCCGCTTGCCGGCTTCATACTGGCCGGCGGCGCATCGTGGCTCGCGGCGCCGGTTATGGCGGCGGCCACTCTGTTGTACGCGGGAGCGTTGGCCCTGAACGATGCGCACGATGTGGAGGAAGATCGGCGCGAACGGCCCGATCGCCCCATCCCGTCCGGTCTCATTTCGCGTTCGGCGGCGCGCGGAGTGGCCGTGGCGTTGGGCGCGGCGGCCGTGTTGCTCGCCGGGACCGCTGGAAAAGTCAGCGGGGTTATCGCCCTATGGATGGCCGTCACCGCCGCCTTCTACAATCTTTTATTTAAACGCACGTCGGTGGGGCCATGGATTATGGGCGCCTGCCGCGGCCAGAGCGTCTTGTTGGGTGCGGCGGCTGCGCGAAACGGCGATGCGGCATCGGCCTTGGCGACGGTCATGGCCTCGTTGGCGCTGATGTTTTACACAGCGGCGCTCACGGCCCTGGCAAAAACCGAAACGGAGACGGCGCGCGTGGAATGGCGACGCTGGGCACCGGCCATGGTGGCACTGGGGGCCGCGGGGGCCGCGGTGATCATCGGCGCGGATGCCGCAGGGCGATGGGCCGGCGCCCTGCTCGCCATTCTCGCGGCCATACGTGCCGTTGAACCCGCGGAGCGTTGGAACATCGCGCCACCGGCCGCACGGCGGATGATGACAGGCCGCTTGGTGTCCGGGTTGTTGATGCTTCAGGGATCGTTTCTTGCATGCGCGGGCGCCCCTTTTGTGATCGCGGGCGTGTTATGGGCGTTACTGGCGCCGTTGCATCGCCTCCTCGCGGGGCGATGGAACGCGGATTGACCGCGGCTCAGACCTTGTGGCGGAAGGTGATGCGGCCTTTGGTGAGGTCGTAGGGCGAGATTTCAACCGTCACGCGATCCCCGGCGGTGATGCGGATAAAATGCTTGCGCATCTTGCCAGAAATATGGGCGAGAATCTCGCGGCCATTCGGGAGCTTGACGCGATACATCGTAGCCGGAAGAACTTTCGTCACTACTCCGTCCACCTGAATACAGTCTTCTTTGGTTGTCTCTTGCGGTTCCGCCATAGCATCGTCCGCTTTGCATTGTCATTCTATTTATTAAATGTAAATTATTGCGCTGAGGGTTGATCCGGGCAAGAGAAATTTTGCAGACCGGACTCTTCAAGAAGCAATTGTGAAGGACTTGGACCCCGGCATATTCCGCCTGCGCCAAGACGGAGAAAGCCACCATGAATGATACATGTCCGTTGCTCATCGGCGCCGCCGCTGCAGATATCACGCCGCCCGTCGGCGTGACGCTGTCGGGATATCGTCCGCGGCGGGCGGAGGCTGTCGGTCATCCGCTGCGCGCGGAGGCGCTGGTCTGTCGCGGAAAGCGCCGAGCATGGGCGTTGCTAACGTCCGACGTTATTGGATTTTCCCTCTCCCTGACGCGGGCCATTCGCCGTGCGGTTCGAACCGCGATCGGTCTCCCACCATCCGCTGTAATGGTCGCCGGCACGCACACCCATAGCGGACCAAGCACATTATGGTTTGGAGAGGAGACGCCTACGAAGGCGGATCGAGATTATCTGGAATCCCTTCCGAAAAAACTCGCGGATCTGGTTCAAGAAGCTTGGCGGAGGATGACGCCCGGCCGATTCGAAACCGCATGGTTGACCGTTTCGGAATTGGGTTCGAATCGTCGTATCCAGCAGGCCGACGGGGCGTGGACCAATGAGTGGCAAGATCCGGAAGGCCGGCATCCGGGTTATTTTGACCCGACGGTCCTTTTGATTGGCGTCCGCCGCCCGGACGAGCGGCTGGATTCGCTGTTTGTAAATTACGGTGTGCATCCGGTTGTTCTCGGGCCGGAAAGCCGGCAGATTTCTGCCGATTATCCAGGATATGTGAAGGAGACGCTCGAGGCGACAGGGGAGGTCCAGCTTGTCCATTTTATCCTTGCGGGAGCGGCGAATATCAACCCCCGGCATTGCATTCTGGTTGGCGCAGAGCATCCCCGACGCACGGGCGAGGTCCTGGCCGCGCGCGTGCGAGCGGCGCTACCATCGCTCAAGCCGATGGAGCCGGGGGAGCCGCAGTATCGGCGTCGGGCATGGATCATTCGGCGCACCCAGCCCGCATTGCCGGGAAAGACTCGCCGTCCATGTCGCGCCTTTGCCAATATCCACACCGAGATGCAGGCGCTCTGCGCCGGCGAGATCGTCTGGTTCGGGTTGCCGGGCGAGGTATTCAGTGAGTACAACGCGCGCTTGCGGACGATAGCTGCGCCCGGCCAAATGGCGATCGTCAGTCTCGCCAACGACTATATCGGTTATTTCCCTACCGCCGCGGCTCTGGCGGAAGGGGCATACGAGGCCCGAATGGCCCCATCCTCAGACATCGAATCCTCCCTGATGGAGAATGCCGAACGCCTGCTCCACGTTTTTTCTGCCGCCGGGCGTCGGATTGAGACGCTGCCAATAACGAGAAGCGGTAGAAAAAATAAGGCGTGATGAGAAAACTAATTTCGTCGGCCGGCCGAAGGCACCGGTGGCTCACGGCGTTGCCCGATACCCCATCGCCGTGAGGGCAAAAAATCCAAAAGAGACAAAGAGAAAGCCATGGCGCTCAGCTTATGGATGGCGGCAGATCACCAGCCTCCCAACCATTGGCCCAACCTCGACATTCAGGCTTTTCCCGTATTTCTCGTGGGAGTCGCAATCGTCGCTGATTTACTTGTTCTTCGCACGTGCGCCAATTGGACCCATGGCAAGTGGGAGGCGCGACATAATAAACGAAGAAACCACGGATGGCGCGGATTCGCGCGGGTGGTCGAAACTTAAAAAGGCGAGAAAGACACAAAAATGTGAGGGAATGCCCCCTTCTATCTGCGCCCGTCTGCGACATCTGTAGTCAAAATAAAATCTCGAACCCGCTCTCCGAACGTACGCGCTGCCGCGCACCGCTCAAAGCCGACGATCGCGGACCTGTCGGACCCGAGCGATGACGACGGAACTGAATGGGTGAAACACCCGGCGGTGGATGGTTTTCCTCCGCGAACAGCGTCGTCAAAGCCGGCAGAACCTTTGAGATTCGCCGGTATTTCGGGTCCCATTCAAACCGGACCAGGTCACACCGGGATCAGGCCGTTGCGGACTTTGGCGGCTTGAGAAATGAGCTGACGATGAGTGCCATCAACAGGCACGCGACGCCCGCGGGGATAAAGGCCCACATCCAGGCTTTGGCATCCCCCATAATGCCGCCGAGCACCGGACCGACCACGCCCCCCACACCGTAGGACATGAACACCCACGGGTAGTTGGTGCCGACATTCGCGTTGCCGAAGTAGTCGGCCGTGATGGCGGGAAAGAGGGCAAAATTGCCACCAAAATTAAAGCCGATCAAGGCAGCGGCCAGATAGATGCCCCACTCGCGCCCGCCAATGAAATAAAACGCAATCATGACAATACCCTGAAGCAGGCACATCAGCGCAATCGCGTTTTTGCGGCCAATGCGATCTGACAGTGACCCCCAGATGATCCGGCCAATTCCGTTCAGCAGGGCGTAAAAAAGACCCATCGCTGTGCCGGCGATGATGTTGGCTTTGTCCACCGTCAATCCGCTCGCCGTAAGGGCGTCCTTGCCGAAAAGCTGGATGACGCCAATGACCATGAGGCCGGCGGTGGCGCCGACCAGAAACGTCAGAAACACAATCCAGAATTGCGGCGTGCGCGCCATCTGGGCGGCGCCGAAATTGACGCCGCCGCTGTGGGCGGCCGTCGCGGCCGATGGCGGGGTCCAGCCCGCCGGGGTCCAGCCCGCCGGAGGATTCACCAGCACCAGCGCGCCGAGCACCACCAGTGCGGCGAAGAGGATGCCGTAAAGGATAAAAACTTGGCTGACGGTCCACCCCATGCCATACAGACCCGCCCAACCCGGAGTCAGATCTACCGGTCCAAACTTGAAGCCGCTGGTGAGCTTGATCCAGATCAGCGCGCCGAAACCAAAACCGGCGACGGCAAGGCCGGTAATGAGCCCTTTTTTGTCGGGGAACCATTTCACCAGCGCGGCGATGGGACAGACATAACCCAAACCGATGCCCGCGCCGCCGAGTAGGCCGACGCCCACGAGGATGCCCCAGAAATGGTTTCCGGCGAGTCCCGCCAGCACATAACCCGCGCCCAACACGAACCCCCCCGCGATCGCGACCTTGCGCGGTCCCGCCTTCTTCTGCCAGGGACCGGCAACGAGCGCCATCACCACGGCAAATGTCAGCAAGCCGACCGAGAAAATCACCTGCGTGCGTGTCCTGGTGAAATCAAACGGCGGCGCTGTCAATTTTCCGGTGAAGGCCGACCACGCATAGATGGCCCCCAGGCAAAGTTGAATTAAAATGCCCCCGGCAACGACCCACCAACGATTCAATGTTTTCATGCTGAATTGCTCCTTAAAATGAAACGTCCCCGTTCACCTGTCGACGGCCGGGGACGTTTCTTTAATACTTGCGAAACCTTCTCATCGAAGGGCTTAGCTCAGGTCTTCTGTCCGACGAGCTTTTTCCACTCCTCCACGAGGTGCTCCACGACAGACGGATCGGCGAGGGTGCTTGTGTCGCCCACCTGATCCGGTGCGCCTTCGGCGATTTTGCGCAGAATGCGGCGCATGATCTTGCCCGAACGGGTCTTCGGCAGACCGGGCGCCCACTGAATGAAATCCGGCACGGCGATCGGCCCGATCTCATTGCGCACGTGCTGCGCCAGTTCCTTCTTCAGCGTGTCGGTATATTCATACCCGGTCTTGAGCGTCACGTACGCATAGATGCCCTGGCCCTTGATCTCGTGGGGGCACCCCACGACAGCGGCCTCGGAGACCGCCGGATGTGAGACCAGCGCGCTTTCGACCTCGGCGGTGCCCAGACGATGGCCGGAGACATTGATGACGTCGTCCACCCGCCCCAGCAGCCAGTAATCACCGTCGGCGTCCTTTCGGCAGCCGTCGCCGGTGAAGTAATAGCCGCGGTAGGTCGAGAAATAGGTCTGTTCGAACCGCTCATGATCGCCATACGTGGTCCGCATCATGCCCGGCCAGGCCGACTTGATGCAGAGTTTGCCGGAAACACCGACGGGCACTTCCTTGCCGTTATCAT
Source organism: uncultured bacterium (assembly GCA_938005705.1). Taxonomy (GTDB): domain Bacteria; phylum Verrucomicrobiota; class Kiritimatiellia; order PWTM01; family PWTM01; genus CALLML01. Next base: position 9,269 of record CALLML010000094.1, read on the forward strand.
CCAGAATCACCGGCTCGACGCCGAAGAACGGACGACTCGCACTGCCGGGCTTCAGTGTGTGAGCGCCGGGGAGCGGCGTGATGAGAATGCCGCCGGTCTCCGTTTGCCACCAGGTGTCCACCACCGGCACGCGCCCCTTACCGATGTGGTTGCGATACCATAGCCAGACTTCGGGATTGATCGGTTCGCCCACGCTGCCCAGCAGTTTCAGACTGCTGAGATCGCGCTTCTGGATGGGCGCCTCGCCATCGCGCATCAGGGCGCGGATAGCCGTCGGCGCGGTGTAGAATTGGGTGACACGGTATTTGTCCACGACATCCCAGAAGCGCCCGCTGTCCGGATAGGTCGGAATGCCCTCAAACATGATGGAGATCGCACCGTTGGCGAGGGGGCCATAGACGATATACGTGTGGCCGGTGACCCATCCGATGTCCGCCGTGCACCACCAGACGTCGCCGTCGTGGTAATCGAAGATGTACTTGAAGGTCGTCGCCGCATAGACCATGTAGCCGCCGGTGGTGTGCAACACGCCCTTGGGCTTACCGGTGGAGCCGGAGGTGTAGAGAATGAACAGCGGGTCTTCCGCATCCATCCACTCGGGCTCGCAGGTCTTCGGCTGATCCTTGACCAGGTCGTGATACCACAGGTCGCGTCCGGGCTGCATCGCAACTTCGTGGCCGGTGCGGCGGACGACGACGACCTTACGAATACTCGGGCATTGCGCCACGGCGCGATCGGCATTGGCCTTCATCGGAATATCCCGCTTCGCGCCGCGCAGTGCGGTATCCTGCGTGATGAGAATCGAACACTGTGAATCGTTGATGCGATCGCGCAGCGAATCGGGGCTGAACGCACCGAACACGACCGAGTGGATGGCGCCGATGCGCGCGCAGGCCAGGCAAGCGATCGCCGCCTGCGGGATCATCTGCAGATAGATGCAGACCCGGTCGCCTTTCTTGACGCCGAGTGAGCGAAGTCCGTTGGCCAATCGGCAAACTTCCTCGTAGAGCTCGCGGTAGGTCAGCTTCGCGTCCTCGCCCGGCTCATTGCCTTCCCAGATGATCGCGGTCTGGTTGCCGCGCTTCTCGAGATGGCGGTCGAGGCAGTTGACCGATACATTGGTTTTTCCGCCGATGAACCACTTGATCGAGACCGGCTTGATGAAGCTGAATTCTCGGACCTTTGTCCACTTTTGTTTCCAGACGAAGTTTTCAGCGATCTCGCCCCAGAATCCCTCCGGATCCCGGATAGAGCGATCGTACATAGTCTGGTACTCCTCGAAGGACTTGATATGTGCTTGGCGAGCGAATTCCAGCGAAGGGGGAATCTTCACGCCATCCGCGGGTGCTTTGGTCGGTTCCATGCTGCTGACGACTCCTCTGGGTTATTGGGTTTTCATGCGTTCTCGCTTGCGCAGCGCCACGATTCTCCCTATATTCGGCCCGCTGTTTTCGTGCCGAAATCTTTTCAGGAGGACCACGGAGCCGTAAAACCACAAGCTGCCGTGATTATATCGGTTCTTTGAACTGCGGGCAAGCTGTAAAGATCTGTAAACTCTTTTGAAACTGACGAGATGGATCATGCTAGAATCATTATTCAAGCCTACGAGCATTGCGGTGGTTGGCGCCTCTAGGACGCCGGGTAAAGTGGGATACGAGATTCTTCACAACCTTCAAATTCACGGCTTTGCGGGCCAACTGACGCCGGTGAATCCTTCCGCTTCCGAAATTCTCGGACTGGCCTGCCGGCCATCGTGCCGCGCGATGGAGGCCCCGCCGGATCTGGCGGTAATTGCCGTGCCGAACGCCGCCGTGGAAGTGGCGGTGGACGACGCCCTTGAAGCGGGCGTCGGCGCGCTGATTATCATCACCGCCGGCTTTAAGGAGACCGGTGCGAAGGGGGCCGCTCGAGAAAAAGAAATCGCCGTGCGATGTCGCGAGCGCAATGTGCGGTTGCTCGGCCCGAATTGCCTCGGTTTGATCAATGTACAGCACCGCATGAACGCCTCGTTCGCCAAGCATATGCCGCGGGCCGGCAGCATCTCCGTGCTTTCGCAATCGGGCGCGCTGTTGACGGCGATTCTCGACTGGGCGGCCGAACGCCAGATGGGCCTCGCAAAAATGATCAGTATGGGAAACAAGGCGGATTTATCCGAGACCGATTTTCTCGAGGCCCTGGCGGATGACCCCGACACGCGTGTGATTGTCGGCTACCTCGAAAGCGTCGCCGCCGGCGATGCCTTCATCAAGGCAGCCGAGGAGGCGGCAACACACAAGCCGGTGGTGTTATACAAGGCCGGCGTAACGGCGGCAGGCGGCCGTGCCGCTTCGTCGCACACCGGCAGTCTCGCGGGCGCCGATGTCGGCTACGCGGCCGCCTTTCTGCGCGCCGGCGTGGTGCGCGCCGAGAAATTCGAAACGCTCTTTGACATCGCGACAGCCTTCGATACGCAGCCGGTGCCCGAAGGCAACCGCGTCGTGGTGGTCACCAACGCCGGTGGTCCCGGCATCATGGCGGCGGACGCAATCGAGTTGTCGGGGCTTCGTATGGCGGTGCTGGCCCCCGAAACGACGGAACGACTTCGCCGCGCATTGCCAGCCGCCGCCAGCGTCGTGAACCCTGTGGACGTGCTCGGGGATGCCGACGCGGCTCGCTACGGCGAGGCGCTCGATGCAGTAATGCGCGACCCCGGCGTGGACGCCGTCGTCGTGATCCTGACGCCGCAGGCGATGACCGATGCCGAGGCTACTGCGCGCGCGATTCAGGCGGTATCGGCCGGTGCGAAGAAGCCGATGCTGGCGTCGTTCATGGGCGGAGCGGATGTGCGCGCCGGCCGCTCGGCGCTCGCCGAGGCGCGAATACCCGATTATCCCGCACCCGAACGCGCCGTCGCCGCGCTGAAAGCCATGTGCGAATATTCCGCCTGGCTGCGGCGTCCGCCACGCGTGGTCACGCGCTTCCCCGTGAACCGGCGTCGCGTCGAGCGCATTGTCCAACGTCATCTGCGCACCGGCGAGTTCCAGGTTGGGGAAGCGGCGGCGAAGGATATTCTACGAGCCTATGACTTCACCATTCCTGCCGGCGCGCTGGCCGGTTCGGCGGATGAGGCCGTCGAGGTGGCGGAGCGCATCGGATACCCTGTGGCGATGAAAGTCGCCTCGCCGGACATCATCCACAAATCGGATCTAGGCGGCGTAAAGCTCAACCTGGCCTCTGCGGAAGCGGTGCGGGATGCCTATGACCTCATGCTGATCCGCGTCCGGCAAAAAATGCCGACGGCCCGGCTGGGCGACGTCTATATCGAGCAAATGTGCCCGCGGGGACGAGAGGTGATTCTCGGCATGACGCGCGACCCGCAGTTCGGCCCCATGCTGATGTTCGGTTTGGGTGGCATCTTCGTCGAGGTCATGAAGGACGTGGCATTTCACCTCGCGCCGATCACGCGCCAGGAAGCCATGCAGATGCTACAGAGCACCAAATCGTTTAGCCTGCTGCGCGGCGTGCGCGGACAGCGCAGTGTGGACACCTTGACGATCGCGGAAGCCTTGCAGCGCATCAGTCAGCTCGCGACGGATTTTCCCCAGATCCAGGAGATGGATATCAACCCCTTCATCGTCGCTGAGGTCGGCCAAGTCTCCGTGGCGGCCGACGCGCGTATCACCCTGGCAAAAGTATAAGTATAGGTCAGACCATGGCTTCAGAGAAAAAATACTCGTGGGATCCCGACTGGCAAAAAAAATATCGGGACCGCATTGTCACCGCCGAGGAGGCAATCCGTACCCTTCGTCCCGGCCAGCGCATTTTCGTCGGCACCGGCTGCGGCCAGCCGGAAGAACTCGTCCGCGCTTTGACGGCGCGCGGGCCGGAGTTGCCGGACACCGAGATCATTCACCTATTGACGTCGGGCGACGCCCCTTATGCCGATCGTAAGTTCTCCGATTATTTTCGCGTCAACAGCTTTTTCATCTCGGAAAACGTTCGCGGCATCATTCAGGAAGGTTTGGGCGATTACACCCCCGTCTTTCTCTCGGATATTCCGCGCCTATTTCATTCCGGGCAGATTCCGTTGGACGCCGCATTGATCGAGGTGACCCCGCCCGACGAACGCGGACGGTGTAGCCTCGGCGTGTCTGTGGATATCGTCAAGAGCGCTGCGGAGAACGCGCGCGTAGTGATGGCCGAGGTCAACCCCCAGATGCCGCGCACACTCGGCGATTCTTTTATCAATGTCCACGACATAGATTTTCTCGTGCCGGTGGATGAGCCGGTCATCGAAATCCAGCCCCCGGAACCCGACGAGGTCACGCTGCGCATCGGCCAGCATATCGCCGCGCTCGTCGAGGATAGCTCAACCATCGAATTCGGCATTGGACGCATTCCGCAGGCCGTGGTGCCGTTTCTCAAAGACCGCAAAGACCTCGGCATCCACACGGAGATGTTCACGGATTCGATGATTGACCTGATCGAATCCGGCGCGGTGACCGGCGCGCGTAAGAGTATTGATCGTGGCAAGGTCGTCGCCAGCTTCTGCATGGGCACGCGCCGTCTCTATGACTATATCGACAACAACCCCCTTTTCTCGTTCCGCCCCACCGAATACGTCAATGATCCACACCTGATCAGCCGCCAGTACCGGCAGGTCGCCATCAATGTCGCTCTCGAAGTGGACCTGACCGGCCAGGTCTGCGCCGATTCACTCGGCGGGAGTTTCTACTCGGGCATCGGCGGGCAAGTGGACTTCAACCGCGGCGCCGCGCGTTCGCCTGACGGACGAGCGATCATCGCGCTGCCCTCCACCGCGAAAAACGGAACGGTCTCCCGCATCGTGACGCGGCTCACACCGGGCGCCGGCGTCGTGACGACTCGCGGCGACGTCCACTACGTCGTCACCGAACACGGCGTGGCCTACCTGCACGGAAAAAGCGTCCAGGCGCGGGCGTTGGCACTGATTGCCATCGCCGACCCCAAATTTCGGCCGCAACTCGTGCGCGAGGCGATCGAGGCCAAATATCTGCGGCCAGAAAAGGCGAGCGTCGAGGGCAAAATTGTTGTCGGACCGCAGGAGTTTCGAACGACGGTACTGCTGCGGGACGGCACACAGGTCGTGCTGCGCCCCATTCATCCGACCGACGAGCCGAATCTACGCGATATGTTCTACACGCTGTCGGAGGAGACGAAGTATTACCGCTTCATGAAGCATATCCAGCGGATTCCGCTGCAACAGATTCAGGACTTTGTGTTCGTCAACCACCGCAGCGACATTGCCATCGTGGCCACGGTGCCGGCGCCTTATGGCGAAGAGATCGTAGCCATCGGCCGTTACTACCTGAACCAGAAGACGAATATGGCGGAAGTGGCGTTCACGGTACAGGACGCCTGGCAGAAGCGCGGTATCGGCACGGCCCTATTCCAACACCTGGCGACAATCGCGAAGCGGTACGGCATTCGCGGCTTCACCGCCGAGGTGCTGCGCGCCAACCGCCCGATGCAGAAGGTCTTCACTCGCAGCCCGTTTAAGGTCACCAGCGAGCCGATGGAGGACGTGATCCACTTCGTCATCGAGTTTTGACGGGGGGCAGCGGCTATCCGGCGGATGGAGGTCTGCGCGCCGCCGTGCTGCGGATCCGAAAGACATCGAGCCCGCCACGGCCGCCGGTTGGTTCCCATGAGACCTCGATCGGAGCTCATGCGGTGAAAGCACGCAGCGGCGGCGGGCGTGTTTCCGGTCTTGATTCACCCGCCATCCGCCGCATTCAGGGATCGTGGCTCCACTTCTTGTGAGGGCTGGTCGGGGCGGTGGGATTTGAACCCACGACTCACAGCTCCCAAAGCTGTTGCGCTACCAGGCTGCGCCACGCCCCGGGCGGGAAAAAACGCTATTGAAAACGCGAGGTTTCCAAGGTTTGGAAAACAGGCGTCGATTTTTTTCCAAGGTTTGGAAAAAAAACAAAAATTTTTCCAACCCTTGGAAGACCCCTGCGCCAGCCGCTCAACGATGATCGAGGCCGGGCATAGGAATAACCCCTTCCCAAGGCTTCGGCTCGCTCCAAGGCAGTTCCGACTGGCGATCATCATCGTGGGGAATCGACACACATCCTGCTGCGGTGAACAGTGCCACTATTAGAACAAGCCCAATACTCCACCACCCGTTACGCATCGAACGGCCCTGCTCCCTGACGTCCTCTGAGCGGTTCCGTCCGTTCAGCGCGCGGCGGTGGGCGGCCAGAGGGTTGGTTCGGCGCGGTAGTAGCTCCACTCGGCAAACTGCAGGGCGATGAGTACGCCGAAACAGATCGTGGCGATGATAGCCAGGATGGCCGCAATTTTATTAGAAGAGAACACTGTCGCCCTCCCTCAACGGCTGAAGCTCCCAATCGCGAATAATTTCGGCGATGGCCAGGTTTTCCGTCACGCTCCGCACTCGTACTCGGCCGATCAGATTATCGCCCCGATGCACCAGCATTTCCGCCGATGGCACCAGCGTATCTCGGCTGCCGATGTTCAGAATAACAAAGTTCCAATCGGGGTTGACCGTGATGATTTCGCCGGACAGTCCCGGTTTGACGGCGCGAACCGCTTCTGCCGCCCCCCCGCGATCGCGATTGATCAAATCCTCCAGCCGAGCGATCTCGATTTCCTTGCTGTGAACTTTTTCTTCCAGATCGGCCACTTGCCGACGTAGCTCGCCCACGGTTTTGTTCAGCTCGGCCAGTTCTCGCTCCAGCTCCCCGATCCGTCCTCGCTGACGGGCAATCTCCGCCTCTTTCTCCGCAATCTCACGGCGGGCCTGCGCCAGTTGTTCACGCGTGTCATTCAGCTGCCGGATGGTATTGTCGAGCTCGAGTTTAGTGCGCGTGAGCTCGCCTTTTGTGGCGCGGTGGTCTTCTCCCTCTTGAAAATACTGTTCCAGGCGAGTCTCGGCGATGCGCCCGACGAGCGTGATCTGCCCATCCATTTGCGCGTAGTCTTTGAGGATCTCCGGATCCACGCGCCGGTCAATCGCGACAATGTGAGGCTCTTTGGGGGCCGCCAGTTTCTGTGCGATCTCAGCGAGGCCGCGCTCCAGCTTCTGCGTGCGCCCTTTTACCACCTCGCGCTGTCGGAACAGGACGATGCCCAGCCACAAGCTGGCAATGCTCAGCACGAGCAGAATAAGCACGAGTACCCGTAATGCTTTTGCCATACTCCACCCCCGTAGTTTCGCTCTCGCCCTGTTGGTGTCCTTTAAGCTCCCAATGATTTCATCCTACACCAGGGCATAAAGGTGTCAACATTCAAATTGCTCGCCTTCTAGTTCTGGTCCAACCCTCTCACCATTTCAGAGTGCGCAAATAATCGAGGCACTGCTTAACGCACATCATCGGCGGATTCGCGTAGCGCTCATGTTCCACGATGTACCATTCGGTCTTGCCGACTTTTTCACAGGCCTTCAGCACATCCGCCCAGGCCACATCGTCCTCGCCCAGGACGGCCGTTTCGTTGGTCGCGGAGAAGGCCTTAATGTGAACCAGCATCTCACGGCCAGAATACTGACGCAGAAGATCGACGGGATTGACTCGAGCGAAGGATACCCAGCCAAGGTCCATCTCCAGAATCAGGTCAGGGCGGAGGCGGGCGACCAGGGCGTGGTAAGGCACGCGACCGTCGCTCATCGGCTCGAACTCGAAGGCGTGATTGTGATAGCCGAGGCGGATACCCACGGCATCAGCCGCGTTCGCTGCTTCGTTGATGATATCAGCCGCACGTTCATATCCGGCAATATCCTTGCGCAGATCGCCCGGCAGGGCGGGCACTACGAGATAACGGCAGCCGAGCTGCTTGTAGAAATCAAAAGTGGCGGCGCGTGCCTCGGGCCGCAGGGCATCCAGAGACGCGTGCGCGCTGACGGCGGTGAGACGGTTTTCCTTCAGCAAGTTTGCCCACTGTTCGGCGGGCACGTCATAAGTGCCCGCCAGCTCAACGCCGGCATATCCCATCTCCGCCAATGCGCGGAGCGTCCCCGGCAAATCCTTTTTTGCGTCATCGCGTACCGACCAGAGTTGGACGCCGATTTGTCTCTTCTTCTGTGCCATACTCGCCATCATCCTTTATTCTTAGAGAAACAACAGAAGCAAAATTATTACGGGGCGTACCATACGCATGCCGGCTGCCACTGTGCAATCCCAAAACAAGATTTCAACCTTCTGCGATCGGACCTCCGGGCGGATCGCGGATAATGGTATCGCGAGGGGGCGCATCCATCGCCATCTCCGGGAAATTGAGGGTGAAATGCAAACCGCGGCTTTCGCGGCGGGCGAAAGCGGAACGAATGACCAGATCGGCAACCGCTGCGATGTTGCGCAGTTCGAGTACATCCGGCGTCACCAGATACGACAGATAATACTGACGAATTTCGTGCCGGAGATTTCGGATGCGACGGGCAGCGCGTTCTAGCCGCTTGATTGTGCGAACGATACCGACGTAATCCCACATAACTGTCCGCACCTCGTTCCAGTTGTGTTCCACCACCACGGCTTCGTCGCTCGGAACGGCCGCTCCGATCTCCCACGGTGGAATTTCCACGTCTTCCACACGGGGCCGGCCGGCCTCGGAGATGGTCCGCGCACACAACCGCGAACACACAAGCGCCTCAAGTAGTGAATTGCTCGCCAGACGATTGGCACCGTGCAGGCCGGTGGACGCCGTTTCGCCGACGGCATACAATCCCTCGATCTCCGTGCGGCCGTCCACGGAGGCCATGATGCCGCCGACGAAATAATGCGCCGCCGGGACAACCGGAATCGGCTGGCGCGCCATGTCGAAGCCATATTTGAGACAGGTGGCATAGATAGTGGGAAATCGTGTTTTGAGAAAATCTTCTCCACGGTGGGTGATGTCCAGGTACACGCAGGGGTCGCCGCGCCGCTTCATCTCCTGGTCAATCGCGCGCGCCACGATGTCGCGAGGGGCGAGTGCGCCCCGCGAATCGTACCGCTCCATGAAGGATTCACCCGCGGCGTTGATCAGTCGCGCTCCCTCCCCGCGCACGGTTTCGCTGATGAGAAACGATTTGGCCTCCGGGTGGTAAAGGCAGGTGGGGTGGAACTGGACGAATTCCATATTTCGGATGGGCAGCCCGCACCGCCAGCCCATGGCGATCCCATCACCGGTGGCTGTGTCGGGATTGCTGGTGTATAGATACACCTTGCCGGCGCCACCGGTGGCCAGAACGGTGTGACGGGCGCGAATGGCGTGGATATCGCCGGTGGCGCGCTCGATGAAATATGCGCCAATACAACGATTTGGACCGGGCCGCCGCAGCCACGAGGTCGTCACCAGGTCAATCGCCATCCAATCCGGCAGCATCGTTACGCTGGGCGCCTCGGCCACGCGCCGCGCAAGGACGCGGATCAATTGGCGCCCGGTCACGTCGCCGGCGTGCAACACTCGCCGGCGCGAATGGCCCCCTTCCTGTCCGAGATCGTATTCGCGGCTTCGGCCGCGTCGGCGTTCAAACGATATGCCCAGCGCCTCCAGTTCCCGCACGCATTCAGGGCCGGCCCTGATAATTGTGCGGACGACGGATTCGTCGCAGAGCCCGCAGCCGGTGGATAGCGTATCGCGCTCATGGGCCTCGAAGGAATCGTCGGGATCCATCACACAGGCGATGCCACCCTGCGCATAATGGGTGTTGCTTTCCTCGATCGCCCGTTTTGACGCTACGATGATGGAACCCCGTCCCCGCAGGTGATACGCCGTCATCAACCCGGCCAGGCCGCTGCCGATCACCAGCACATCACAATTTAAGGTTTTCACACAATAAGCATTGGCTTAGGGACGGGACTGGTGCAAGAGAAAGTTACCGGCAGATTCCGAACTCGGCGGAGGGCGCTCTCGACGCGGCGCACCGCCGGAATGGGCCTAGGAAGGAAGCCTTTGTTATGGTCTCCGGGCCCCCGCCTTCAGCACAATCCGGCCACGATCGGGAACGGCCTTCACCAGCGCGAACCGCGCCCCCTCATGCTCCACCAGCTCGCAGGGGATGTCTTTCTGATCCTGCATGGCCGTACACGACGTCCAGCTTGCCGGCAGGCGCACCTTGATGGTCAGGGGATAATCGAAGACGGCAGGGTCCATCTGACTGGTGAGCGTCAGCACGATCCGGCTGTCGGTGACCTCGTCGGTCGTCACCGATCCGGTGTCTCGCTCCTGTCCGTACAGGATCACTTCGTCGAAAAAGGCGTGCCACAAATCCGCACGATGCTGGTTGATGAAGTCGAGGACTTTAGCCATGGCGCTGAACTTCACGTCGAAGTCCTTTCCCATCGCCACCCAGTGGGTGTAAATATTGAGCCAGCCGCGATAGCTCCTGTTGGCCGGATCCGGGTCGAATAATTTTCTCGGGTGTTGATCGGCCAACCAAGCGTAACGGGGTTCCTTTTCCCAAGCCTCCTCCATGATAGGGCCTATGCCCGAGGTGGTCCAAATGCCGAAATAATCAATCTGGTTGGCGGGGTTGATCCACCTGCCGCTCGACGATCGCATGGCAGCATAGTACTTGGGCGCGGATTCGCGCCAAAGTGATGCCGGAATGTTGAAATCAGACACACCGGGTCCGGGTATGACAAAAGAATAGACACGAACGCCCAACTGTTCTTCCAACAGTCGTTTTGACTCACTAGTCTCCCAATCTAACCCCGGCCATCCGTCCGCGCGCACGGGGCAGTTCAGATGGGTCATGGAGTGAGAGGCGACGCGAATGCGTGGATGCTCCAATTGAAGCGCTTGCCGCCATTGATCCCAGGTTCCATAAAGATGAACGCGGCCCCGCAACTCTCCGCCGATAGGGGACACGATCAGGTTGAACGTCACTTTCAGACCGCCATACCGTTTGGACAGCTCGCCCCAGAAGGGAATATCCTGCATCTCGTTGTCGTCCACGCCGATGCTCACCGCCGCCAGCTTGTCATCTTCCCAGAGACAGATTGAGGCCTCACCGTCTTTGGCCGGCCAGACCTTGCCCGTAAGCGGAAAGCGCGGTTTCGCCGGCGCCTCCGAGAGGTTCCGCAGTTTGCCCGGTGGTGGCGTGCGCGGTTCAGGCGCAGTCCAGTTGGAGTAGTATTTCGCGTAATAAGCCTGGAACCGCGGTCTCTCCGCGATCGCATTAGCCTCGTTGGAGTTCGGCTTGCTTCGCGCCTTTTCCTCGAGCACCTTCCACACTTCCGCCGTGTGCAACCCCCGCTCGTCGCGGAACGAGACCGGCGCGGTCGCGGCGGGCGATGGGGCCCCCTCCTGGCCATGCGCGGGCGTCGCCCAAAAGACGGGGAGCGTGACGATCGGAAGACAAACCACGGTTTTTAAAGCGGTGCGAAAACATGGCGGTAGGTTTATGTGCGAGTCGGAAACCTTGACTCTTTTCATGTGAGTTTAACCCTTTAACGGCACCATGCCGATAGCGATACTCTACACGAAATAGCCTTCGGGGTAAAGGCCGCGAGAACAAAAAAAACTCCTGTTGATCAGTGTTTGAATCAGGGGGGAAAAATGATACAAATAGGAATGAAATTTTATGGGGGATTGCGATGAAAGCTCGAACATGGCTTCGAATCATGCCCGCATTGCTACCTGCGATGTTGCCTCTCGCATTGCTGTCCGCCTGCGCCACCCGAGGGACTGAGGAACCCGAATTCGAGACAGGTTTCACGCCGATCCGCTCCGAAACCCTATTTAGCGCCCGTTATTATGACAGCGACGAAACGCTCGTCATCGTCCGTCGCAGCGGCGACGTCTTCGAATATCACGGCGTTCCCAAGGCATTGGCCGATCAACTGCTGGCCGCCGAAGACCGGGATGCGTTCTATCGGGATCATCTTGAAGGCCGGTTCGGCGAAATAAAGGTAGAATTTGGCGCCGCTTCGCCCAAGGAGTCGGACTCTCCGGCGAGGGGCGAAACGAATCCGATGCTGCCGGCAAACAAGTCAGAGTGACCCGAATTGCCGGAAACCTGAGCCGGAGTCCGGCCCGCGCTTCGCTCATACCAATGTCCGTCCGATCCGGTCAAGGTCGGCGTCCTCCGTTGGCAGTTTCTTGGGAATCATCCGTCGCAACAATGCGGTCTGCAGTCGGCGTAATCGCTCGTCACGCTGTTCCGGCGTCAAGCCCGTGAGCGAAACGAAACCCGCCGCCATTCGATCGTGCCCGCCCCCCTGTCCGTCGCCACCGATGGCCTCGCGGACGATGCGTCCGCATCGGGCGTCTCGTCGGTCTCCACGAACCGAAACAAGGAGCTGATCTCCTCGTTCACCCGTGCAAAAACTCCATGTTACTCGCTCAATCCGCGCGAGCAGATCGGCCACCTCCGCGATGAGCTCCGGAGGGTCGGCCTCGGGCAAGTGCGTCCAGGCTACGTTGACGTATAGGCGGGCATTCGCGATCGCTTCTTGCAGCCGGCTGAAATGGGCCCGTGGCAGCGGCGCATGGCGAATGGCCCCGATGATACGCAGGTTTGCATGGCTCATCAACGCTATGTAAGCCGCACGATCCTCCGGTGTGGAAAGGCGTGTGAAGGCCAGGGTTTCTGTCTCAATGGCGTAAGCCATGATCGCGGCCAGCCAGGGCGGAACGTTCACGTCGGCCTCTCGCAATTGCTCGTAAAGGATGGTCACTGTGGCCCCCAGGCCCGGTCGCACATCCACGAACCATCCTTCAGGAGCCATGCGGGTCGGCGGCGGGTGATGGTCCATCACGCCGATCGGACGCGCCCAAGGAGGGACCGTGATGTTGCCTGACCCAGGCCAGACGTCGAGAAAGATGGCCGGCTGCCAGCGCGCGGGCGGCTGAAAATCCTCCGTAAAACGCCAACGGTACCGAAAATGGCGGAGCAGTTCCTGGTTTTCCGCACGGCTGACAACGCCTGTGAAGAGGATGGTGCTGCGGACATGATAGGCGCGGTCCAGCAACAAGTGCAGCGCCGCCGCCGAGGCGAGGGCGTCGGGATCGGGGTAGTCATGGGTCATGATCAGAACACGACTGCGCAAGGGCAGCGCGTCCTTGAGGGTAAGCGTCGATCGCACATCGGGCATTCGAGCGCGCATGCTCATGCCGTTTTCTCCGAAGCCGATGCCAGTCGCGCCTGGGCCCAGCGGTATTCCGCCGCAATGCATTGGACGACGCCGCCCACCCGCAGGGCGGCCGGCAGCACATCGAATGTATAGGTTTCGATCTCAAAATCCGCCGTCGAGCGGACTGCCTCCCACCAAAATTCGGCACCGAGCTGGGTGGCTGTCGTGCCGAGCGCTGCGCCCTCGCCCGTCCAATGCAGCGGCACGTGCGCATGCGTGCGGACCTCGACCGATTCCGACAGTGCGCCCAACGCGCCGAGGGCTTCCGGCAGATCAGGCCACCGCGCGACGGGTCGCCCCTCGTCGTTCAGAGCACAGGTTTGATGCAGATACACCTCGTCAGCGAAGGCGGCGAGCGCCCGACGGCCTGCCTCCGTATTTCGCGCCACAGGCGCGGCGCTCACTTGAATTTTAAATATCGGCACGTCCCCTTTGCGAAGACGCTGCACAGCCTCGAGGGGCGGCCGTCCAACCACCGCCAGATGGCAGGTGTCCAAACAGACGCCGAGATGCCGCGCGGCTTCACCCATTTGGGAGAGCGAGGACAAGAACGCAAGGGACTCCTCCTCCGTCTCGATCCAGCAATCGGGCTCCGGTTCGAGTGCCAAGCCGATAAACCGTCCCGTACGGTCTCGCAGCCGCGCCAGCGCCTCGGCCGCCATTCGCAGGTGCGTTCGCGCCTTGCCCACATCGGTCTCGTCCGCCGTCCAGGCACGGTAAGACACCGGCACGGTGCTGAGGCAGCCCGTGTCGCCTTTCGGCAAAAGACGAGTGAGAATTTCGGCCGCTCGAAGGGTATAGGCCAGCCGTTCCTGCGTCCGCCAATCCGGTGCATAAACCCTTTCTTTCACGCGGGTTCCGTGAAAACGGCCATAGGGAAACGCATTGATGCTGCGCGCATACAGCCCCAGCGCCTCCATGCGCCGACGCAGGTCCGCTAGACGGCGCTCATCTGCCTCTTCTGCCGCCTGTGCCGACAGGCGCAATCCGAGAGCCATCGGACGGTCGGGGCACACCTCCGCGCGCACCGCTGCTGCGTAGTGTTCAACGGCTTCAACCACCTCCGCCCAACTCTCGCCGGGATGTATGTTGAGACAGTAAGACAGGTGCCTCGGGCGCTGTTCACAAATAATCACGTGTTTGTTTTATACCACTTGCACAATGGACCGCGACAGAAGATATCTGAGCTCTACTCAAGGACCGGGTGAACGAAGCTATCTTAGCCCGGATTATTCATGCACGGCCTTGGAAATAGAGCGTTCGGGGGGGGGCGGCGTAGGAATGGGCGCTGCGGAGGACGCGCCGGTGTCGCAGCGCTTCACCGGATGCTTGGGTGAGGGTGTGTTGATCCAATTTCGGCCAGGATCGGCAGAGCTCCGCCACCCGGCGGGAAAGCCGGTGGACA
>CALLML010000095.1 GCA_938005705.1 uncultured bacterium
CTCCCGCGGCGACACGCGCGACACGGCCGGCCCCGCCGTGGCGCGACGACTCGAAGAGGGCCTCGGGGCGCATATTCTCGAAACAGAGATTCTGCCGGACGAACAAAAACAGTTGGAGGAGCGGTTGCGTCACTACGCCGATGAACGGCGCGCGGACTTCATCGCGGCGGTGGGCGGCACGGGTTTCGCGCCGCGCGATGTCACGCCGGAAGCCGTGCGCGCCGTCGTCGAGCGGTTCACACCCGGACTGGATGAAGCCATGCGCGCGGCATCGCTCCGAAACACGCCCCACGCCATGCTTTCCCGCTGCGTCTCCGGCATCCGCGGCCGCACGCTGATCGTCAGTCTTCCCGGTTCCGAACGCGGGGCCGTGGAGAACCTCGAAGCGATTCTGCCGGCGCTCGGACATGGGCTGGCGAAACTGCGCGGCGATCCCTCCGACTGCGGGCGGGCGGGAGGGGAGGGAGAAACCGCAAGTGAACGCGTATGGCCGCGACGTGGCGCCGAATAACGGCATGGGAGTTCGCGAGCCGGCACTGAGCCACGCTCCTGTCATGGGTACCCATTCGCGTTCATTCGCGTTCATTCGCTGTTCCGTCTATCCGATGTTCGGCATCTGCGGCTATAGTGGCGCCGGCAAGACCACACTGATTGAGACGGTCTTGCCCCGGCTGACCGCGCGTGGCTGGAAGGTCCTCGTCGTGAAGCAGGACGCGCACGGCCTGACTCTCGACCGGGAAGGCAAGGACACCGATCGCCTCTTCGCGGCCGGCGCGGACGTTGTCATTCGCGATACACAGCAGGCCTTTCTCCGAGTGCACGATCCGTCGGAAGCCGCGCTCGATCGAATTGTTGCGCGATGGGGAACGGAGTATGACCTCATTCTCGTCGAAGGCCACAAATCCACACCGCTGCCCTTCAAGGTGTGGCTGTGCCGCGACGACGAGGAACCGCTCCCGTCGGAGGCCCACGGCATTCGCCGTGTCTTGAAGCGGACCGAAGATCGCCCCGCAGTGTTGCTCGAACTGATCGAGGCGTGGATGGCGGAGGCGTGGCGTACAACGCCGGTGTATGGCGGCATCTTGATCGGAGGAGCGAGCCGCCGGATGGGACGGCCCAAGCATCTGATTCACGAGGGTGGGGCGACTTGGATTGAGCGCGTGGCAACGGCGCTGGAACCTTTCGTGGAGCGCCGGGTGATTCTCGGCGCGGGCCGTATTCCTTCGGCACTGAAGGGCCTCGCCGTTCTGCCCGATGCGGAAGACGCGGAGGGGCCGCTGCGCGGTCTTCGCGCGGCGATGCGCTGGGCGCCGCGTGCGGACTGGGTGTTCGTTGCCTGCGACCTGCCCGACATCCGCCCTGCCGCGGTGGAGTGGCTCTTATCGCATCGTCGTCCCGGCGTTCGCGCCATTTTGCCGATCCTGCCAGGCCGGCAGACTCCCGAGCCACTGTTCGCCTATTACGACTTCCGTATGGCGTCGATTTTGGAACGAGCGCGCCGACCGATGGACGCGGCCGGTGGACTGGGGGTGCTGCACCCGCCAATCCCCGCCGACCTCGCGGACGCATGGCGCAATGTCAATACGCCGTCGGACCGTTGACTTCGGGGGGCAGAGCTGCATGGGCAAGGGAAATGCGCAATTCATTCGCGCGGCGCTCGCCGCGCTCGTGGAAATGGTCCTGGTCCTTCCCGCTTTCGCCGGCGCCGGCGAACCACTCCTCGTCTTTGCCGGCGCGGCGTCGAAGCCGCCCACCGAAGAGGTGGCCCGATTGTACAAGCAAAGAACTGGAGTTCGGGTGGATCTGATCTTTGGCGGGTCGGGCTATGTGCTGTCTCAAATGAAGCTCGCTCGGCGGGGAGACCTCTATTTTCCCGGTTCGTCGGACTATATGGAGAAGGCGAAACGCGAGGGCGATGTGTTGCCGGACACCGAAAAGATCGTGGTGTATCTCGTCCCCGCGATCAACGTACGGAAAGGCAATCCCCACGGGATCCGCACGCTGCGGGACCTCACGCGGCCGGGCCTGAGGGTTGCCATCGCCAATCCGGAGGGCGTCTGCGTCGGCGCGTATGCGGTGGAGATCATCGAGCGGGAGTTCACGCCGGAAGAGAAAGCGGCCTTCCGGCGCAATCTGGTCAACTACACGGAATCCTGTGAAAAGACGGCGGCGGCCGTTTTGCTGAACATGGCGGATGCGGTCATGGGTTGGCGCGTCTTCGAGCATTGGAATCCGGATCGCATCGAGACCGTGCCGCTCGCCCCGGCGCAGGTTCCCCGCATCGGTTACATGCCGATCGCGGTTTCCCGCTGTTCCATCGACCGCGCCGCCGCGCAAAGATTTATTGATTTTTTGACCGGGCCCGAGGGTCGGGCGATTTTCGCCCGACATGGCTATTTCTGCACGGCCGAAGACGCCGCCGCGTGGCTCGGCGCGGAAAAACCAGTGGGCGGCGAATATGCGGTTCCCGCGGAATGGATCCGAGGTAGAAGTAGAGAATGACGTTTCGCCGCACAACGATCGTCGCTGCGCTGGCGGTGCTGGCGCTCTACGCCGGGCTCCTGCTTTCGCTGGCGTGGTTTCTTGACCTCGAGACGCTGAGGTCGGCCGTGCGCTCGGAGCGAACGTTATTCTCGGTGCGGCTTTCACTCTGGACGGCCACTTCGGCCGCGCTCCTCGCGTTGCTGCTGGGTACACCGGCGGCCTATGCGCTGTCGCGCTATCGCTTCCCCGGACGGGAGATCGTGAACACCCTGCTGGAGTTGCCGATCATCGTCTCGCCGGCGGCCCTGGGCGCGATGCTGCTGATGTTCTTCAATCATCCGCTTGGCGTGTGGATCGAGAACCATATCGCCCGCTTTGTGTTCACGGTCGCCGGTATTGTGCTCGCGCAGTTCGTGACGGTGCTCGGCGTCGCGGTGCGGATGCTGAAAGCCGCCTTCGACGAAGCGCCGGTCGAATTGGAAACCGTCGCGCGAACGTTGGGGGCGACGCCCCGGTACGCCTGGCGGACCGTCACGCTGCCCTTGGCGCGGCGCGGCCTGATCGCGGCCTTTATCCTCGCGTGGGCCAAGGCGTTGGGCGAGTTCGGCGCGACCATCATGATCGGCGGCACGATGGCGATGCGCACCGAGACGCTGCCGGTGGCGGTCTATCTGCGGCTGGCCGGGGCCGACATCGAAGGTACGGTCGCCCTGATTCTGCTGCTGGTGGTGATTGGCCTTGCGGCGCTGTTCGCGACCCGCAAGCTGCTGGGGACGGCCTTCCGTGCTTGAGATCGAAAAACTCACGGTGGAGGTCGGAGCGTTCCGCCTGCGCGAGGTCAGTCTGACGGTTGCGCGCGGCGAATGCCACGCCGTGTTGGGCCCGTCCGGCGCGGGCAAGAGTACGCTGTTGAAGGCAATTCTGGGCGTGCTTCGACCTCACGGCGGAAGGCTCCGGATCGCCGGCGAAGATGCGGCCGATGTACCCATCGAGCGACGCGGCCTGGGTTACGTGCCGCAAAATCTCGGATTGTTTCCCCATCTAACCGTTCGGGACAATCTCGCCTACAGCGCGCGAGCGCGGGGGCTGCCTCCGAACGAGTTTCAGCCCGTGTTGGACGAATTGGTCGCTGCGACCGGCATCGGCACGCTGTTGGACCGATATCCGGCCGAGTTGTCCGGCGGCGAACGTCAGCGGGTGGGACTTGTGCGGGCGTTGGCCGGCCGGCCGCGCGCGCTACTGCTGGATGAGCCCTTCGCTTCGCTCAACGAAAGCCTGCGCCGCGAACTCTGGTGGCTGCTGCACGAATTGCAACGCGAACGTGAATTGACCGTGCTGTTGGTCACGCACGATCTGGCCGAGGCGTACGTTTTGGCGGAGCGGGTCACGGTGCTGTTCGATGGGCAGGTCGTCCAGCAAGGCGAAAAAGCCGAGGTGTACGGCCGCCCCGCCGCGCCGGGCGTGGCGGAGTTTTTCGGCGTGGAGACGTTGCAGCCCGGGCGTATTGTCGGCGTGCGTGACGGTTTGGCCGTCGTGCAGGTCGGAACGGCCGAGTTGACGGCGGTGGCGGCGTCGGGATGCGCGAACGAGGTGCTGGTCAGCATTCGGGGCGAGGAGGTCGTGCTCGATCGCGGCGGCGGGCCCACGAGCGCGCGAAACGTTCTGCCCGCGCGCGTCGTCACGGTGCGGCCGGGCAGTCCGTTGGTGTGCGTGGAGCTCGATGCCGGATTCCCGCTTGTCGCGTTGGTCACGCGGGCCGCCTGCGAGGAACTCGATCTGCGTCCCGGCGTCGAGGTGACGGCGCGCGTCAAGGCGCCGTCGGTGCATTTGATCCCCCGTGGGGGGGTGGTCGGAGACACCGGGATCGCGGCGAGGCCATCTCCACCAGACTGATCGGCGCCGCTCTCCCCTTCGGTGGCGCGGCGGCGCTCCGTCTCAAGGATGCTTGCGCCGGGCCGCGAGCCTTCCATTCTTGACCCGAGATCGCTGTGCATTATACTTCGCCAAATGGCCACATATACAAACCAAGTTCCGTCGGATTCGCGGCGACGTTGCCGCCGAAGGCCGAGACCGGCGAACACGGAAAGATCAATTCGATGATGCGCGGCGACCTTCGAGGGGCGCTGCGTGTGACCAAGGCGCTGGCCGACGCGCAGCGCATTCGTATTCTGATGATGCTTGAGCGGGGCGAATTCTGCGTCTGCCAGATCGTCGAAGTGCTGGGGCTCGCGCCTTCGACGGTCTCGAAGCACCTGTCCATTTTGGCGGCGGCTGACCTGGTGGTCTCGCGGAAAGATGGACGGTGGGCCTATTACCGTCGACCGGATTCCGATCCCAGCGCGGGCCCGCGAGCGCCGCTCGATTGGCTCAACCGAACTCTACAGGACGACCCGCAGATTCGAGCGGACCGGAAAAAGTTAGCGGCGGTGGTCGCCCGCCGCCCCGAGGAGTTGTGCCGCAAACAACGAATGATGGCGTGAGAGGAGATTCGAAAGATGGACGACAAGACCAGAGAGTTGATCGCGATCGGCGCTTCGGTCGGCGCGCATTGCCAGCCATGCCTGCGGTATCACGTCAACAAGGCCCGTGAAGTCGGGCTGACCGACGACGCAATCCGCGAGGCCATCGCGGTCGGCCACATGGTCGAGAGAGGCGCCATGAGCGCGATGCGGGAGTTTTCCGAGGAGCTAATGAAAGCGTCGCCCCGCGCGCAGCAACCGGGCGGCGAGCGCGGTGCCTAACGCGCGCTAGGGGCGATCATAGAACAATCACGACGACAGACGACTACGAGAAGGGACGCGAGCGATGCAGGACAACATGCAGGGGCCGCAGGAACGGCGGATGACGAACGTTTTTGAGCGGTATTTGACGATATGGGTAGCGCTGTGCATTGTGGCTGGGATCGTGCTGGGCAAGTTGGCTCCGGGACTGGCCAAAACGCTCGACGGCATGGCGATCTTCGTCAATGGCGCGCCGGTGGTGTCCATTCCCATCGCGATCTGTCTTTTCTTCATGATGTATCCGATCATGGTGAAGATTGACTTCGCCTCGGTCATCAAGGCCGGCGGCAGCGGAAAGCCGGTGTGGCTGACCTTGTTCATCAATTGGTGCGTCAAGCCGTTCACGATGTACGGCATCGCGCTGCTGTTCCTGGGCGTTCTTTTCCGGGGGCTGATTGGGGCGGAAGCGACCGACCTCGTGAAAATGCCCTTCGGTTTGGATTTGCCCGTGGGCGCGGCGCACGGCGCCGGCAGGGTCGTGCTGCACGAAGGGGTCAAAATGCTGCAAATTCCGTTATGGCGCAGCTATTTTGCCGGCTGCATTTTACTGGGCATCGCTCCCTGCACGGCGATGGTTCTGGTGTGGGGCTATTTGGCGCGCGGCAACGATGGCTTGACGCTGATCATGGTCGCCATCAACTCATTGACCATGTTGCTGCTCTACGGGGTTCTGGGCGGCTTTCTGCTGGGCGTCGGCAAGCTGCCGGTGCCGTGGCAGGCGCTGTTGCTTTCGATTCTGATCTACGTGGCGTTGCCGCTGGTGTGCGGTTATTTTTCGCGCAAATGGATTATTCAGGCCAAGGGCGAACGGTGGTTTGTCGAAAAATTCCTTCACGTCCTCACGCCGATCACCATCATCGCCCTACTGACCACGCTCGTGTTGCTGTTCAGCTTCAAGGGCGACGTGATCGTATCCAATCCGCTGACGATTCTCTGGATCGCGATTCCATTGTTTATCCAGACCATGTTGATCTTCTGGTTGGGCTACGGACTAGCGTGGTTACTGAAACTTTCGTATCGCGACGCCGCGCCGGCGGCGATGATCGGGGCCTCGAACCACTTCGAGGTCGCGATCGCCACGGCGACGATGCTCTTCGGCCTGTCGTCCGGCGCGGCGCTGGCGACGGTGGTGGGGGTCTTGATCGAGGTCCCGGTGATGTTGTGGCTGGTGCGGATCTGCACGAGCACGGAGCACTGGTTTGCTGACAAACGGTCGTAAGGAAAATTGGAAGGAGACGACGAACATGTTCTCGAAAATGCTCGTGGCGACGGATCTCTCGGAGACCTCGGAGCGGGCCGTTTGCGCCCTGGGCAATCTCAAACATCTCGGCACGCGTGAGGCCGTGCTGCTGCACGTCTTCAACATTCGCGACGTCGGCGCGCTGGCGGATCATCTGATGGAGCTCGCGAGGCCCTCCATCGAGCGTCAGCGGAAGACCTTGGAAGACCTCGGTTATATCGCGACGGCGAAAATGGCCCTCGGACTGCCACAGATCGAGATCAACCGACAGGCGGACGAACTCGATTGTTCGCTGATTGTGGTCGGCGAACCGGGCAGCACGTTGACGGGCGAAATCTTGCTCGGCGGCGTGGCGAGCGGGGTGATTCATAACGCCACCAAGCCCGTGTTGTTGCTGCGGTTGAAACGCCGGGAGAAAAACGAGGCGCCGTGCGACGCGTATCCCTGTGATCCTCTGGAGCACGTTTTGTTTCCGACGGATTTTTCGGACAATGCCGAACACGCGTTCGCCTATGTAAAAAAGATCGCGTCGTGCGGTGCCAAGCGCGTCACACTCCTCCACGTGCAGGATCAGGCGCGAATTGAGCGGCACCTGAAGAATCGGCTGGAGGAGTTCAACCGCATCGACACGGATCGGCTGGAGCGCTTGCGGAAGGATTTGATGGATGCCGGTGCCGCGGGAGTGGATCTCGAGCTGCGCTACGGTTCGCCGAAAAAAGAAATTGTGGAGCGAATCCGCAAAGGAGATATTTCGCTCACCGTGATGGGCAGCCAGGGCCGAGGTTTCCTCGGCGAGATGTTTCTGGGCAGCGTGAGTCACGCCGTGGCCCGACGTTCGACGGTCCCGGTGCTGCTCGTGCCGGCGGTGCGCTGAATCCGAGGGAGCGAACGTCATGGCGACAAACGAACGTGCGGACACGGCGAGGAACGCGGGAGACGAGGGGTTGAAGCCTTTCCGAGTCCGCAATATTCCGGCGTATCTCGCGGTGCTGGCCGTGTGGCTGGCGATGTCCACCGTCATTGCGGCCGTCGCCGCGCGACTGTTCGACGGCCCACCAACCCTCATCGGGTTCTGGATGCTTGCGCTCGTTTCCGTGATGGCCGGCATGTCGATCATGTTCACCGCGTCCCTCTTCAATCTTGCGAAGATGCGCGCGGGGTTGTCACGATTGGCCGAGGGAAACCCTGATCCGAAGATTCCTCCGGTGTGGTGCCCGGTGCTGACTGCGGCGACGAACGCGGTTACGGCCTGCGCGCGACGCCTGGGCGAGGCGGGAAAAAAGAGATCCAGCGACGGCGTGGAGTGCGCCGCTTCGTAACGGCGGACGCCGCCCATCGCCCAGAGCGGTGACGAACGGGCGAGCGTCGGTGGCGATGGACACAGCCGAACGCGGGAAGTGGATTCCAGATCGCGCAATGGGCGGGCTTGCAAAGTGGGAAGGGTTGGATTATACTTCGCCTGTTGGCGAAATGTAGAAGCATGAGGGCCGATTCATCAGGACTGGTGAAACCGAATGCCGACGTATGAATATGTTTGTCTGAAGTGCGGCTGTCCGTTCGAGATTCAGGCGTCCTTGTCCGAATACTCGAAGGGGATCCGCCCGAAGTGCCCGCAGTGTGGGTCTGAGAACACGATCCGAGCGTTCCGGTCCGTGAACGTATTGACCGCCTCGCGCGCGGCCGCGCGCGGGGGACCCAGTCTCGGTGGCGGTTGCGGGCCGGGGTGCGCATGCGGCTGAGAAAGGATCCACGCGATGCCGGAAGAAGAGACGGCGACCGAGAGTGTGATTGCCGCCGCGGTGGAAAACCTTCGGCGCGCCATCCAGCTAAGTCCGGAATGGCGCGATCTGGAGACGGCGCGGATGGTTATGGAGTCGGACCAAGAACTGGCGGCCTCGCTCGCTCGCTACCGCGCGCTGTCCGCGCGGTGGCGCGAGGTCCGCGCGCAGGGGCGGGCGCTGGCCGCCGCTGAAGCGCTAGAATTGGCCGAGGTGCAGGAGAAGATCCGACAGCACCCGTTGACGCAACGGCAACAACAGGCCCTCGCCGCGTTGATATCCCTGTTGCAGCGAATCAACCAGGCGCTCTCTCAGGACCTGGGATTCGATTTCGCGGCCGTGGCGGCGCCGCGCGGCGGCGGTTGTTGCGGATAAAACCTGAATCCATGGGGAGATCGAAGATGGAACGGCAGACGTTACGAGAGGAAATCCAGAAACTGACGCCCGAGGAGCGGGCGGAACTGGTCATGGACTTTCTGCCGGATATTTGCGAAGCCCTGAAGGCGAATCCGGCTCGGATGGCGCCGATGATGGCGCGGTGCCGGGAGAGGATGGCGGATGTCGCGGCCCGAGGCTCGTGGCCGGCGGCGATGGCGGAAATGATGCGAGGCGCGATGGGAGGCGGACAATAACCATGCCGGAAACGGACCGCCCGACCTCCGCGGCGTCGCCCACTCGCGCCGGTTTTCGCCCGACCCCTAAAATGTGGATGTATTTGGCGCTGGTGGCTGTCATGTACGCCAGCGGACTGCTCTATGTGTGGTGGAACGGACTGTCGTTCAAGGCCCTTTACCTGTACGGGCTGCTTCAGCCGCCCGGCGTCCCGGAAGCGGAGGCGCGCCTGACGGACATCCCCACGCCGCTGTCCTGGAATATCCCGCAGGTGCTGTGGTTCATGTACATCAAAGCATCGGCGGTGCTCGTGGAGCTGTTCCAATACTGGTTCATCGGGATGCTCATCGCCGGGGCGCTGATCGTGTTTGTCTCGTGGGAAAAAGTGAAGGCGAAGATGGGCTATGGCGGCTTCAAGGCGAACCTGATGGCGACGATCGCGGGCGCCGTCATCCCGATCTGCTCGTGCGGCATCGTGCCGGTGCTGGCCGGCATGGTCGAGGCGGGCATCCCGCTGGGGCCGACCGTGGCCTTTCTGATTGCCGCGCCGATGCTCAACGTGCCGACGGTGTTCATGACCGCTGGCGTGCTGGGCTGGCCGATGGCGATCGGGCGAACCGTGGCGACCTTCGGCATCGCGCTTTCCGTGGGCCACGTGCTTTCCCGCTGGCAGCGCCGGCATCGTAATCCGCGCAAGTTTCTGAAGATTTTCATTCCGCCGAAA
>CALLML010000096.1 GCA_938005705.1 uncultured bacterium
GGGAACTCCATGAAATCGAAGATTGCGGTTGCGGTATTTGCAACCTTAATGTGGGCCGTTGTTTTTTCTTTTGCACAGACACCCGTAAGCATGACTACGACCGTCACGCCAACGACCTTCGAGGGCGCAGCGGCGGTCAGCATCAAACAGTATGGAACGGGCAATTCCGGGAGCGAGAATGGCATCCGTTTCGCTTTCGATAAGGTCGGCACGGTGGCGGGCGGCGCGTATGCCGCCTGGGAGTTGAAACAGGTCAAGCTGACCTTCACGTTCGATACGGGTGTGGCGACGCTGACGATCACAAACCAACACGAAACGCAGCCCCACACGTTCACCAACAGCGACACGGCATCCCTTGAGGCTCGCTTCTCTGGCATCTACGGGCAGTGGAGTTGGGGTTTGTCCTCCGCTTCGTTGTTGAACGGTTCTGACAACACTATTGCCGCGGGGTCGGACTTTGAATCTAGTGTGAACGCCGTGCTGAACGATCAACTGACTCTCCAGCCCGCCGGCCAGGAGGGCGATACGTATCAGGTCGCTGGCGAATTGGATTCACAGCGCACGGGTTCGGTGGGCTCGAGTTATTTTGCCAGTTACTCGGGCACGGGCAGTTGGAACTTTGATGTCAAGAACTCATATCCCGTGACGTTCAACATCCTCGCCAACGACAATCTGCAAGTCCAGGGCACGACGCCGACTTCCTCCTTCTACACCCAACTCGAATACGTCATGATCCCTGAACCGTCTGCGGCGTTCCTGTTCGTTCTGGCCGCGAGCGGCGGGCTGTGGGTTCGTCGGATCCGCAACCGCGGAAAGCGCGCGGTCTCACAAGCGTAAGCGGGGCATGGTGTGGCGACAACTGCCCGGCGGCCGGCGAAAGACCGGCGGCCGGGCAGTTGTCTATCTGGGCCGCGGCGATTCAGGGCGTCGCCAACGGAACCGAAGCGCGCATTTGATCCAATAGCCGCCGATCGTCGGCGTCAAGAGCAAGTCGTGCGATCGCGTCCTCGGACAAGAGGTTGGACCGTCCCCAGGTGGACCGCGCCAGGCGTTCGAAAAAAAGCGGCGCCATTCCACCGCCATCGAGACGCCGCCACAGGTCCGTGGCGTGACGCGCCAGCGGAGTGGCGTCGAGTTCCAACTCCGGCGTCGAATCGAGCAGGGCCATCGCCGCGTCATAGGCCGAGCAGCGAAGGTAGTACTCGAACAGCCGGCGCTCCTCCTCCCCGGGCGAGGCCGCGTGCAGCACGCCGACATGAGATTCCGCGGGCACGTGTAGAAAACCGCGGATGACGGGAACGCCGACGTTCACGAGGGGCGGCCGATCTCCCACCGCATACCAGCCGGTGGCCACATAGGCCGCGAAATCGGTGTTTTGACTTTCCGCATCGGAGTCCGAGTCCGATCGGCCTGGGCGCCGGCTTTCCGAGACGTTCCACAGCCGCGCTGTGCCATCGTCGCCCACGCTGGCCAGCGACCGGCCATCGGGGCTCAGGTCAATGGCGTTGATCGGCCCGCGGTGGGCGGCGATGATGGCGACGATGTCGCCGTTCGGCAGACGATAGACGCGAATGAAGCCGTCCGTGTGGCCCGCGATCAGCGTTCTCGAATCGGCGGAGAAACGGAGACTGGTGACCCGCGCGGGCACGTCGGGAGGGCGGATCAGCGTTTCATTTCCGTCCGAATCCCAGAGCGTAATCGCGGCGTTCGCGGTCGTGCCGCCGCCGGCGGCCAGCTGGCGTCCGTCGGGGCTTTCAACGATGGCGCGGATGCCGCCCGGCGGGCCTTTTCGCCGCTGCAGGAGGCGCCCGTTTGCCGCGTCGAAAATTTCGAGGCTCTCGCCGCCGGCCAACAACCGTTTGCCGTCGGCGCTGAAGGCCACGACGTTGATCGGCGTTTCGCAAGGGATGGCGCGGCCCATCGAATCCTCGAGACTCCAAATATGGGCCATTCCTCGCCCCCGGCGATCGGGCGCGGCGGCGCCGCCGGCGGCCATTTTGCGCCCGTCGGGGTGAAACGCGACCGCGTGGATTGGACCGCCAAAGCCGCCGAATGTCCGCTCGATTCTCTGTTCACGCAGGTTGGCGAGCAGGACGGTATCGTGCCGTCCGACAATGCCCAACCGCACGCCATCGGAAGAAAAGGCCAATGCGGTTACGGAAAGATCGGCGGGCTCTCCCCGTAGACGGAGGACTGACCCCTTACGGCGAAGATCGTGCACCAGGATGAGGTCGCCGTCCGAACCGCAGGCCAATTGCGTTCCGTCCGGGCTGAACGCCACGCTGAGCAATCGACCCACGCGCTCATTGGCGGAAGGGCCGGACCAATAGGGAAATCCGGTCTTGCCGGCGTCTTCGATGATTTTGACCAATTGTGCCCGGATCTCTTCGCGGCGTTCCGAAGAAAAAAGATCGGGATAGGCTGCGGCAAAACGAGCATGATTTTCGGGCGACGTCTCATTCAATCGTTCGATGCCGTATCCACGAAAACCGAGGGCACGGGCCGCGAGCAAGGCGCCTTCCAGGGGACGATTCCATCGAACCGCCTCCCGCGCAGCCGCCATCCACGCGATGCCCGGTTCGATGTTGGCCGCGTCGGATCGTCCGTCCGGCTGGCCGCGGGTTTTCGCCATATCCGTGCGCAGGCGGTCTGCGGAACCGGCGTCGCCGGCCAGCGGGGCGGGCTGGGCCGGGCGGGAGGAACTCCAGAAGGATAGACCGGATGCCAAAGCGATTGTGGCGCCGGCGAGCGTCAGTCGGCGACGGAAGATATAGCGATCGTGAGCGGCAAGAAAGGTCTCCGGAATTGTTCCGGCGATTTCAGCCAGCACGCGGAGCACGGCTTCGGAGATACCGCCGGCTTCCGGCCGGGCATCCACCACCATGGGTGGCGGATACCGCAGTGCGGGTGGCAGGCAATTCTCCGCGCGGACGACTCGGTCGGCCGTAAGGGGATCGCCCTCCAAGATCACGGCGATGACGTCGTCGCCCCGGCCCATGGACTTCGACATCGTAGCCAGTTCATTGGCTTTTTCCGACCGCGCCGTTGAGGACGAGCAAAGCAAGATCAGAAACAGAGATTCTTCCACGCGTTTTCGGAGGATGCGGCCCGCAGCCGGATCGCTTTGCGGAAGAAGAATATCGAAACATACCGGGCGCAGGCGTCGGCCGGGTCGAATGCCGGCGAAAAATTCCGGCCTCCGAAAAGCGGGCGCGATGAGGGTGGACGTGAGCTGCCGGTAAAAGCGCTCGGCGCTTGTCCGATCTTCCGGAACGCCAAAAACGCAAGCCCAATACGATTTGCCGGGCGCGATCATATGGGGCGCGGCGTCAGACGATCGTCTCTTTCCCGGGGCGATCGCCCGACACCTTCTTCATCGCCGGCGTGGGAGTGCCGTTTCACCGAACCTTCTCATCGGCGCCCACCGTTCAAAAGACGGGACCCTGTGATGGCGAGCAAGGGCCAACGCTCGGCCGCTGCGATCAGGATCTTACGCCTCCTCGCCGGTCTCAAGGAGCGATTTCGAAGACGACCTCACCCTGCTCGATTTCGATGCCGGGAACCCCCTTGATCAGCGGGGGCACGTCGCCGCCCATCGCGTTCCCCTCGCTGAACAGGCGGAGTCCCTTGCGGGAATTCAGGATCTTGCCGAAATCCATCAGGAAAACGGTGAACGCGTTTTTACGCCCTTCCGCGGGATATTGTGCCGTCGTGGATTTCACCGTGCCCGCCATCTGAACTTCAATGCGCATTTCAATCCCGCCGAAAAGCTGCTTGAGTACCTCTTCATGGGTCATGCCGGGCTTGATGCCCAATGTCTGCGCCAGCTCTTCGCCTTGCATGGCAATCTGCCGGGTCAGGTCGCTCTCTTTGGGGAGTTCCCAGTTGGGGTCGTCCTCGATCTCCCGCTCGGGCAATTTCGGCATTTGGACGGTCAGTTTTCCCCCGCCCGCTGCGGCGGGCGCCCAGTCGAAGGCGATACTCGCCTTCTCGTCCCGTTGCGACTCGACGGGCGGAAGTTCAGCCTCTTCCCCCGTCGACATCATCGCGCCCATCGCCTGGCCTTGCTGGTTGCCGAAAGGCACCCAGATTTTGCGCACGTCCTTGAAGCGATACTGCGCGACCGCTCCGACGTAGCCCTCCTGTTCGAGCGGACGCGCCGCGACGAACTCGACCTCGCCGTAGATTGGCGCCAGATGTCGGAGCAGACGTTCGCTGACCATCGTCTCTTGAATCGGCTTGCGGGTCGGCGCTTCCGCGCCCATCGCCCGCATTTGAGCCGCCATCTGCTCCATCTGCTTCTCCATCTGCGCGATCATCCCCCGGCTCATCAGGTTGCCGACCAGCAGTTCGCCGCTGCCGTCGGGATTAACCCGCACGACCACCCGGGTTTTGAAGCAGCCCGAAGAGCATAACGTCAACCCCGCCAGTGCAAGAACCGTCCCCATCCGACGCGCCACCGATTGCATAACGCACCTCCACTGAATGCGCTGTCCGTCACCCCTGTCGCGGCTCGAGCCACGCTTAGGTCACACCCTATGAGATTCCCGAACGCGATGCAATCAACTTCTCTTCGTATCCTAAAATCCCAAAACCATGATAGCTAGGCCAGTGGAGGGAGCTTCAGGGCGGCGAGCAGATCGCGTTGTTTTTTCGAGACCTCCAGCAGGATACGGTTGCCCCGGCGGGTGACGAGCGTTTTGGCCTTGCCGAGTTCGTCGAGGACGTTGGCGACGGTCAGGGACTTATGCAGCTGGGCCGTCCGCATTCGTCGTTCGAGTTCGGCGCGCAGCACGAGCGCGGCGAAACCCAGGAAGAAACGGCCCCGTACGCTCTCCGCATCGGCCGTGCGCAAGCGATATTGACCCTGCTCGGTTTTGAAGGCGTCGAAGAATTTCTCGGCCAGATCCCGGCCCCGGTAGTCGCGTAAGACCGCCTCGGCGGTCTCCTGGGCGGGGTCCCGACCGCGCGTGAGCACCAGCGTGTAGCCGGCGCGCGCCGTGGCCGCCGCCACGCGGTTGAGTTTGGGCGCCACGCGCGGGGCGCCCGCCTCGTCATAGACGACCCGCAAGCAGGCGGCGCGCGCTCCGGCGTTCTCCGCGATCCAAGCCCTCGCCTCCCGCCCGCTTCGGAAGCGTTCCCCGGCGGCCTTCTCCACCAGGCCGAAGACGTGCTGCTCCAAGCGCCGCGCGGTTTCCGCATGCCGGGCCGGATCGAAGAACAGATGCGCGGCGAGCCGTTCGTCGTCGTGACGCCAGACGTCGGCGACATGGCGCAAGGGCGCCCCACCGTACAGGAACGCGTGGCGGGGCGACTCCAGACGGGCGCGGTGGCGTTGGAACAGCGCCCGCGCCGGAGCCACCGACCACGGCACGCCCAGCACCAGCGCGCAGTCCAGTTTCAGCAGCTCGCGCAGGTTGGCGGCGCTGTAGAAGCCGCGGTCCAGGCACAGGCCCAGACGTTCGAGACCATAGTCGCGAGCGATCTGAAGCGTCGCCGCGAGGGTGCGGACGTCCGGGATGCTGCCGGGGAGCACCCGGTAAAACAGCGGCATCCCCTCGGGCGTGACCGCCAACGCGAAGTTGACTTGAGGCAGCGACTCGTCGTCGCGGTTGTATCCCCATTCGGCCAGCTCGAGCGTGGGCGAGTGACTCGACACCGAGGTCGTGTCGAACACCACCGCCGCGCCGCCCTTGTGCCGCGCCGCCCACCGCTCCAGAAACTCCTCCACTCGCCCCGCGTCCGCCCCGATGCGGGCGACGAATCCGTGCACGGCGGACTCCGAGGTCAGCGGCCCCTTCCACGTCTCCGGCACTTCTCGCTGCGAGAGCCACGCCGCCGCGCGGTAGAGCGCATGCCCCGTGGCGAATTGGTGCGCCGCCAGTCCCGCCAGCGCCCCGCCTTCCACCGGTCCGAACACCTGCCGAAGTTCTTCCTCCAGCCCGCAGGCCGTCGCCAATTGGCGGATCAACCAGGCGTCGCCGGCGAGGTCCACGCGCGTGATCCCCTCCGGCGCCACCGTGGGTTCAGCGCGACCGCGCAGCCAGGCCTCAAAGCCCGCCCGCTCCGCGGCGCGGGCGCGCAGCTCCCGCATCGGTATGCGCACATCGTCGCCGCCGGTGAAGCGCTTATTCACCCGCACGTGCTCCCCGTCCGGGGCGAGCCGCCCGATGTAGAACCGGTGCTGAACGGAGCGCTTCTTCTGGGGATTCCACTCGCTCCAGGCGAGATTGACGTACTTTGCCCCCTTCGCGTTCGACTTTCCGCCCGGCTGAATCTGAATATAGCTCATGAAATACCTTCCGACTGTGGGATAGAAATAGTATATGATAGCTATTTTGATTTGCAAGCGAAAATTAGAAAAACATCGAAAAAACGCGGAGAACCGCGCAACCCGCACGCCTAGCTATCACGAAGTCCGATAGTTTGGGTGAAAAATCCTTCGCGTGCGAATAGCGATCCACGGACAAAGAAGACACTTGGTCCGCGTCTTACTCCTGTTTTCAAATGGTCTTTACATGCCCGTTTTCCGCAACGCAAGCAAGCTCGCGCCCCACGTCTGAAGAATGCGAAACTTTTCACTTTTCCGGTGTTCGCCCTGCCGGCGGAGTCGCGAAGATCCCCGTGTTATCTTTCCTCAACGAAGGCCGAGATCGCTCCTGTTGAAGAAAACGTTTCATGAAATCTGTGACGCTCATTTCGCCGAGCCCCAGAATATACAGGAGCTCGCCGGTGTCGGAAAAATCCAGGCGCTTGACAGGGTCGTAATATTTAAACGCCGCTTGCCAGGACGGGCCAAACACCGGATGTTCAATTGCCGCCTGTGTGAAAGCAACGTCACCGCCTTTCACATTCAGATACCGGTTGGCATCGGAAATTCGGACATAGCGGGCATGCATCTTGACGTATTCCAAGGCCTCGGGTGTTGTTTGGTCTTCATTCCATCGGCTGTGTTGGATCACGTGAATGCGACGGTGTGTTTCGATCTCTGGATGTTCCTGACGAAGCCGTTTCACCACAGCGGCGGTGAAGTCCGACTGCCCGCCCTCTTTAACGAAGACATCCCCGCCCTCTGTAAGGACTGCCAGCCAGCGCTCGTATACGGTCTCTACGGCCTTATCCCATTCCCTGGCAACGGCCACCCAGCCGCCTCGCGCTTTCCAGACTACATCCATGACCGCATCGGATTCGGAAATGAAGGAACGCTTGTTTTTGCCGTAAGTTCCGGAAATCGGCAGCACGCGGTGAACCATCCACTCGGCTCCGAAAAGTGATTCGATGACGGTGCGATCGGCAGCGGCAGAGTGGCCGTCATCGCGATCGGGTGCGTGATCATAATGAAGCGAGAGAAGGTCGCGCTCCGGATCGAAGGCTCTCCCAACCTCTTCCTTCGCGTCGGTTCGCATCGGCGAGGCGAAAATCCAGACAAAAAGAACAACTGTTTGAAACATCTCTTTCATGGTTTGTTGGGCGGATTACCCTGCGCAGCCCGTTATCTCATATGATCTTGTCGTGTTTTTGTAGCAGCGTCGACACTTTCGGCCGCCTCCGTTCTTTCCCCTGCACGACGCTTCGAATCAAGTTCATAGTTCGAACTCCACCTGGTCCTCGACAAGCGGAGACCCTCATTCCCCTGTCTCTAGACGCAAATGTGCCCGAGCCATAAGGAACGAACAGACAAAAACATTTTACGAATCTCGTCAACTTCCTATGCGCCCGCCATGTGAACAAGCTGCACACGAGGCGATGCGCCACGGAATCAAACGAGAAAAACGGGCATTGGCGAATGGAGATCTGATCCCAGTGCGCCTTTCCGTCGGCTTACCCCATTTTCAAAAACCCGCGTTGTTTGTGCTGCCCGGACTTGAACGCCGGTATTCTGACGATCTCTGGTCATATCCGGCGGGTTTTCGATGCCCCGTGGCGCGCAGGCCGGACAATCCGGCACACCCGATGTGACAGCCAGAGCGAACGTCCGTTCTGGAGGACTGAAGGGTACGGTTCGCCGGCTTCGCTTGGCCGCGCATTCCTTTTTTCTTCGTTTTCGTCACCGTATGCAGCGGTTATTTCAATATGATATAGCAGGGAGCGGGACCGGATTGGAGAAGAATGCGTCCGTCCTCAACGCGGAACGGCTCCGGTCCGCCGAAAAGATTTTGGACCGCTGCGGCATTTCGCCCCACCGGCAGGGGCACGGCGATCTCGCCGGGGCCGCCCTCACGCCAAGCCAGGATGACCTCGGGCGAATCGGCATCTTTCCAGTTTGATTTGAACTGCCACGCAAAGAGGCCCTCTTTCGGCCGTTCAAGCGGTGCGCCCAGGAGGCGGGGGCGCGGCATGACGCGGATCATTTGCTGTGCGGCATAGGCCGATGGGCGCCATTCTTTTGTTGTCCGATGGAAGAAGCCGGAGTTGTAGTCTCGGATATCGGCCACCGACATGATGGTGACGCGGGGCACGCCAAGGCGGAGGGCCAAGGCGTACATCTTCACAACATTGACCGCCTGTTGCATTGCGGTGAAGTTGCGTCCTTCATCCTGTTGCGATGGTATCTCATGAATGCCGCCATCGCTCGCGCGGATAGACCAACCGACTTCGGAATACCAGATCGGCATGTCAGCGAAGCCGCGCCGCGCCAGCTCATCCCGAATACTGCGCCAGGATGAGGCCACGGTGTACCGTCCCCAACGGCGCTCGCTCCAGGCGGTGGGCGGAGAGTCGGTATAAGGATGGGTGGAAAGAATATCGAAGCATTCGCCGATCTTCGGATCAATTTCGAAAACGGCCTTGACGAAGCGCACATCATCTGCCGCCGCGCCGCCGGAGTTGAAGAACACCTTCATGCCAGGAAATTTGTTTCGGATCAATGTTCCTGCGGCACGCAGAACTTTCGCGTAGAGGCGATCCCGCTCGGCCACCACTTTGGAACGATCCGAGGGATTGGCCGGACCTTTGATCAAGTATTGGAAGTTGGGTTCGTTCCAGATTTGAAGGTGGCGGATCGCGCGTCCGGCGAGATCGGGCCGTTCCTTAAACAGACTGCCGCCGGGACCGTAGCGGCGGCAGAACGCTTCAATGTCCTGAAGGTACGCCGCGAGGAAGCTATCGTCGTCATCGAAATGGTCCCGACGATGCCGATCCCCTGATTGGGACTGCATATGTCCGACCTGGATGCAATACAGAATTTCCATTCCATCTTCCATCATCGCGATCAACGCCGGCTCGACCACGGGGCCGCCGCAACGGTAGGTCGTCCAGCCCACCTGTCGGATGTCATCTCGGAACGTCAAGTATTCGCCACCCCATTGATACAGGCCATAGACCGGCAACGGGTCCGGTTCTCGCGCAGCAATTTCGGCCACCGGCGGCAACGGCAAGTCGTCGAAGCGCCACGGGAAACGGGCCGAGCCTTCCCAGGCATCCACGAACTGAACGACTTTTTTTTCCGCCACCTGGGTCCGCCAGGCGAGCGGCGCGGGTTGCGCGGGGGAAGACGGCGGCGGTGGAGGGGATGCCACCGCCGAGGCTCCCGCGGGGGCGGCGGCGTTTCCGGCGGCAGGCAGAACATCGTTTTTCGAAGACGCCGCTTTCAATGTCGCTTTTTCGACGAGCATTTGGACTGCGCGAATCAGTTGCGCGTCCGCATGGTCATCGAGATCATAGGCGGCGCCGGAGAGTCCGACGGGGCTCTCGCCGGACAGCGCCGTGAAGAGCGTCAGCGCCACAGCATAGATGCCGAGCGTGGGCTGCTTGTGGGGCAGGGGGTTGAGATGAAAGTTGTCCGCATAGAGGATATTCGCCCCGCGCTCGGCGGCCGGGCCCTCCTTCCAGCCCGGCAGCATTTCGGGCCGACGTCCGGCCAGCGCTTCCAGACCGGGGAATTGGCCGGCGCGAATCGCCTTGTCCAGCTCGATCAGCGTTTCTGAAAACTTCACCACCGTTGGCGCCTCACCGCCCACACGCTCCTGCAGCAGCTTCTGAAGCCGGGTGAAGTAGGCCTGGTTGCACCATACGTATTTGGCGTTGTGCGAGGTGTCGTCGAGGGCAAAATCGTAAGGGGTGGACCAGGCCTTCTGAATATTCACCGTCGAAACGCCGGTCTTCTGGAAATCGAACCGGCGTGGATAGGCTGCCAAGAGCACCACCTTGACGTTAGGGTTTCGCCGCCGTGCGAATTGGACAAAATTCGCGCAAGCCTCCAACGCCTCTCCCAAAGTCTCCTCGAACGGCTGCAGGACCAGCACATCCCAGGTGTGCTCCGCAAGGGCTTTGTCGTATAGGCCGAAGGGTCGGGATTCCTGGCTGGCGAACCGCTTGCCGGAGACGTTTTTGTAGTTCCAATGCAAGGAAACCTGTCCACCCGCCGTAAGCTGACTGCCGTATTGGTAGTCGATACCACGCTCGGCGAAGAGCTTTTTCAGCCGGTCGTGCAGAACGCTGCCGGTCAGACTGTTGCCGACGTAGTACACCCGCAGTTCCTGATTCGGCTTCGAAACGGGGGCTTGAGCAAACGTGGTTGGGGTCATTATTGCAGCGCCCACAACGGACAGAATTGCCGTTAGAGATTCAACCATAGAACGCCGCAAACATATCGGACTCATTACTTGATCTCCTTTCAAAAACGATTGATTTTTTCGAACATCTCCGCTTTGCCCGGCTCGGCCACGATGATCCAAGTACCATTTGTCGGAGCGTTAAAAGTCGCCACACGGCGGCCGGCCACTTCGCTGATTTCTGGTTCGGCACACTGGTTTCCGACGCGGATCTCGACGCCACTCCATTCATTCGAAATCAATGCGCGAACGCGCCGTACGGCCGGAGCCTCCTTGGGGAGCCAGGCAAAATTGAAAATATACCCTTCCCGCCGTACGTGAGGGATATTGATGTGAATAGGTTCCTTTCCTCCGTCCTCAACGGTCACCAAACGAACGCGATCAAACTGCCCATCAAAGAATACCTTTTGAAGACCCTGTGCAAAAGGCGAAAGAGGCAGCCCGGCACTGTTAAACAGCGTTTCATGGGGATTGGGGGAGTTGCCATAACCGACACCGGAGATCTCGACATCATCCGGATGCTCGATTTCAATGGTTCTAGCGTCGATAACTTTCACTTGAGCCCACCGTGTCGGGCCGGTCTTGCCTTCCACGATCACGCCACTGATGCCCATGAACGACGGGCGGTAAACAATACCATTTCCGACAAGATCAAATTGCGCAATCGCCCGAGGTCCCTGGATGGTTAACCGAGCTAGGCGAGGTCCAGAGAAAATCGTGGGCATTCCATAGGCGGCATGCAGGGCGGCCAGCGCCATCCGCCGTCCCGCCTCCGCTTTTTGGGCGAAGTGCACATCATGGCTGCCGAGATCGTACAATTCCGTCCATTCCACTTTTGAATCGCCCTCAAAAAGGGCCATGGCTTGACGATGGGCATGGCCAGTGGCGAAAAACCATGTTGCGGCCGGATCCACGAGCGGACTCGACAGTGTATCGCGGGCCAAGGTCCCCCACACAAAATAGAAATCCTGTCCGAATAGCTTGCGCCACTGGCGCACCATCGCCACCATCCGCTCGCCATAAGGACCGCCAGGTCCCGACTCGCCCTGATGCCAAATCACACCGCGGATCGCAAACGGCGCCAGGGGATGCACGCGGGTATTGTAACAGGCCGTGGGGAAATTATGAACCCTCAATCCCCATTGCAGCGCCTGCCCCGGCCACGCTCCCTCCTTGGTCCGCCTCCACTCCTCTTCCGCTTTCTTGAATTGTGCCCAGGTTTTTATGGTTCCTCCCATTTTAGCCAGATTCGCTTCTTCAGTGGCCAGACTTTCAACATAATAATTTGCATGTTCCTTGCTGCCAGGAAACTGCTCGAGTGTTTCTTTTGCCATCCACGCGGTCTGATTTGTGCCGGGCACCGCGATTTCCACGACGCCGACGGGAACCTTCAACGTATCGCGCAAATAACGGGCGAAAAATTTTGGAATATTGCCGTTTTCTCCCCGGTGGATGCCCGTAAAAACCGACCAGGGTCGAACGGGCGGACCCGCCGGATCCGCGTCGGGCAGAGGGTCCAGAGAAGCCCCCCAGCCATAATTGATTAAGCGAAATTCCGGCATGGGACCTTCAGGGGAGATATGAAAGGGATAAAGGCCGGTGTCCAGATTGGGTCCGCCGTTAGCCATGTTGGACTGCCCTGCCGCCACCCAGACCTCGCCGACGACAACATTCCTGCACTCGATCGTTGTCCCGCCGGCGCGAGCTATCAACACTCGTCCCTCGGCACAAGCCGGCAGAGGCGCCATCACCGCCTGCCACCGTCCGTCCAGTCCGGCCTTTGCCTCCACTCGCTGACCCGCAAATTCCACGGACACCGTCGTATCCGGCGCGGCCCATCCCCACACCGGCACCGGCACGTCGCGCTGAAGCACTAGATTATCCGTGAAGATAGCGGCCAACCGAGGTGTTTGAGCCACAAGCCTGCTGGCCAAAATGGAAACTGCCGCCGTGAGCCAGAACCTCCATTGCGCGCGGTTCTGAAAGACGGCATCCCACGAGCTCGACTTCTTATTCCGAGCCGGCGTCTGAACGCGTCTCCGTCGAATCATCGTCTTGGATTTCGAAATCAACAGCGCAGAAGTTCCGGAATCGTTGAAACCGATATGTGTGAAAAGGAAAAGGAAAACCATCTTCAAAACCCCCCAGACTTCTTCTAGACTAGACTGTGACATGAGGAAATCAACGTTCGCATGTCTTTTTTATTTTGATCCATCGTCCAATGAATTCCCAACAAGCATATTATCCGTAGGGATTCACAAAACTCGGTTTTGGGGTCATGAGGCGTTGTGATTCTTCAAGCGAGGACGTCGGGCACGAAAGTACGAACGAAACGTGTTCGATCGGCATAGCCGAGCTGATGCGCCGCCAAGGCCACCAGAAGCACCGCGATATGGGAAATCGTGCAGGGGTTTCGAATACTCGACAGGCCGCGCACGCTGGGCTCCTGAATGGTGAGGGCCAACAAACGGCTGAAGATGCGCTCGATGGCCGTTCGCCGATCATAGTGCTCCTGGAACGCCGCGGTTCCATAGGGGATTTGATCCCGGATGTTGTCGGACCCGCGCCAGAGATAGTTGCAGCCTTTCTGCCGGGTAAACTTGGGATGGCCGACCGGGCACAACAGCAGGTCGGGGCGCGCACGGCCATAAAAGAACGGGCAGGAGTACTGGATGTAGGTAACGCCTTTGACGGTCATCTTTCCGCGCCGGGGCATAAGCAAACCGGCGGGGCAACGAACGCCGGAGGGGTCTCGCTGAAAGCCGGCCTGGTCGGGAAGGCGGCGGGGGTTGCGGGCGATATACGGTCGGGCGTGAAGGGTGTGGAGGATATAGCGCAACACCGCTTCGGCGTCGTATTCGGCGTCCGCGCTGACGGATTGAAAGGTCAGCGGCAGGGCCGAACGCGCCGCCTCCAGCAGCGGGATGGCGACCGAGACCTCGCCGATGGAATTGGGTTCGGTAATTTCCCACACGGGCAGCTCGGACTCCAGGTCCGCCAAGACGTGATTGCGATAGCCCCAGAAAAAATCGACCCGCGATTCGCCGGGTCTGGGATGGTGAATGCGAATACCCAGACGGGCATCGGGATCGCCCTGGGGCCGAACCGTTTTGTCGTAGCGGGGATGTCGCAGCGAGGCTTTGAGATTGTTTTCTCGCACCGCGCTGATGACGCGACAGGAGTCGAAGCCCACATGACGCCCTGCGATCACGCCTTTTTGGATCAAGGCGCGGGTGAGTTGGACCCGAATATGCTGAAGCAGCGCGTGAGGCGCATCGGCGAGGAAAGCGCTGAAACGCTCGATGCTCGGCGGAGGTTGGTAGGGGTTGAAACCCAAGGCGGCCAGGATCGGCGGTTTCTCCGCCAGCTCGGTATGCAAATCTCGCAAGAATCGCATCCGTCGCAGTCGCTGGTAAATGAGCGCCTTCAAGAGGTTGAGCCGGTTCACCGGACAACGCCCGGTGCGCGCCGCCGGCTGCGGCCATGGGGGCAAAAACTGAAAGAGCTTCTCCCATCGCAGGCGGGGGGAGAGATGCTCGGGCTGCAAGAGTTCGGGCGTCGTGTTCATGCCCCCGAGTTTTGTGAAAGGCGGGCGTCGAACAAGGAGATTTCTGCCGGACGGCATTGCGGTTTAGGACGCCGAATACGTTTAGGGTCAGAAAGTTCCACAAATCTGATGGAGGGGTTTCACAAAGCAGAAAACTTCCTAAACTGGGGTTGAAACCGAGCATTATTATTATTACGCTCCAAACGGGGTTCAAAACGGCGATCGGCGGTATTTTCATCAATACAAGTTGCTTATGATGAGCAGGTTATAAAGTTTAGGATTTCGGCAAAACAGCGACATTGCAAGTTATTGCAAATGAACATGTTATGAGTTTTGTGAAACCCTATATATTATTCGAGGATCTTAGTGAGATGTGGTTGTGCATTTTTTCAAGTCTGCGATCGCAGGATGGCTCGGACAGCAAAGACTATGCAGCAACGGTCTGAAAGCCTGAGATCAAATTCTGGAAAGGACTGGACTCCTTTGAAAGGAGGTTCTAATTGACAATGATCAGAAGTGCGCTAGGTAATGTCACGCTGGAGATCTCCCCCAAACCCTTCTTCGATTTTCGCGACGAGTTCGTCGTTCCCCTGCTGACCGATTTATTTCGTCGCTGGCGCTCATTGCTGGATCAGGCCGATACAGTATCGTTGCTGTGGTGGCTGGGCGATGGGACGGAAATTCTCGAATGGGACGGCGATTACGCGCGCGAGGTCGAGTGGGCCAAGTGGGTCGGTTTTGCGACAAAGGTGTATGCGGTGTCGGAGCACGACGATCCACGGCGCGAGACGATGTCCGCGCAGCCGCGGCTGTATCGTCCGAATCCGCCGCGCATGACGTACGGAGATATTCGCCGTTTGGTCAAGGCGATGCGGACGGCGGCGCGGGAGGCCCTGGAACGCCCGCTGCGCGTTGGTTTTGCCTTCGATCCCGGCGCGGAATTCTGCCGTTCGCCTTTCCGGTATCAACGCCATCCGGAATTGCTTATCGGTACGCACATGCGTTGCATAGACGCCACGGCGCGATTGCACGCCGATCCGGACCGATTTGTCGGCTTTCCTAACGGCGTCCCGGAAGGCACGCCCTTCGGCGAGTTTCTCGGTCGACAGGCGGCCGCCTATGCGCGTGACATGGGCTTTGATTATCTCTGGTTCTCAAACAGTTTCGGATTCGGCCGCAGTCCTTACGCCACCGGCGGCGCCGGCCAGTTCTTTGACGGCACATGCTACCGACCTGAGGGCAATCGCGCCGTGCACGACGCTGTGCTCGAATTCTGGCGGCTTTTCCGCCGCTACTGTCCCGACCTGGAACTTGAATGTCGCGGAACCGATTTCACCGCTGGCATGAATCTGGTCAACCATGCGACGCCCTATGCCGAGCTGTATGCTGGTGATTTCCGTTTCACGCCGCCGCCCAACACACCCTGGCCCCGCATCACCGGCAATCACGGACTCGCGCTGGCCGGCTATCTCAGCCAGATTTGCGCCTATCGCGGCGAGGTATTTCCCTTTCGCCAGTACGTGAGCGATCCCTGGTTCTGCAACTCGCCATGGCGCGATTACTATGAGCGATCGCCGCACGAAATCTATCTGACGACGGCGTGCGTCCGTGCCGATCCCGACGGGCGTGTCCATCCCTTCAACGATGTCAAGTTTCTGACGCTCGACACGACATGGGGGGAGCTGCCCGAGGAGTTCGCCGATGAGATTATCCCGCACATCAAGCGCGCAATCCGCCTCCGTCCCGATGCCGTCCCGCCGGTGGTCTGGGTTTATCCGTTTGCGGAATATCATCACTATGTCTTTGATGAAACCGATCGGATGCCGGAGGTCATGGGTGGAGATTTGCTGATCCAGCAGGCGATGAATTGCGGTTTTCCGCTGACCGGTGTGCTGACGACCGACGCCTTCGCCGCGGCGCGCGCGGACGCCTTCGCCTCTTCCGTGCTGGTGACGCCCGTGCCGGACGCCGGCAGCGCGAACGAGGCTGCTCTCCTGGCGCATCTGGACCGCGGAGGGGCCGTGTTGTTCTACGGCCCGACGCGCCATGCGAGTGCGGCCTGGCTCGAACGGCTCAACCTTGCGCATGCCGGGCCGATCGAAGGCGACCTGGATATCATGATAACGGAAGATCCCGATCGCTTTCGGGAAGGGTGGGCGGCCACAACATGCATGCACGATCCCGTGTTGAGCGCGGGCGGCGTTGAAGAAATTTTGGCACGACCGGGCGATACGGCCACCCATGTGCTAGCGACCGTTGCCCGGCGGGGCGGGAGTGCCGCAGACGGACGCATCGCGGCGTTGTGGCGCCCGTTGTCGAGCGGAGGACGCGCGGCTTGGGTGCGCGGCACCAGCTCGGTAACGACCGCCGGCGTTCAGGGCCGAAATCTGGCCACTCGCTCCGTCGCCGAGGCCTACCCTTGCGAACATCTGCTGCGCCATGCGCTCGCGGCGCTCGGATGGCGACTGGCAATCGACAGCACGCGTCCGGCGTCCCCTAATTTTCACTGGATGGTCTCGCGGTGCCGCAACGGATTCGTCTTCGCCGGCCACGCCGCCGACGACGGCGCCGTGTTCCGCATGCGCACGCCGCTGGGCGCGCCCATCTTGCCTGGACGCACCACGCGCATCGAAAACGGCGATGCCTGCCACCCCGTCTGGCGTTGTTTTCACGAGGAAGTGCGCGTGTTCGTGAAACAAGATGGCGGCGAACTGTCGCTGCATGAAATCGGCGCCGTGCTCTCCCGTGTTCGACGCCGTTGGGTATTGCGCGGTTTGGACCGCGCCACCGTCCGCATTTTCCCGGAGTCCGGATGTTGGAGATGGACGGACGTATTGCTCAATCCGAAGTTAAGCTATTGTACCGTGAGTGAACCGTACGAGGGCGGATGGACCGACACGCCCTGGGGCCGGTGCATCGAAATGCGTAACGTCACCGGCGTAGTGACATTTGCCTGGGCGCCGGATGACGCCGTCCAGCCCGTTCCGCCGGAACCGGCCGGCGTGGGATAAGCCCCGAAATCTCCTGTTTGAAGGCAAACCGAATTACCCGGCCTTCAAAACCAGAAGTTGGAGAATCAAGTGGCGGTGGTCCCCGGGGGCGGCGGCGCCATCGGCAAGGAAATTTGCCGGCAGTTGGCCGATGCCGGCGCCGAGGTGGCGGCGCTGGACCTTAAGGAGGAGTTCGCCGCGGATCTGGTGAAGGAGCTGGCCGACAAGGGCCAGACTGCGGTCGCATACGGCGTGGATGTCGGCGATTACGATGCGGTCGTCGCCACACATTGTCACCAGGGGACCTGGGGCCTACCCACACCGGGAACGGTCTCTCGGTTCAAGGTGCGCATCGAGTGCGGGCGGGACCGTTCCCTGTCGAATTGCCGCTGCCTTCGGAACACTGGCAGGGCGAACTGGCAACGCCCGGCGGAAGGGTTACGGGGTGGGAACCCTGCTGGATTGACTGGGGGCAGACGCCGGCGACGATCGAAGGCGATCGCGCGGGGTTCGCCCTGCACACGGGCCAATATGCCGGCACGTATATGGCCGACTTGGTCTTCAACGCCAACGTCTTCGAGATCGAAGCCGCGCCCGAAGGGATGGCGCTCCTGTATCTGAACGGCAAGTGCCTCGAATCCACGCTGGCGGACCTGTCCGCGCCAGCCGCGTACTGTGGTACGACGACGAAGCGAAGCGGCATGTGGAGGCGATGACCGGCCTGCGCGCGGCGGAGTGCGTGCGCGAGGACACCTTTTACCACTCGGCTCGCAAGGCCAAGATCCACCGGGCGATCCCCGAGGCCGGTTACACGGCGACGATGGAATGGGAGGATGACGAACCCCTCGACGGGGAGACGCACGACTGCGTCCGCGTCGAGCAGAGC
This sequence comes from uncultured bacterium, assembly GCA_938005705.1. Lineage (GTDB taxonomy): Bacteria > Verrucomicrobiota > Kiritimatiellia > PWTM01 > PWTM01 > CALLML01. Next base: position 17,977 of record CALLML010000096.1, read on the forward strand.
AACGGCCAGCGCGCCTGGTCCAGTCCGATCTGGGTCAAGAGCGCCGTTGACGATTACGGCATGCAGGAAGGTCTCTCGGTTGGCCAGGTCTCGAGTGCGGGCAGTTCCAGAGGCGCCAAGTGCCATACGGGGCGGACGGGGCAACCGCTCCGGATATCCAGCGCGACAATACTCACAAAAGGACGCGGATGTGGCCGGGTACGCACGTGTACATGTGGCACGGAAACACCCGGCATTCAATAGGCTCACGAACTGGCCTCCGTCACCGTTCCGTCGGGGCGCCGATAGGAGTTCCAACCTGCCATTCACAGGATAATTCTTGTGCAGAATTCTTGACTTGTGAGATCGCATCATCTCCATAGGCCCACTCGCCAGATACAGGCTTTCCTGCAAGGTCCGCCAGTCTTCCGGTGTCATTCATCCATCACTCACCTTTTTTGCAAAGTGGGTCATCGTGTGCGAGGCCACTTCGAAGCCCTCGGACACGTCTTCTTGCCAATTTGACTGCTTCCCCCGAGAGGACGAGGTTTCGACAAGACTCGGCACACAGAGGACGGTGATGCGAAGAGTATCCCCCTATGGGTTGCACTATCTCTTTCCCCACCTGGGCAGGCCATGTCTTGCCCTGCAGCCCACTGAGGCGGGAGCGGGTCACGCCCGATTCTATGGTCAGGATGAAAAGACCCTCGGCCTGCGCCGAAGTTACCGCCCAGAAAACCGGTAGCAGAAAACCTGCTATCAGCCGCTGCTGCGTTGGAGGGATCTCGCGGTTAGCCGCTCATAGACGTCTCGGCATGTTGAAAGCTCATTCGCCAACGTTGGCGCTTCGGCGTGGTTCTTCAACTCGCCGGGATCCCGCCCCAGGTCCATGAGTTGCTCGCTTCGGGCGCCTTCGTTGTAGCGCAGGTACTTGAAAGACCCTCGCACAATGCCCCGGCCGAAACTCCACTCCAGCGGGATGGCCTCCCGGTCCTCCGCTTCCGATGCCCCAATGGCCAAGGGGATCAGACTGCGGCCCAGCAGTCCCTTGGGCGCTTCGCAGCCGGCCACCTCGCACAGAGTCGGCAGGATGTCCAGACCGTTGGAGACCGGACGACTGTTGACCTGACCCGCCTCGATCCGCGCCGGCCAGCGCAGAATCAACGGGATGCGGACGGACTCCTCGTAGGGCACCGTCTTCTGGTCCAGTGTGTGGGAGCCGTCGTGATCGCCGTGGTCCGAGGTGAAGATCACCAGCGTGTTCTCGGCCAAGCCGGCCTCGTCCAGTGCGTCGAGAATCTGTGCGATCAGCCCATCCACCCGTTCCGTCAACCGGCAATAGGCCCAGCGGTGCAGGCGCCAGGTCTTTTCGTCCCAGTGCTCGCGGATGTAGCGGCGGAAGCCATGGTCGCGTACCTCGTTCGCGACCGCCTCGGGTTCGTCCTCCTGCGGCGGATGGTTGGGCGGCAACGGAGGACAGCGGTGGGCGAAGAACTCCTCTTCGGTCATGCCCGCGGGAATTCGGAGCGCGCGGTTCAGTTCGTCCATCTCCTTGGAACCGTCCGATAGCAGCCAGCGCTCGTTCTTGTTCAGGTCGGGATCGTGTGACCGCGTGGCGCGGATGAAGTCGCGCATACCCATGAAACAGATGTCGTGGGGATTCACGAGACAGACCGAGAGGAAGAAGGGACGCTCGTCTTTTTTCGCGCCCTGCTCGCGGATCCAGTCCGCGCTAACCTGCGCCAGACCGTCGCGTATGTCCTCGGTGATAAACTCGCAACCCATAGTCTCCGGGGTCATGTCGCCGGGCAGATGGACCTTGCCGCCGTAGGCCACCCGGTAGCCCGCCTTCTTCAGCAGTTGCCCCGCGGTGGACTGAAGGATTTCCTCGGGCACCTTTTTCACGTTCCGACCGGACTTGTTGCACCAGACGTTGATTTCGGAGGGCATGCGCCCCGTGAACCAACTGAAGCGCGAGGGCAGGCAGACCGGATTGGTGCAATAGGCGCGTTCGAAACGTACACCCTCGCGCGCCAGGCGGTCCATGGCCGGTGTGTAGAGGTATTCGTTTCCGGCGCAGCTCATCATCGTGGAGCTCTGCTGGTCGGTGTTGATGAACAGGAGGTTGGGCCGCAGGCCGGCCGCCGGGTCGCTCATGGTGGTTGCTCCCATGTCCCCTTGGTACTAGTCGTCTCATAATTGTCCTGACATGCTCGTTTACGGCGTCGCGGCCTCAGCAAGCGGAGGCCCTACATTCTTCGGCCGCAGGGCGCGAGCTTGCTCGCGCCGCAGGGAACGAGCATGTAAAGACAATTTCGAGAGCATTAGTAACAACTGCATAACTATCGCTAGGAAGGATGAATGAGGGCAAGAGAAATTGAATCAGAGTTCTGGTGTCAGGCCATAACGAGTAGACTGCGGTCATGCGGATTATCCACTTCGACTTGGACGGTCTTTCTCCCCATCACCTCGGCGGCTATGGGCCGCCTGCGTCGCCGAACATAGACCGGGTTGCCGATGACGTTGGGCGCTTCATTTCCGCCAACTGAAGGGAGCGACCATGACTACACCCCACATCCTATTGATCACGGCAGATGACATGAACTGGGACGCGGTCGGCGCCTACGGTTGTCCAGTGGCGGGTATGACGCCGCACCTGGATCGGCTGGCGTCCGAAGGCATCTGTTTTGATTACGCCCACGTCACCATCGCGGTCTGCCAGCCGAGCCGTTCGACGCTGATGACCGGACGTTATCCGCATCGCTGCGGCGGCGAGGGTTTCTTCCACCTGCGAAGGTCCGGGGTCCCTATCCTGCCGGAGCGGCTGCGCCAGGGAGGTTATCGGGTCGGCATTCTGGGGAAAGTCGCCCATTCCACTCCCTATGGCGATTTCGCGTGGGACATGGCGCACAATCGGGAGGTTCTCGGCCATGGCCGGAACCCAGCGATCTACCGCCAACTGGCCGTGGATTTCATGAAGCAGGCGAAGTCCGCCGGCCGCCCGTTCTTTCTCATGGTCAACTCCCACGATCCCCATCGGCCATTCTTCGGCAATGACCGACCGGAATGGTACCGGGATGGGGCTGTTCCCGCGGCCGTAGCGCCGTCGCGCATCTTTGCTCCCGACGAGATCGTCACCCCCGGCTTTCTTGCCGACCTGCCGGACGTGCGGCTCGAGATCTCGGAGTACTACAGTTCGATCCGACGATGCGATGATACAGTCGGCGCCGTTCTCGATGGACTGCGTAACGCGGGCTTTCTGGAGGACACGATCGTCCTGTTTCTTTCCGACAACGGCATGGCATTTCCCTTCGCCAAGACCAATTGCTATTTGAACAGTACCCGTACCCCCTGGATCGTGCGCTGGCCTGGGAGAATCCGGCCTGGCTCGCGCGATACGGAACACTTCATTTCCGGCATTGATCTCATGCCGACGCTGCTGGATATCGCCGGCCTCGAACCGCCTCCGGATATGGACGGCCGTTCTTTTCTGCCCCTGTTGAGCGGGCACCGGCAGGAGGGGCGCCACCTGGTCTTTACCCAGTTTCACCAGACGGCCGGGCGGCAAAACTATCCCATGCGCAGCGTGCAGGGCCGGCGCTTCGGGTATATTTTCAATCCATGGTCGAATGGTACGCGTGAGTTCAAGAACGAATCCCAGGCTGGCCGGACGATGTCCGCCCTGAAGCAGGGCGCAAAGAGCGATCCGGGTCTGGCCGAGCGTGTGGCGTTGTTCCTGTACCGCGTCCCCGAAGAGCTCTACGACTTCGAGAACGATCCCGACGCCCTCTGCAATTTAATTGACGATCCGAGGTATGCGGACGAACGTGATCGCCTGCGAGCGTCGCTCGAAATGTGGATGGAACGAACCGAAGACCCTGCGCTCCGGGCCTTCCGCAATAGGGATTCCCAAGCCGCGCTTGACTGTCTGATGAAGAACATGGTCAGAGAACTCGGGGAGAACGCCGATTGACGATTAGGGATTACGAGGGGCGGAAATCGTCCATCGTAATCGTCCACCGAAATGAACAACCAGAAAGAAGGAACGGCCAAATGAAATACCTGCTGCTGACAATGTTGCTGGCCATCGGACTGACCGCCTCGGCCGCGGCCCAAACCGCAGTCGAGGTGCCCTTTATTGACGCAAAGGCCGTCGAGGAGCGGTTCGCCACAATCACACCGGAAGATATCGCCGAAATGCGCAGTCTGCGCATTTTGGTGGCGAGCAAATCGCTCGGTCTAAACCTGATGAAGGGTTTCGACCATCTCGCGAGAGATAATCCCGCGTGGAAGCTGGAGATCCGCCGGTACGACGTCGAGAAGAAGGGCGGGTTGTCCGCCGTTCCACCGGATGCCTTCGCGGAGCCGGGGGTCGTCCACATCATGGCGACCCGCTATCCGCTCATTCGCCGGGTGCAGGAGGTGGAAGCGTTGTTGCGGGAAGAGCCGTGGAAAGGCGGCGGCCGGGTGGATGCGGTGGTGATCATCTACTCGGCGATCACGCCGCAAACCTTCGACGAGTACGCCCGGATCATGAACCGCCTGGCCGCCGACTTTCCGGATACGTGCTTCATCCATGCGACCGCCGGGCTTAATGCCCCGGGTCCGAAACAGGAGAGCAATGCGAGCCAGCAAGCTTTCGGTGAACGGGTGCGTCAAGCCTATCGCGGCAAGGCGCCGGTCTATGACCTGGGGGCGATCCTGAGCCGGGATTTCCGCGATGGGCCGCAGATGGTCCAGGAGTACACAAAGGATCCCACGGGCGTACACCCCAATCTCGCAGCGGGCGAACTCGCAATGGCGAAGGGGTTTGCCCTGGCTCTGCGCGACGGTGTCCGCTGGAGGCGTAGTGTTACGGCTCGCGCCTCGGGCGGCCCTCCACCACGTGCGCCGGTTCCGGCGCCTCCAGCGGAGCCGGAAAAACTTCCCCCCGAGCACCCCGACTACCGCGCGGTGCGGGAGATCCTGGATCACAACGGCGTCCGGGCCATGCGCGTCGAGGGCCAAATCGAAGTGCGTGGCGGCCGGGTCGTGGGGCTCTACCTCCAGGAGGCCGGCATCGTCGAGATTCCAGACGCCATCGGCCGGCTGACCGCTCTTGAAGTACTTCACTGTTACGCCGACCGCTCGCTGGAGCATCCCTTCCTGAAAAAGATCTCCCCAGCTATCGGCCGGTGCGTGGCGCTGCGGGAATTGCTGATCAATGGCAACGATCTTGAAACCCTGCCGGTCGAGATCGCCGCGCTGAAGAAAATCAAGATTCTTTCACTGGCGGAAAACCGATTGCGGGACCTGCCGCCGCCGGTCGAGGAATGGGCCCGGCAGTTCGACCCAGAGGGATTGAAGCGGCAGCGGTCACCATGAACCCTGGAGTTCCTTGCATGTCCACCTCCACAATGTCCCGCTGGAGATCTTCATCTAACGAAAAGGAATTGAAATGAAAGAAAAGCTGGAAAATCGAGTGGCCGTTGTCACCGGCGGCGCCGGATGGATCGGGCAGGCCATTGCACGCGCGCTCGCCGAAGATGGCCTGTCGGTTGCCGTCGCGGACCTCGACCTCGGCAAAACCCAGGAAGTCGTCGACCGATTGACGGCGGACGGCGGCCGCGCCATCGCCGTAGAATTGGACGTGCGCTCTTACGATTCGGCGCGGCGCATGGCCGACGCCGTGCTGAAGGCTTTCGGCGCCATTGATGTGTTGATCAACAATGCCGGTGGTAGCGCACGCAAGTCCTGCACCCTGTTCTGCGATGCCGATCCCGCGGTGCTCGACCGAATCATCGACGTGAACCTTAAGGGGCAGTTGTACTGCGCCCGGGCCGTGATCGGGCACATGATCGAGAAGAAGCGGGGGGGGATCGTCAACATGGGCTCCATTACCGGCATTCAGGGGTTGGAAATCGTCGTGGACTATTCCGCGGCGAAGGGCGGTGTCATCGCCTTCACAAAGGCGCTGGCCAAAGAGGTGGGGCCGCACGGCATCCGGGTTAATTGTGTCTCGCCGGGGATCGTGCCGCGTCCGGACGAGAACCCGGCGCGCGCGCGGCGCTCGAATTATCTGGGTGGCATCTGCACGGCCGAGGATATCGCCGAAGCGGTGCGCTTTCTGGTTTCTGAACGAGCCCGCTTCATTACCGGCCACAACTTGGTCGTGGACGGCGGCCGTAGCCTAGGAATGAAGGGACAAAGATAAAGGAATTGTCCCGTTCTGATTTTCGGTTGTCACTTTTTTGGTTGTTTCCCTCTTGGTTTAGCTCCCGCCAGGGAGCGCCTTTTACCACCCGCACAGGGGGGACAAAATTTTTTTTCACGCCGCTGCCCGACATCGCCCCCCATATCTGTTTCATCCACCCCCGTCGAGGGCCTCAACAACGCCCTCGAAACCGTCCAGCAAAATTCCGGCGGCCTCTTCCACACCGAGCGCGAAAGCCTCGTCAAAATCTATATCCTCCCCGACCGCTGGGTGCCGACAATTCAATAACGGGTCGGGCGGATTTGCTCCCAGGGTCGGACGCCGACGCGGTCGGCCCAGCGCTGCCATTCTGCCGCGAGCTCCGATACGAGTTCCGGGCGCGCGGCGGCGAGGTTGTTCGTCTCGGTGCGGTCCGCTTCGAGATCATAGAGTTCCCACGGTTCGCCGTGTGAAGCGACCAGTTTCCAGTTGCCCCGCCGTAGCGCGCGGTGGCCTTGGTGTTCCCAGAAGATCGTTTTGTGCCCTTCGCGCGTGCGGCCCTCGAAGATCGGGCGCAGCGTTTGGCCTTCCATCGGCGTCAGGGCGCGGCCGTCAAGTTCCGTCGGATACGCGACGCCGGCGAGGTCGAGACAAGTCGGCGCGATGTCAATGACATGGCCGACCGCGTCGCTCATCGCCCCGCGCCGGATGCCTGGTCCGCGCGCGATCAGCGGTGTGGCGATACCGCCTTCGTGGACGAACTGCTTGAAGAGCCGGAGCGGTGTGTTGCTCGCGTTGGCCCACGGCAAGCCGTACGAGCGGAACGAGTCGGGCGTGCCCGTCCGCGCCTTTGGATCGCGGCTACGCTCGATCTCCTCGGCGCAGCCGCCGTTATCGGACAGAAACAGCACGACGGTGTTGTCGGCGATGCCGAGGTCGTCGAGTGTTTGGAGTACCCGCCCCACGCCCTGGTCCATGCGGTCGACCTGCGCGGCATAGACCGCCATTTTCTCGGCTTCGACGGCCTGCCGCTCCGGAAAAAGCGAATCCCAGGCCGGCGCTTTCGGATGGCGGGGTGAGAGCTTCCACTTCGGGTCCGTCAGTCCCATTTCAATCTGCCGTTCATGACGTTCGGCGCGGAGACGATCCCAGCCGCCGCGATAGCGGTCGCGGTAGCGTGCGATGTCCTCATCGTGCGCGTGCAGCGGCCAGTGAGGGGCGGTGTAGGCGAGATAGAGGAAAAACGGGTCGCCCGCTCGCGGGCCGCCGACGTGGTCGCGGATCATCGTCACGCCGCGATCAGTGATGGCGTCGGTCATGAAGAACGAGCCGTCGGCCGGCGGAGTCCAAGGCGTGTCATTCTCCGCCATTTGCCGTTCAGGGTCGAGCCGCCAATAATTGCTGGCGCCGCTGATGAGGCCGAAATAGCGCTCGAAACCTCGGCGGCGCGGCCAGTGTGCCGGTTGCTCGCCGATGTGCCATTTTCCGCTCATGTAAGTCGCGTAGCCGGCGGGGCGCAACACCTCGGCGATGGTCGCGCAGCGATCGTTGAGGAATCCGCGATAGGCCGGGTCGCCGTAATCCTGCACCATGTGGCCGACGCCGGTCTGGTGGGGATAAAGGCCGGTGAGCAGCGACGCGCGCGAGGGGCAGCAGCGGGCGGTGTTGTAGAATTGCGTGAAGCGCGTGCCCTCCGCGGCGAGACGATCAATATTCGGCGTGCGGATTTCGCCGCCATAGCAACCGATATCCGACCAGCCCATGTCGTCCACCATGATCAGCACGAGGTTCGGGCGGCGGTTCTTCATGAGGTTGTTCATAATCGGCCTTCTTTCTGGTTGATATTCCGATGCGCGGCATCCCCCTGCGCCGGCCACCACCGTCGCGCCGGCCAGCGCGAGAAAACGTCGGCGCGTGAGCGGAGCGTCGATTGGAATTTCGAAGAGGGAAGTCATCACTGAACGGCTAACTCTATTTCTCAAATGCGCGCGGGGGAAGAAAAATACGTGCGGGGCGCCTGCGACGTGATGCATTGCTGTTTCGGCTTCACGGGCAGCGGTCGCGCATGAAGCCGGCATCGCACCTCCAGCGTTACCTGTTCCTTCTGGCGCATTCGATCCTTGGCGGCCGGTTCGTCTTCTTCGCTTCCCGCTTCCCGTTCGCGGGTGCTCCGCGTATCGTTTCACACCATGACATGGGGAGAAGAAAATACTGAAGCGTCGGTGGGGCGCGCGGAGAGAGAGCATCAGAATGGCGCCGCGTTTCCATCGGCATGGTCGCTTGCAGACGACCCGCTGGTGGCCGAGTTTGTCCGCTACCTGCAGACGGAGCGCGACGCTTCAGCGCATACGCTGTCGGCGTACACGGCGGACCTGCGCCAGTTTGCGGAACTCACCTGGGGGACGGAGGCGCGGCCGCCGTTCGCATGGACGTCCTGTGACCGTTTCGCCGCGCGTCATTTTCTCGCACATATTCTCAAGCACGGCGGAACGCCATCCACGGCGCGCCGAAAGTGCTCGAGTCTGCGCGCGTTTTACAAATTTCTGCAGCGCGAGGATAAGACGGACAACAATCCGTTCACAGGTCTCGTGATGCCAAAACTGCTGCAGCGACTGCCGAGGGGGTTGAGTGTCGAGGAGGTCGGACATCTGCTGGATGCACCGAAGCGTGCCCTGGAAGAATCGGAGGAATCGCATCCGCGTCGTCGCCGCTGGCTGGAATATGCAGCGGCGCGCGATGCGGCGATTCTCGAATTGCTGTACAGCACCGGCATGCGGGTATCGGAGTTGACGGGTTTGACCGAGTCGCGCCTCGATCTGATTTCGGGCGTGGCACGCGTCATGGGCAAGGGGCGCAAGGAACGGTGGTGTCCGTTGGGTGGTCCGGCGATACGCGCGCTTCGCGCGGCGTTGGCGGCGCGCGACGCGTTGGGCCTAGGCGGCGGCCTTCGTTCGCGCGATCGCGCGCTTTTTTTCGGCCACAAAGGTGAGCCGCTCGACGCGCGTGCCGTGCAGCGGATCATGAAAAAATATCTTCGTGTGGCAGGGCTGAATCCGACGCTCTCACCGCACGCATTGCGGCACAGTTTTGCGACGCATCTGCTCGACGCGGGGGCGGATCTGCGCAGCGTGCAGGAACTGCTGGGGCATGCATCGCTCTCGACGACGCAGATATACACGCATGTGTCGATCCGTCGCATGAAGGAGATTTACGACCGCGCGCATCCGCGGGCGTAACCTCGGGGGGGGCGGAACTTCACCCGACGAGCTTGAGCTCGGCGCGTTGAAGCACCCGGAAGTCCGGGACGTTGTCGGTGGCGAGTGGTCCGCTGCGGAAAATCGCGGCGGCGATCCTGGCGTTCGCCCGCGGGGGCCGGGGTCGGTCGACGCCGGTCAACAGTTGCCCGGCCTGCCGGCCTCATGCAACCGCTTCCGCATCGCCGCCGCGCCGCCTGTGCGATCGCGCGGCGCAACACTTCGGCTCGAGAAACGCCCCGCTCCAAGGCCTGCAACGCCCATCGTTGCGCCATATCTCCGTCCGGGGAGAACGTTGTGCGGTCGGTGGTCCTCTTCAGGCCAGCCACCCCGCCATCCCTCCGAGGGGGATATTTCGCCCAGCTGGAAATGGGATTCGACCGAAGCCGGATGGGGACGGATTCGTGTTTGAAAACCGCGGAAGAATGGACCTTTTTCCAGACCTTGGAAACATCCGCCGCGCTTTTTTCCAAGCCTTGGAAACTTCAGGCGTCGGCGCTTCCAAGCCTTGAAAATCCAATCCAGTTTTCCGCGCAAGGGCGATGGCATTTTCGTATCGGATGAATCGCCACAACGGTGGGATAGAATGGCGGCGGTGCCCTTCCCCAATTACGATGGCTCGGATGAAGCCAGTGTGGAGGGTGTCTCCACGACCGACTCATGCGACGGCCCCCCCTATGGACGCTATCGTACATAGCGGTTGCCGGAGAGCGGACTCGGATTCAGTGGCTTGGCGGGCGTTGATGTCCATGCGCGACTCCACCCGGCTTGTCCCGGTGAAGATTGAGCGAGGCCAAGCGACGCATTAGTTCTTGGTTCAGCACCAGGCGTGCCCCAAGGGCGCCCACGCGCCGGGTCGGCGCTACTAACCGTCTTCCAATGGTCTCCAATGGAAGCCGCGATGAAGCCGGGTGGACACCGGACGCGGAAGTCCCGCGGCTTGTGCCGCGAGGCGGGGCGTGGTCTACTCGATGCCATGAAACCGCCCAACATCGTGTACATTCTGGCCGATGATCTCGGCTACGGGGATCTCGGCTGCTACAACCCGTCGTCGAAGATACCGACACCGCACTTGGACCGACTGGCGCGCGAAGGGCGGCGGTTCACCGACGCCCACGCCGCCTCCAGCGTCTGCACCCCGAGCCGCTATTCGATTCTGACCGGACGGCATGGCTGGCGCACGCCGTTGCAACACGGCGTCCTTTGGCCCTGGGATCCGCCGTTGATCGAACCGGACCGTGTAACGGTCGCCTCTTTCCTCCGCGATCGCGGTTACCGGACGCATTGCGTCGGCAAATGGCATCTAGGATGGGACTGGCGACTTGTCGACGGCAGGCCCGCGTGTGCCGGCTTTGAAATCGGCGTCGATGACTTCGAGCGGCGCGCGGCCATCGAGGCGAGGATCGACTATTCGACGGCGCTGCGCGGCGGCCCCGTGGACTGCGGATTCGACACGTACTTCGGCGTTGATGTGCCCAATTTTCCGCCGTACACGTGGTTTGCGCAGGACCGGTTAACCGAACCGCCAACCGTGGCCAAGCCGAAATCGCTGATGGGCCTCGCCGGCCGCATGAAGCCCGGATGGCGGCACGAGGACATGCTGCCGGCGTTCACGGAGCACGCGGTCCGCCACATCCGTGCATCGAGTCCGAAGCCGTTCTTCCTCTTTCTCGCGTTGACCTCGCCGCATACGCCAATCGCGCCGAATGCGGAATTCATGGGTCGCAGCGCCGCGGGGCTCTACGGTGACTTCGTGTGCGAAACCGATGCGGTGGTGGGTCGGGTGATGGCGGCGTTGGCGGAGCGGGGGATCGCCGAAAACACGCTGGTCATATTCACCAGCGACAACGGGCCGGAGTGTTTGCCGTCGGCCGCCGGCGGAAGTTATGAGCGCGCGCGGTGCTACGGTCATTACAGCATGGCCCACCTGCGCGGCGTGAAGCGCGATACGTGGGAAGGCGGACATCGCGTGCCGTTCATCGTCCGCGGTCCCGGCGTCGCAGCCGGCGAAACATGCGATCGGTTGACCAGTCTTACCGATTTGTTGCCGACGTGTGCGGATCTGCTGGGCGTTTCGCTGCCGGCGGGTGCGGCGGAGGATGCGGAGAGCGCGCTCCCGCTCTGGCGCGGCGCGGTTGGGGCCCGCGGGCGGCGCCAGCTTGTGCATCACAGCAGCTCCGGCAAGTTCGCGCTGCGCGAGGACGACTGGGTTTTCCTCGATACGCCCACGGGCGACGACATCGGGCAAGAGCCGGAGTGGTTCCAGGCGGAGCGCGGATATGTTTCGCACGAGTTCCCGGGCGAGCTCTATCAACTGCGCGACGATCCGTCCGAGCGCCGCAATCGCTATGGCGAAGAGACGGACCGCGTGCGTGCGATGTCGGAGACGCTGCGTCGTATTCGGGAAGGCGCGCCGGCCGTATAGCGCGGCGACGCGCGCGATGGCCGCACCCGGCCTTGAAAAAGAGACGGAAATATTTCTTGCTCGTTTGTGGCGCCTCGTGTAAAGTGCGCGCGTTTTTCCGCTCTGGGAGCGGTGAAAGACGATATTCGCGCGAACAGCGCCCCGTGTAAAAAAATTGCAAAGGGGGGCTTGACAGCGTGGAAGGGGCGCTCTATAGTGAGCGCCGACAACGTTCGAAAAGCGCCGCTGGAGATCGAGCGGCGATGAGGACGCAGTGCTGAGCGGGCCGGTCCCGCTACCAAGCGGGAAAAAGGTCACTTGGTGTGTTTGTCTTGATCTTTGACAATGGAATAGTTGGCGTACGCCACTTCGAATCGGAAGTGGTGTGATTTGTGATGAGCTTGTGCGAATTTTGCGCCCCGGTCGCGAAAGCGATCGAGGTTAACAGGACGAACACAAAGCGTCGGCCTTTAGCCGGTCGGCGCGCCGTTCGTTTTCGATGAAAATTGAAAATGCTACGGAGAGTTTGATCCTGGCTCAGAACGAACGCTGGCGGCGTGGATGAGGCATGCAAGTCGAGCGAGAACCCCAGGGTAGCAATACAATGGGGGGACAGCGGCGGACGGGTGAGTAATGCATGGGCAATCTGCCCCCAAGTTGGGGATAGCCCGCCGAAAGGTGGAGTAATACCGAATGTGGTCTCCTGTCGCATGACAGGATATCCAAAGCTGGGGACCGCAAGGCCTGGCGCTTGGGGATGAGCCCATGTCCTATCAGCTAGTTGGTGAGGTAACGGCCCACCAAGGCGATGACGGGTAGCTGGTCTGAGAGGATGGTCAGCCACACTGGGACTGAGACACTGCCCAGACTCCTACGGGAGGCTGCAGTCGAGGATCTTGGACAATGCGCGAAAGCGTGATCCAGCGACGTCGCGTGCAGGATGAAGGCCTTCGGGTTGTAAACTGCTGTCGTGAGGGAGCAATGGGCCTGTGCGAACACCACGGGTCTTTGATAGTACCTCAGGAGGAAGACACGGCTAACTCTGTGCCAGCAGCCGCGGTAATACAGAGGTGTCGAGCGTTGTTCGGATTTACTGGGCGTAAAGGGTGCGTAGGCGGTCGCGTGTGTCGGATGTGAAATCTTGCCGCTCAACGGCAAAACGGCATCCGAAACTACGAGGCTCGAGGGCAGGAGAGGAAGGCGGAATTCTCGGTGTAGCGGTGAAATGCGTAGATATCGAGAGGAACACCGGTGGCGAAGGCGGCCTTCTGGACTGTTTCTGACGCTGAGGCACGAAGGCTGGGGGAGCAAACAGGATTAGATACCCTGGTAGTCCCAGCAGTAAACGGTGCGCACTTGGTGTGGGGCGGGCTATCCCGTTCCGTGCCGGAGCTAACGCGTTAAGTGCGCCGCCTGGGGAGTACGGCCGCAAGGCTAAAACTCAAAGGAATTGACGGGGGCCCGCACAAGCGGTGGAGCATGTGGCTTAATTCGATGCAACGCGAAGAACCTTACCTGGGCTTGACATGCA
>CALLML010000097.1 GCA_938005705.1 uncultured bacterium
TTTGGAGGTCGGGCGAGTCGTCGAGGCGATCCCAACCGAAGAGCGAGGGGGTGTATTCGAAGTTCATGCGGGTCTTATACACCGCAACCAATACCCGCGTCAAGACCTAAAGGGTCGAAAAATTCGTATTTTTTTGAGGAGCGGCGAGAAAAACCGGCGAATGGCGCGGGGTCGCTGGGGTCAACGATTTTCGCCCCCCTTCGCCGGCGCCTTTATTTGCTGTTCTTTTCCCACATCGCAATCGGCTCTTATTGCAGGCTTCCGCATTGACCCTCTGCGCTCCTTTCTCTAGTCTGCCTTTTTGCAACCCGTCGGGGAACCCGTCGGAGCGGCGAAAAGAAATCCTGTTGAAATACAAGTCGGACGAGGGAGCCATGCCGAATATCGTACTGGTGGGCGCACAGTGGGGCGACGAAGGAAAAGGGAAGATCATTGATGTTCTGACCGAACGGGCGGACTGGGTGGTCCGTTTTCAAGGCGGCAGCAACGCCGGCCACACCGTGATCGTTGGCGAACGCAAATACGTGCTGCATCTGACGCCATCCGGCATTTTGCGCCCAAATAAACGCTGTGTGATCGGAAACGGTGTGGTGCTGGATCCGATGGAGATGGTCTCCGAGATCGAGGCATTGCGGCAGGTGGGCGTCGAATGCGAGGGCCGCCTCTTCCTCAGCAGTCGCGCGCATCTCGTGCTCCCGCATCACAAAGCTCTCGACGCCGGACGTGAGGAGCGGTCCTCTATGAGCGGCCGGATCGGTACGACGCGTCGTGGTATCGGGCCGGCCTACGCGGACAAAGCCGCTCGGGCCGGTTTGCGGGCTCACGCGCTCGCCTCACGCCGCTTTTCGGAGGACGCTCGTGAGGCACTCCGGCGGGGCAACGAGGCGCTGATGGTGGCCGGTCTGGCGCCGCTGGATGTCGAAACGGAGCTCGCGCGGCTGGCTGAGGCCGCCGCGCAGCTTTCGGCATATGTGGCCGACACCGAACGTCTGCTCAATGAGGCGGTGGCGCGGGGCGAATCCCTCCTCTTCGAGGGGGCGCAGGGCATCATGCTGGATGTGGACTTCGGCACCTATCCCTACGTCACCTCATCGAATCCCTCGGCCGGCGGCGCCAGCGTGGGCACGGGCGTGTCGCCGCGCCATGTGGACCGCGTGATCGGCGTGTTGAAAGCCTATACGACGCGCGTGGGCGAGGGGCCGTTCCCCACCGAGCTGCGCGACGCCGTCGGCGAGCGGCTGCGGACGGTCGGCGGCGAATATGGCGCCACCACCGGCCGCCCCCGCCGGTGTGGCTGGTTCGATGCCGTCATCGCCCGCTACTCAGCCATGATCAACGGGGTGGATGAATGGGCGGTGACGAAGCTCGATGTTCTAGACGGATTGGAGACGTTGCGGATCGCCACGGCGTACCGGCTCGACGGGCGTCTCCTCGACGCCCCGCCGGCGGACGCCCGCGATCTAGCCAGGTGTGAACCGGTGTATGAGGAGCTACCGGGCTGGCGTGAATCCGTTCGTAGCGTCCGCCGGCCTCAGGACCTGCCCCGACATATGTTAGCTTATCTCTCCCGCATCGAGGAATTGACCGGAGTGCCCGTGGCCATAGTTTCCCTCGGGCCCGGTCGTGAACATACATTGGAATGGAAGGCCATAGAAAAGATTTGAAAGTGAAGGACGGAATGCATGCGTCCGACAAACTGCCGCGTCATGTGGCGATCATCATGGATGGCAACGGCCGCTGGGCCGCGCGGCGCGGCCTGCCGCGATTGCGTGGGCACGAGGAAGGTGCCGAGTCCGTCATCGCCGCGTTGCGCGTGTGTCGGGATCGGGGCATCCGCTATCTCACGCTATACGCTTTCAGCGCGGAAAACTGGCGACGTCCCCGCACGGAAATCGCCGGACTGATGGGCCTGTTGCGGCGGTTTCTGCACAACCGCGAGGCCGAGTTGCATCGCGATCGTGTCCGTCTGCGCGTCATCGGCCGGCTGGCGGATTTGCCGGCGGACGTCCGGCGCGATCTGCGGCGCGTGATAGAGGGCACTTCCTCCTATCGAAATTATCACCTCATTCTCGCGCTCAGTTATGGCGGGCGGGCCGAGATCGTGGACGCGGCGCGAGGGCTGGCGATGGCCGCGGTCGAAGGACGTCTCGATCCGGCGCGGCTGAACGAGCGCGTGTTCCGCCGTTTCCTCTACGCCCCCGATGTGCCTGATCCCGATTTGATGATCCGCACCAGCGGCGAAATTCGGCTGAGCAATTTTCTGCTGTGGCAGCTGTCCTACGCAGAACTCTATTTCACGCCGACGCTCTGGCCGGACTTCCGCGAAAAGGAGTTCGCGGAAGCGCTGGCCGAGTATGCCCGCCGGCAGCGGCGTTTTGGGGCATTGGCGTGACGGAATTCACCCCCATGCTAAAGGCCAGAGCACGGAGCGGCGTGCTGATGGGTGCGGCGCTTCTGGCGTCGGCGTTTTTTGTCCCCCCCACGGGCGTGTGGATCATCGTCTCCTGTGTGGCCGCCCTGGGGTTGCGCGAGTTTTATCTACTGCTGGAGGCCGGGCACATTCCGAGCTTCAAGGTGATCGGGACGGTGTGCGGGTTGTCCCTCATCGCCGACGCCTGGATCGGCTGCGGCGGACCCGCGGCCTTCGGCGGGCGGATGCTTGACGGTCCCGGTCTAAGCCTGTTTCTTAGCGCCGTCGTGGTGTTTGCTCGGATGATTTTCCAGCACAATAACCCGCGTCCGCTCGAAACCATGGCTGGCACGCTGATGGGCCTGATCTACGTCGGGTTCCTGATGAGCTATTTTCTCCGCCTGGCACTCGACTGGGGCGGCGTGGCGGGGCGCTGGCTGGTGATCTATCTGGTGGCGGTGGTGAAAGCGGGTGATATCGCCGCGTATTTCGTCGGCTGCCGCATCGGACGGCACAAGCTGTTTCCCCGTATCTCGCCGGCGAAAAGCTGGGAAGGCACGGTGGCCGGTCTGATCGCCGCCGTCGCGGCGAGTCTATCGGTGCAGATCGCGTTCGGAGGCGTCCTGGGCCCGGTCCGGTTGCGCCCACTCGATGCGGCCGTTCTGGGCCTGCTACTGGCTATCTGCGGGCTTTTTGGCGACCTATTGGAGTCGCTGATGAAGCGTGCGGCCGGTGTGAAGGACTCTGGCACGCTCATCGCCGGAATGGGCGGTGTGTTGGATGTCATTGACAGTCTGCTGCCCGCCGCGCCGGTAATGTATTATTATGCCCGGCTATTTCTCCCTCGCGTGACCTGAGACATTCCCATGATCCATCTACAGACTCTTGTCATTGTCCTGTTGCTGTTCAGCGCGACGATTTTCGTTCATGAACTGGGGCACTTTCTGACTGCTCGGCGGCTGGGCATGGTCGTGGAGGTTTTTTCCATCGGATTCGGTCCCGCCATCTGGAAACGAAAGCGCAACGGTATTCTATACAAAATCGGATGCATTCCCTTTGGCGGCTATGTGGCTTTGCCGCAGATGGACCCCAGCCTGTCGGCGGAGAATACCGCGGAGAAGACATCCGACGCCCCCCTGCCGCCCGCTGCCCCGTGGAAGAAAACCCTCGTCGCGATCGCTGGCGCGGGGGGCAATGCGCTCTTTGCGTTTCTCCTCAGCGTAGTCGTTTTCTGGGTCGGCAAACCTTCGGCACCGCATGAACGGATTGCCGCTATCGGGTACGTTGAGCCGGACAGCCGTGCGGCGCAATGGGGGTTGCGCCCCGGCGACGTGATTGAGCGGGCGGCGGGCCGTCCTGTCGAAAACTGGCTCGAGCTCTCGACCCGCCTCACGCTCGAGAATCTTGAGGAAGTGGCCCTCGAAGTGCGCAGCCCCGACGGAACAATGCGATCGGTAACGTTGCCGACCGAGAAAAACGATCTCGGTGTCCGCACGCCGGCAGGACTGGGCATGGTGAACATCTGCCGCGTTCGCCGAGCGCTTCCCGGCATGAGCGCGGAGGCGGCGGGCGTCGTTGCCGGCGACGTGATCCTCGCATTCGGGGGTCAAACCGTCTACAGCCGCGAACATCTCCGGCAATTGACGGACTTCTATCGGGACCGTGAAACCATTCTGACCGTCCGGCGAGACGGCGCCCCGCTCGATCTGACCGTGCGCCCGGCGTATGACGAGAAGGAAAACCGAGCCCTTATCGGCATCGAGTTCGATCTCATTGGTGGCGTGGACTTCGACCGATTCGTTTATCCGAGGCCCGGCGCGCAGATGCGTAGCCATGCCGGCGGCATCTTCCGATTTCTCCGCTCGCTGGTGACGCCGAAGCAGGCGCGCGCGGCGGCCGGCGCGGTCGGCGGTCCGATCTCGATCCTTTTCATGTACTGGCAGATTGTGCGGATGAGTTTCCGCATGGCGCTCTGGTTCACTGCCTTTCTCAACGTCAATCTCGCCATTCTAAACCTGCTCCCGCTCCCTGTGTTGGACGGCGGCCACATTCTTTTTTCGGTGCTCGAAGCGCTGGCGCGAGGTCCGCTGCGCCGAAGCATCGTGCTGGCGACACATCGCGTCTTTGCCGCGTTGCTCATCGCGCTGTTTCTCTTCCTCGCCTATCGCGACACCCTGCGGTGGATCTGGCCGCGCCGTCTCTCACAAGCGGCGGAGGCTGCGCCCTCCCCCGAACCTTCCACTCCGCCGCAACCCTGACCGCTGAAAAGACCAAGGCGGCCAACGGCTGTCAAAGAGGAGGCCTTTCAGCATTGATGTTTCGAAGTCTCTCGACCCTCTCTTACGCGGCCCGCAAATCTTCGGGAGTGTCGGGATCGAACAGCGTGCTCGTATTGTCACACATCACGTCGGCGATCCGCGTTGGTGGAAGCGTTTTCAGCAAATCACGCAGTCCATCCGGTGGATTCATCTTCAGGAGGGTGTGGCGTAACTCGGCAGCGAGGAACGGAGGATGACCGTGGCGTCCTGCGCACAGCGGATATATGGCGTTGAGCCCTGAGCGTCATGTTGCCATAAGGCGCCGGAGGGTTTCGGGTTTGATGAAAGTCATATCGACGGGGTGGATAAAGAACGCCTCCAGTCCCTCGGAAAGAAATTGCACCCCCGAGCATACAGAAGAAAACATGTCTCCGGCTGGCCGAAATTAATCACCCGCGAGACGCCCAGCACCGCCAGCCGGTCCGCGAGCTCGTCGGCGTCCGGCGCAGTAACAACGCGCAACTCGCTCACCCCCGCCACGCGAAACGCCGAAATCACCCACTTGACCAATGGATGCCCCCCCCACGCGGCAGCATCACCTTCGCTCCGCCCATCCGCCGTCCCTCCTCATTATTGTCCTGACAAGCTCGTTTACGGTGTCGCGGCCTTAGCAAGCTGCGGCCCTTAATTCTTAGGGCGTAGGGCGCGTGCTTGCTCGCGCCGTGGGGAACGAGTCTGGAAAGACAATATCGAGAACACTAATAAGCGCCATCCGCTCGCCACTTGATCCTGCCATGGTTGGACAAATTTTTGAGAGTCAATCAGTCTCGAAGCGACCGAAATCTCCCGTTTTCAACCGATTGCCCACTCATCGCTCCTTCCGATTTCGGCTTGCTCGTTTTTGGCCTTCGGGTACTACGAACCCGACCATAAATTTTGCTGTATAGGCAATGGACTTGCGTTTGAAGTATTTGCGCGCTCGCCGAGGCTGCTTTTGACTGCGGCATATGGGGGTCGCACATCGAAAAATGATTTCGCTGAAAATCATCATGCCGCTTGATCCTTGCCGCGGCATCTTTTTTACTTCCGCCCCATCCTTAAGGAACCCAGAGCGAACGGGTTCGCGGATATGGTCTGCGCTAAGCCCGCTATCGCGGGTTTGCCAAGGTCCGGCTCCAAAACGACCTGATTGGCGCCGTCTGTAATATCCTGCGCCTGTTCCGCCGGCACGCGTGGTAGGCTGAACAGGGCAACGTGATGGCCGCAATCGCGACGATGGCGCCGGCGGGGTGATAGAAAGCGCAAAGGAGATATGCCCCTGCGAAAAAAAAGAGAACATAGGACCCGAAAACGCGTGAAAAGCCGTTCATACCGTCGCACTTCGCGCACAGCGCTCCCAGATCGCGTCGCAAGCCGCAATTAAGAATCGATGCCGGCCGTGTCAGTAGGCAACGATGGCCCAGAGTTTTTCAGTGGGATCAATGTTTGACAATCGATCTTCGATTGCTATATTTCGCCAAACGATGATATGAAAAACAACGCCAAACGGGACTCCGCGATGCGCACGACCTTGCGTGTCACGCGCGCGTTGAGTGACCCCCAACGCTTGCGGATCCTCCTGATGCTGGGGGCCGCCGAATTATGCGTCTGCCGGATTGTGGAGGCGCTGAGACTGGCGCCCTCCACGGTTTCCAAACATCTCTCCATCCTGGCGGAGGCTGACTTGGTGACGTCGCACAAGGAAGGTCGATGGATTTACTACCGGCGTCCGAACAGCGCGAGGAACCATGTTGTGGGTCCGGCGCTGCGCTGGGTGATGGCAATGCTCGATCGCGATCCGATTATTCAAGCGGATCGGAAAGCGCTTTCGAAAATCGTGTCAATGGCACCGGAGACGCTATGCCGCCGGCAGCGGGAGCGAAAAAAAGAGTTTCAATCGCCGAGCGATAGGGGAGATCCTGCGACATGGACGAAAAAACTATAGAACTGGTCGCTATCGGCGCCTCCGTGGGCGCGCACTGTCAGCCTTGTTTGAAGTATCATGTCCAAAAAGCCCGTGACATCGGGTTGACCGACGACGAAATCCGCGAGGCCATCGCCGTCGGCCACCGGGTCGAGAAGGGCGCCATGGGCGCG
>CALLML010000098.1 GCA_938005705.1 uncultured bacterium
TAGAGGCCATCAACGGACTGATCCAATCCGCCAAGCGGCGCGCCCGAGGATTCCGCTCCGTTCGCAATCTCATCACGATGATCTATCTGCTCCTCGCCAAGCTGGACCTACAAGTGCCGTCCATCGCTCTCGCGCCCGTCCGATGACCTGCCCACACAAAACAGCGAAGAGGCGGATAATCCCGCCTCATTCCCGGCGGTCCGAAATCCGAAACGCGGCTTTATCAAAATCCTGCTCTGCGGTCGCTATCAAATGATACGGGACAAGATACGCGCGGGTGTAATCGCAAAACGCCCGGAAATCGTGGGTCGCAACGGAGAAATTGTCGAAAATCAAATAACACCCCTGCACCATGACATCATGGAGACGTGTGAGGAAGTATAGCGTGGAGGAATAAAGATCGGAATCCATGTGGACGACGAGATTTTTCTGTCGGCGATAGGTGCGGAGAAAGGCCGGCAGGGTATCTTGAAAACGTCCCCGGATGAAATGCACACGCGCATCCGATATCACCGGCGCCTCCCCGCCAGTATCAAAATGTCCTACCGGGAAGGTCATTATGCCGGTGTGCCAGGATTCCGGCAAGCCGGTGAAAGTATCAAATCCGAAGAATCGCGTTTCGGCGTGCGAGGCAAGGCTTGTCCAGGTGCGCATAGAGTCGCCGCGAAAAACCCCTGCCTCGATGTAATCGAAAGGTTCACCGTTCATCCGATGGGCGACATGCTCGTATAAGGCCTCTCGAGTCTGGTAATGCGTCGGTGTTGGATGTTCTCTTAACCAACGTCCGTAGGAAAATAGCGCATTAAGATAATCCAAACGCCGAAACGGTCCGACTCCGGAGAGTAGAATTCGCCGTTTAAGATGGCGCATGACATCTTTCATCAGGTCTTTATTATCGAATGACAAAGAGCTTTTCGATTCCCCACCAAAGCCCTTTGAATAAGAGACCGAACGGGCCGAGAATAATTCTTCGTGTTAGATTGAAGTGGACGACGGCATATTCGGCCCGACCTTGAAGGGATCGGATCTGCCCCTCCATCGAATCCACATTCGCCTGAACCCGGATTAATTCGGTCTCAATGGCCAGGATGTCTTTGATCTCGGTGGCTTTTTCCAAGAGTTGTCGTAGCCGGTCGCGCAACACGATTTTGTTTTTCAATCGGGCTTCGAGGTCCACAAATCGTTCGGTGACGTCTTCGTCGGTGATATTGCGGTATGCTACCGTGCCGAGCGCTTCCAGCTCCGACAGCACGATCTGCAGCGCGGAGGTCGGCACGCGCAGCACCAATCGGGCGGAGCCTTCTCCGGCGGTGGACGTTTGTTCGACGAACCCGCCCCTCTGTTCCACTCGCACGACGGCTTCCTTCACGGACTCGGGAATGTCTCGAACTTCCAAGGACAAATGCGCCTTCCAAACCAACTTTCGATCCGCGCGCACCATCGCTGACGCGCCGGACGTCCGTTCGCTCGTCGGCGGGGCGCTGCCAGCGCGTTGGGCATGGGTGGCGCAGCCGTAGAGCGTGGCTATGGCCGCCAGACCCATCATGCCGATTACCCATCTTTTGGCCGTGTGGCCGTTCACGATCGCTTCTCCTTATCCTGTTCAACCGTGAATCCCCGCGTACGCGCGGGCCGCCGCGATCAAGTCTTTCCCTCATCCGCGGGCCAGAGCGTCCATTGGCGGATGATATCCATGCATTCGCGGGCCTGTTCGGCGTCGCACAGCGGGGTGGTCTCGCCGCGCACCATTGCCAAAAAAGTGCGCGCCTGGCGTTCCATCGCGCATTCCCGGGGCAAAACTGGCGTTGTCCGGACGGCCGGCGCGTCCGGACCGGTGGCATCACGGAAAATTTCCACAGAGCCAGGCACATGAATGGCCAATGGCGCCGGCAAGGATAGCCGAACGTAGCCGTGTTCGAAGGCGATCAACGCCTCTTCCACCCATTCACGGGTCGAGGCGTAAGGGGTGAATTCGAAAGCCACCGGCACGCCCTCCGCCGATCTCCCCGCCAGCAATATTTGGGATGGATCCACATAGGTCAAACGGAACGGAGCGCCCACCAGATGACGCATGAGGTCCACCTGATGTCCGGCCGAGCCGGAACGAGCCCGGAACAACTCGGCCTGCGCCGTGTTCATGCCCGGATATTCCTCCAAAGGCGGAGATTCATGCGGCGGCGGCGCAGAGGCGGAAAGAGTTCCGCGATAACCATTGGCGATCCAATCGCCGGCCAACGAAACGTGAATACGGACATAGGTCATGCGTCCGACGGCGCCGGTTCGACGCCATTCGGTGATTTGATCGATAGCCGCGATTGTAGCGGGATCGCAGCGTTTATGAAATGCCACGGCTAAAGGCGTGCCTGTATCGCGTACTGCTTCGAGGATACGATCTCCGGCGGCCGGCGAATATGCCAATGGTTTTTCGGAAATGAGCGGCAGGCCGCTTCGTAACACATCGCAAATCGCTCGTTCCGCGGCAGGGATTGGGGGCAATGTCAAGACAACCCCATCAAGTTTCTCTTTTTTGAGCATCTCTTGATGGCTGGAATAGGAGTGTTCGATGCCATAACGTTGAGCGATGCAAGCCGCAAATGCGCCGTCCGCATCGGCGATTGCAGCCACACGGCACTCTTCCAACGCGGTATAGTGGCGCAGATGGGCGGATTGTGCATGTTTACCGGCCCCGATGAATCCAACGCGCAACAGACGACTCGACTTCATGACTCCCCCCTCATCTCCATTCCTCATTGAATCGTATATTCTCGCGCCCCAGCACGGGCAGCAAACCCGTTGAAACGCCCACCGAACCACGCTCCTTCGGCGCAGATTCTCCCCCGCCGAGGCCGCACGGTTTGAACCGTGTTATCCGAAGACATGGTGCACGGCGCGCAGGTAGCGAAATCCCCAGCGCATGTCAGGAAGAAGATAGCTACCTTCCGTCCATTCATTCCAGCTATTGATCACGACCAACGGTGGCAGATGGGGACGGGCATCCAAGTAATATCGGGCACGCCAGAGACAGGCTTCAAAGGCGTCGGGGGTGCCGCCGGTGACGGCTGTGCGCAAAGAGGGCATGCGCTGAGTATTGTCCCAGCCGATAGATACCTGGGGAAAATAACAACCGTAGGCGCGCTCATAGATCTGCCAGGCGGCCATAGCCTTAGAGGCCCACACCACGTAATCACCTTCACCGGGCGCATCCATAACGAATTGATAGCTGGTGGCGCTGTCGAAACCGGCATCGGCACCGATGACATTTCCGGACGGAGAGCGTCGCGCAATGGCCTGAAGATGGAGCCCGGGCGAACCGCGTTCCACGGCGCGCCGTCGCATCCACACGAGCGCGTCGCGCGCGGGTTGTGCACCGCCGAGCCCCGCTTCGAGATTTTCGAAATCAAAAATCGAAAACAGTGGCTTTCCATCCAGGCAATAATAGTGATGGTGCTTCAGATATCGTTCGATGACGCGATCGAACATGGGCTCCAGTTGAGGGCGCGTGACCCGCGCGGTCCAGACCGGTCGTTGTTCATCGGTATGCATATCCCACAAGGTGGTGGCCTCGTGATTGGCCCACATCAGGCAGAAACGCGCGTTGGTGCCCTGTAGGGCGGGAATCAAACTCTCATTAAGCTGCCGCTCAAAACACGGGGCGTTGTCGTACCAATACCAATCCACGATGAATACGTTGATGCCATGATCCAGTGCCAATCGCGCATGACGGCGCATGACGTCAGGATCTGCCTCGTCTTCATAGCCGAACAGCGAGATGCGCGGCATGTCATGACCGGGAAATCGCGGCAAGCCGCGACGCACGGTGTACCACTCGCCGTCTCGTTCCGACCAGAAACGCTCCGCCCGCGGTTCATAATGGTAGGACGGCCAGATATAGGCGGCCACGTCATATGGTCGTTTTTGAGGTAGCTTCATGGCGGGGCTCCACATCCGCGCGAGAGCCGGGGCGCTTCTGCGCTCCTCGGTCGGATCGTTTTTCGACGGACTCCATATGCGCATTTCGCAGTGCGGCTATAGCTTCCATAATGCGCGCCGCAACACCTTCATAATCCTTGCCGTGCGTCAGCACCTCGTCCGGCGTGATGGGACGACCGATATGCACCGTGATGCGCGCCGGCCTTATCCATTTGCGATGCCGCGGTAGCGCGCGATAACTGCCATCAATATAGACAGGGACGACCGGCGCGCCGGCCTTGGCGATCAGGAAACCGATGCCGCCTTTGGCGGGCTTGAGTTCGCCGTCCGGCGTACGGGTACCTTCCGGGAACACGCCGAGCGCACCGCCGGCCTTCAGCGTGGCAACGCCCTGGCGCATCGCGCCCACGTCGCCGCGCTCACGCGAGAGTGGGATCACCAGGACACGTCGGAGAAACCATCCGAACGGGCGGAACCGGAATAGGCTATCACGGGCCATAAAACGAACCGCTCGAAAACGGATGGCGGTACCGAGAATAGGGGGATCCAGAAAGCTCGCATGATTGGCCGCGATCACGCACCCACCCATGCGAGGCACATTCTCGCGTCCATAGACACGCAGGCGGAAAAAAATTCTGAACAGCAACCAGAGAAAGAACACCGCCGCCCAATAAAAGCGTGGCACCCATTCGGAATCCACGCCATTTCCGGTGCGCCAGCTCAAATCGCGTCACCTCCACTCCGAACCACGGCGACGATCAACGCCACGACTTCATCCACCCCCATCGCGGTGGAGTCAATAATGCGGGCGTCTGAAGCCGGACGCAACGGCGCCTCGCGGCGAGTACTGTCCTTCCCATCGCGCCGTTCCAGCGAGGCGAGGACCTGAGCGACATCGACGGCGCCCTCCTGCGCGGCTAAATCACGCGCCCGCCGCCGCGCGCGCTCTTCGGGCGAGGCATCAAGATAGAATTTGAAATCCGCATCCGGAAACACGACCGTCCCGATATCGCGCCCTTCCATCACCAGCGGCGCATAGCGGCGCATAGCGCGGAGCTGGGCATTGACGAACGCGCGGACATCCGGCAACGCGGCGACATCTGACACCGCTTCACGGACCTCCGGACCGCGAAGGGCGTCGCCGGGTTCTTCGCCATCCACCGTGAAGACCACGGACCGATCGCGCAGGGGAAACGCCCAGCGCGACCGAGCCAGCAAGGTCTGAACGGCCGCCGCGTCGCGCGCGTCCACCCCCGCGTGGAGCGCCTTCCAGGTGATTCCGCGATAAAACGAACCGGAATCCACATAAGTCCAGCCCAGGACGCGGGCCACTTCGCGCGAAACCGTGGATTTTCCGGAGGCGGCTGGACCGTCTATGGCGACGATCGTGGTTTTCGACCTGGTGTCTGCGCTGACGCTCATGCGATTTCGTCTATACGGTGAGCTTTTTGAGATCGTCCCAGAAACCGGGATAGGACGTCGCCACGCATTCGACGCGATGAATAACAACCGGAGCTGGTGCCTGAAGTGCTAGAATGGCCATGGCCATGGCCACGCGGTGGTCGCCGTGGCTATTGATATTGTCGGCCGCGTGGAGGCGGGCCGGACCCCTCACCGCCAGGCCATCTTCCATCTCCTCGGCCTCCACGCCGAGCCGTCGGAGATTGGCGACCATCACGGCGATTCGGTCGGACTCTTTGACGCGCAATTCTTTTGCGTCGCGCACGCGGGTTTCGCCTTCCGCCAGGGAGGCGATAGCCGTCAAAATCGGTATTTCATCAATCAGATTCGGGATTTCGTCGCCGCCGATTTCCACACCGCACAATCCGCGGCCGCGGACGGTGACGTTTCCCGCGGGTTCCCAAGCCTCGCCGGCGAGATCATGTTCCACCACTACGTCAGCGCCCATACGGCGCAGCACATCGAGGAAGGCAGTGCGTCGCGGGTTCAGTCCGACGCCGCGCACGGTGACTTCGCTACCCGGACGGGCGGCGGCCGCCGCCAGCCAGAAGGCGGCGGATGAGAAATCGCCGGGGACGCGCCACACGCGTCCTTTGAGTGATGGTCCCTCACGCCCTGCACCGCGTAGAGTGACCACTCCGAGTTCCGTCATGATCTCAATACCAAAGGCCTTCAGCAATCGTTCAGTGTGGTCCCGTGTCGGCGCTGGTTCATGCACCCGCGTAATCCCCTCTGCGAATAAACCTGCCAACAGAATCGCTGACTTCACTTGGGCTGACGCAACGGGCAGGTCATAATCCAGCCCATGCAGAAGGGTGCCACGCACACGGATCGGCGCAGTACCATTTGGGCCGAGGAGTTCGACCGTGGCGCCCATTCGCTCCAGCGGTTCTGCGATGCGGCGCTGAGGCCGAGACTGAAGGGATTCATCGCCGGTCAGGGTTGCAGCCACGGGTCTCCCCGCGATCAGGCCAGCCAACAGGCGCAGGCCGGTCCCGGAATTGCCCATATCCAATTCAGCGACCGGCTGAAGGAACCGACCGCCGTTTCCCTTGATCCTCAGCACATCATCGCTGTCAAAATGCGCGCGGGCACCGATCGTTGTCATCGCGTTCAAGGTATGCAAACAGTCCTCACAACGCAAAAAACCATGAATGACGGACTCGCCCGACGCCGTTCCGCACAGCAACGCAAGCCGGTGCGAAATGCTTTTGTCTCCGGGAACAGAAATACTCCCTCCAATGCGCGCGGCGGGAGAGACGATAACTGAAGACGATCGCGAACTCATGCGAAATCTCCCGAAGGATTGACGTCCGCCTGCGACTGCAACAAGGCTCGACGTCCGGTCCGGCCCTCCTCAAGGCGGCGCTGGACCTCGTCAAAGTCCGACCGCCTCAGGGCCTCGGAAAAAGCCTTCCAATACCGGGTGAATTCATCCATTTCCGCCAGAAGAGCGGTGGCATTCGTCCGGACGATATCTTTCCAGATTTCGGGCGATCCCTCGGCGATCCGCGTGGAGTCGCGAAAACCGTTGCCACAGAATGGGCCGCAACCTCCACCTCCATCACGTCCGGCGACGGCTGCTAGCATCGATGCAGTCACATGCGGCAGATGACTCGTGCGGGCGAGGCGCCGATCATGTTCCTCCGGCGACAGCTCGATGATGCGGCATCCCACGCCCTGCCATAACGCCTGCACGCGTTCGACAGCGTCGGCGTCAGTGTCCGTGGCCGGCGTGACGACCGTTACGGCGCCTTCATAGAGATCGGGGAGCGCGGCGTCGAGTCCCTGTTTTTCCGATCCGGCGATCGGATGGCTTCCCACAAAACGATGTGCATATTTCGCGAGCGCGGCGCGCACAGACCGCATGACCCAGGCCTTCGTGCTGCCCACATCCGTCACAACGGCATCCTCCGACAAACCCGGCGCGCAGATTTCCGCGAGGGCGGGAATCGTTAGCACCGGCACACAGAGGACCACCAGCTCCGCCCCGCGGACGGCTGCGACGGGATGGTCATATACTGCATCCACCGCGCCTCGCCGGAGGGCCTGATCCCGGACGACCTCTCGGCGAGCAAAACCGGCGATACGACCTCGAAAGCCGCGTGCACGCAGCGCCAGCCCCAGCGATCCTCCCATCAAGCCGAGCCCAAGGATCGCCACGGAAGAAGCAAAGATGGCTTCTGACTCGGCAGACTTGTCGTGGATCGCCTTCATACCCGAACAATCAGGCCCGCCGACCGATCGCCTCGGCGATCTTACGCAATTGCCGCATCAGGGCATCGAAAGTGTCAGGCAAAAGTGCCTGCGCCCCATCCGATAGCGCCTCTTCCGGTGTCTCGTGGATTTCGACGAGCACGCCGTCGGCGCCGGCAGCGACGGCAGCGCGTGCCATCGGGGGCACCAGGTCCCAATAACCGGTGCCGTGACTAGGGTCCACGATGACCGGCAGATGAGTTTCCTTTTTCAACACCGGCACTGCGCTCAGATCGAGGGTGTTGCGTGTCGCCTTTTCGAAGGTACGTATGCCGCGCTCGCACAGGATCACACGATCGTTGCCCTCATTGAGCACGTATTCGGCACTCATCAGGAGTTCCTCAATCGTGTTCGACATACCCCGCTTGAGCAGCACCGGCTTTCCACAGCGCCCGATCACTTTGAGCAGATTGAAATTCTGCATATTGCGAGCGCCAACCTGGACGATATCGGCCACTTCAGCCACCATCTCGACGTCCCGTGTGTCCATGACCTCGGTGATGATCGGAAGCCCCGTTTCTCGACGGACTTCAGCGAGATAGCCCAGCCCCTTGACGCCCAACCCCTGGAACGAATAAGGCGAAGTGCGGGGCTTAAAGGCACCGGCTCTAAGGATATCGCCCCCTGCCGCTTTCACCCGCTGGGCGAGCGAGAACAGCATTTCGCGGTTTTCGACTGAACAGGGACCGGCGATGACCACGATCTTGTCACCGCCAAATCGAATCGGAGGCCCACCGGCCGGCGCCGGCACTTCGACAGGCGGACGTTCCGGTTTCGAAGCTAGGCTGGCCATCCTGTAAGGCTTCACCACACTCATCACTGATTCCACTCCGGGGAAAACCTCCAGCGGTTTGCCCCGCACGAGGTCCTCATCGCCGATGATCCCGATGACCGTCCGCTCCTGGCCCCGACTGACATGCGGTGTCAGCCCCCAAGACCGGATGGCTTCAGTCAGATGCAAAACCACATCCTCCGAAACACCTTGTTTCATAACCACAATCACGCGCTCACCTCTTTCCGCGACATTCGTTCATCGCTCATCCACCAAGACCTCGGCCAGCGATTCGAGCAGCCGTTCGTTTTCCGCCTTGGTTCCGACCGTCACCCGGATGTATTCCGGGAGACCATACCCGTCCATGGGGCGAACAATCACACCCTTGCGCTCGAGAGCCTCGAACACGTGCCGCCCCTGTCCCACTTGGACTAGGACGAAGTTTACTGCAGAAGGCACCCAGTTCAATTTCAAGCTTCGGAAACCGGCCTCCAATTGTCGAAGCCCTTGGCTCACCATCCGGCGTGTACGGCGCACATGCGCTTCATCGTCGAGGGCGGCCAGCGCCGCTTCGAGGGCCATTGCGTTTACATTGAACGGCTGGCGTACACGGTTGAGGGCCCCTACGCCTTCCGGGGGGGCCATGGCATATCCGATGCGCAGGCCCGCCAAACCGTAGGTCTTCGAAAACGTGCGAAGGACAAACACCGGCCACCCTTCCCGCACATAGCGAATGCTGTCCGGCTGCAACTCGGGCGGCAGCACCTCGACATACGCTTCATCCAGCACGAGAGCCACATGCGGGGGGATCCGTTCGATGAATCGGTCGAGTGCCGCGCGGGACACGGAAGTACCGGTAGGGTTATTGGGATTGGCCACAAAGACCAGTCGGGTGTCCCGCCGAATGGCCTCGAACATCGAGTCGAGGTCGTGCGTGAAATCTCGCATCGGAACGCTAATCACCTCCGCCTGGTAGAGCCGCCCGACCAAGCGGTAGATCGCAAACGCACGGTCGGCCATGACGAGGCTGGTGCCCGGTTCCAGAAAAAGGTGGCCGAGGAGAGCGATCAATTCGTTGCTCCCATGGCCGACGGCGAAATGATGGGGCGTCAATCCGAACCGGTGAGCGAGGGCCTGGCGCAGATAATAGGCCCCTCCATCGGGATAGCGATGCATGTTCGACGCAGCGCGCTTCATCGCGCGGATCGCCTTGCGCGAGGGGCCTAGCGCATTCTCATTCGAGGCGAGTTTGATCAGCTCCTGGGGATTCGTAAAACCGAATTCGCGGGCCACCTCCTCGATAGGACGGCCCGGTTCATACACGGGCAGATCGTGAATCCAAGGTTTGATCGGTAGCGTCATTCCGAACGCCCTCTCGCTCGCGGGTAAGAACCGAGCACGGTTAGAACGGTGCAATGCTCCCGCAGCTCCGCCAAGGCCACCCTCACGGACTCGTCCTCTGCATGACCTTCAAAATCCACAAAGAAGAGATATTCCCACGCTTTTGTCTTATTGGGACGCGACTCGATCTTACAAAGGTTGATGCCATGTCGGCTAAACGACGAAAGCGCCTCATACAATGCACCGACCTTATGGCGTACGCCGAAAACAACGGACGTGCGATCCTCGCCGGTCGGAGGTCCATATGTCGGGCCGATCACGAGAAATCGGGTCGTGTTTTCCCCCACGTCCTGGATATCTCGCTCGATCACATCGAGCTTGTAGAGATCCGCCGCCAGCAGACCCGCCAGCGCACCCGCACCGGCCTCACCGGCCGCCAACTCAGCGGCGCGCGCGGTACTTGAAACGGGAATTTGTTCCACGCCCGGCATGCGTTCCTGCAGCCAGCGCCGGCATTGACCAAAGACCTGCGGATTGCTGTACACGCGCCGGATCGCTTCACGCGGTGATTTCGACAGTAGGTTATGAGAAATGGGCAAGTAGATTTCCGCACAGATGCGCAATGGGGTTTCCGTGAACTCGTCCAACGTGTGCGTCACCGCCCCCTCGGTTGAATTCTCGATCGGCACCACGCCATAATCACATGTCCGTTTGGCTACCGCCATAAACACATCATGGATGGTATCGCAGGATTCATAAGCCACGCTGGCGCCGAATCGCATCCGTGCCGCCTGATGCGTGAAGGTCGCCGGCGGACCCAGATATGCAATTTTGACGAGACGTTCCAGCGCGATCGCCGCAGACATGATCTCACGGTAGATTGCCCGCACGGATTCCGCTGGAAGAGGCCCATCATTGATTTCCTCTGCCCGTTTCAGCACCTCTTGCTCCCGAGCCGGAACATAGATTTCGCCGCCGTTTTCCCGTTTGATCCGCCCGATTTCCAGAGCAAACCGCGTGCGTTCATTGAGCAGGCGGATCAGTTGGCGGTCGATATCGTCGATGCGCCGTCGCAGTTCGTCCAGGCTCATGGCCGTCCTTCCCTTTTTCCGTCCGCTTCCGTTTCCGACGTTGGGGGGGGGGCGACATCGGCGGCCGGGGACAACTTCGGCTCAGATTCCGATGCCCCCCCGTTCATCTCCTCCGCCGAGGAATCCGGCGGTCCGGCGTTGATTCTGCGCAGTTCCTCAATGCCGGGCAAATCCTCAAGGGATCGCAGACCAAATCGCTCAAGAAATTTCTGTGTCGTTCCGAAGAGCCACGGGCGACCTGGCAAATCACTGCGTCCAACGATGCGGATCAACTGCAGATCGAGCAGATTGCGCAGAATCTGATCCACGGCCACCCCGCGAACCGCCTCGATTTCTGTGCGGACAATTGGCTGGCGGTAGGCGATGATCGCCAGCGTCTCCAACGCGGGCTGCGACAAGCGATTGGGCCGCCCTTTTTCAAGTAATTGCCGCACCCACGGCCCGGAGCGCGGGAGATTTTCCATTCGAAATCCGCCTGCGACCTCGACGATGCGCACCCCGAAGCGCCCCTCATTCAGTTCCACAATCAAACTCTCGATCGCCGCGGCAATCTCCGGTTCTCCGGCTAACGCGAAATCACGTGTCGATCCCCCATAGACCTCGGCCGTCCGCTGCAAGACGGCCCGGATATGAGCGACCGATATCGGCTCCCGTGCCGCAAACAGCATAGCACCTATGATTTCTCTGAGCTCGGGCAAGACATCGGCCGGCTCATCACTCCTCACCGATTCCTCATCGTTCACGTTTCTACCGTCCGTTCAATGATGATCTCTCCGAATTGGACCGCCTGCCGCACCGTGAGATGCCGCAATCGAATCAGTTCCAAAACCGCCAGAAACGTCACCACGATCTCATGCCGGGAATTCATCCCTTCAAACAATTGTGACAGCGACAGGCGCGGTGTCTCACGGATGCGTGACAGAATATCATCAATCTTTTCACTGACCGTAAAGCGTTCCGCAAAAATCTCCCGCAAGTCTTCGCTTTTGACGCGGCTGAGGGCGCGGTTGAAGGCGTCGAGCAGATCAAAAATCCCGACTTCCTGCAACGGGACTTCCGATTTCGGGCCCAGCTGGGCGTCGGCGTTTTCACGCCCGAAAACGTCTTCGCGGTCAAGTGCCCGATCGCGCAGAAACTGGGCGATATCCTTGAACTTCTTGTATTCCACCAGGCGTCGCACCAGCTCCCATCGCGGGTCTTCTTCGCCTTCCTCCCCTTCGGCGACCGCGCGTTCCTCTTCAGGCAATAACATGCGACTCTTGATCATCAGCAGCGTAGCCGCCATGACCAGAAAATCACCTGCGATGTTCAGATCGAGCATCTGCATCAGGTCGAGGTATTGGAGATATTGCGCAGTAATCTGCTCGATCGGAATGTCATAAATATCAATCTCGTCCTTCCGGATTAAATAGAGCAGCAGGTCGAGCGGCCCCTCAAAAACGTCGAGGCGAATCTTGTATTCTTCCGAGACGCTCATGCCAGCCCCACGGCCCGCCGGGCATCGGCCAAGGTGCGGGACGCCTCCGCGCGCGCCCGTTCGGCCCCCCGCCGCAATACCGCCTCAACATACCCCACATCGCGCGCCAGTTCGTCGCGCCGAGCCCGCATTGGAGCGAAATACGCCTCCAGGCACTCGCACAACTCCTTCTTGACCGCGCCATAACCGACTCCGCCCGCGCGATAGCGCTCCGCGAGTGCCGCCGATTCCTTCTCCGGCACCACCAGCCGATAGAGGGCGAAGAGATTACAACGTGTGGGATCCTTGGGCGCTTCGACCGGCGTGCTGTCGGTGACAATCCGCATGATCCGCGCACGCGTCTCCTTCGGATCGCCGAAGATTTCGATCGTGTTGTTGTAGGACTTGGACATCTTCTGGCCATCCACGCCAGGGACAACCGCCACGTCCTCGCGAATGGCTGGTTCGGGAATCTTGAAAACGGGCCCGAAGGTGTTATTGAATTTTTGAGCGATATCGCGGGTGACTTCAACGTGCTGTTTTTGGTCGCGTCCCACCGGCACCAAGTCCGAACGCACCGCCAGGATATCGGCCGCCATGAGGACGGGATAGGCGAAGAGAGCGTGGTTCGGCGCGATGCCCTTGGAGATCTTGTCCTTGTAGGAGTGGCACCGTTCCAGTAAACCCATCGGAGTGACCGTCGAGAGCAACCACATCAACTCCGTCACTTCCGGCACGTCGCTCTGACGATAGAACGCCGTGCGATCTGGATCGAGCCCACAGGCGAGGAAATCCAGCGCTGCATCGCGCGTGGCCGCGCGCAGCGCCGCCGGATCGGCTACGGTCGTAAGTGCATGGTAATCAGCAAGAAACAAATACGCCTC
Organism: uncultured bacterium; assembly: GCA_938005705.1. Classification (GTDB taxonomy): domain Bacteria; phylum Verrucomicrobiota; class Kiritimatiellia; order PWTM01; family PWTM01; genus CALLML01. Next base: position 13,192 of record CALLML010000098.1, read on the forward strand.
ACCGCGCGATTGCAGCTCGATCGCGGGCCGCATCATGCCGAAATAGTTGCCGAGGTGCAACTTGCCACTTGGTTGTATCCCCGAAAGAATTCTCATTCCTACCCTTCCGCTCCTTGTGGTGGCGGCACCCAAGGCTGACTCGCCGCACCTATTTTCACAAGGATTGATTCTGTAGTTTAACCTGAAATCCCCTCTGAGAAAAGAAGGAACCACCAACGCCAAGCCGATTGCGCTGCTGGGAAATGAACGGCGAATACAGGCCTCGGCGAAGGCAGGCGAAAATTGTTTGCCCCAAGACCCCCGCGCTATTCGCTGGTTGTTCTCGCCCCTCCCCCGATTACGCCTCGACGGTTGCCCACGGGGCAACCGCATTGCAGTTGCACAACCGCAGATCGAGACGATGAATGCACTGCAACCCGTAGCGGATTTTGGCCCGCAGGCTGCGATCCTGCACGCCCAGGCGCAGCGTCGGACGGCGGCCGCCGCTGCCGTAGATGGCCGGGATCGCCAGCACCTTTAGGCGCAGGGTTTTCAGCCGCGCCACGCCCTCTTCGGCGGTCTTCAGGACACAGCGGTTCAGATGATGGACCAG
>CALLML010000099.1 GCA_938005705.1 uncultured bacterium
TTGTTGTCCGGATATGCTCGATTACGGTCTCGCGACCTCAGCCCACCTTTGCCCGCCTGCCAGGTCCCGTCCATGTCCTTTTACCGCTGAGAGGTATGGAACGTTTCTCCGCCGCATCCTACCGCTTCTTAAGCATCATCGCAATTAAAAATAATTCAAATCAAAATCAGCAGCGAATAGTGCCTTGAAAGCCGACGGCATGAAGCCGATAAACGGGTTAAAAGGAGCATGCAAGGGTGATCGAAAACGTCGCGAATGATGGGAATTAGCGACTGTGGAGGCCGGGAAATATCTTGGGGACAAAGCGCCGCTGCTCGACTTGTGTACGGGCACTGCGCATGGCGGTTTTTTCTCTGCTCACCAAGAGGAGCACATCGTCTGTGATCGTTCATGCCCAGTATCTGACCAGAGGAAATTCATCTTTGAAATGTTGGCTTGCGCCATATGCAGCAGCCTGTGCCATCCCGTGAAACTGTCTAAAAAACTCGAAATCATTGACATTTCTTTTATTCATGCATTCAATGGATATATGAGCGCAAGTTTAATGCGATCTCAAGGCCAGAGGAAAGGTAGTATTCAACGCTCCACAGGGTCTTTCTTGATTATCGGTCTCTTGACCGCTTTCACCCGAGGTATGGCCGCGATCTACTACGTGGATTTCGAAGAGGGATCGGACGAAAATACGGGGCTTTCGCCCACCGCGCCTTTTCAACGAGCCCCCGGTGATCCGAAAGCGCGCGGCAAAGCCGCGGTCGTCCGATTGTTGCCGGGCGATGTCATACGATTGAAAGGAGGTGTTGTATATCGAGGTCGTATCTGCCTGACGGTGTCAGGCCTTCCGGACCAACCGATCACGATTGACGGGCACTCCGAAGGGAGTTTTGGAGAAGGGCGGGCCATACTGGACGGGTCACAGCCAGTCCGGGAATGGCGCCAATGCGCTTCGCCGGATGAGGCTCGCGGAAATCCGAACTGGAGGGAGCTTTATTACACCGATCTGCCGGGTCCTTTAAACTGGCAAGACGTCCATCTTACCACTGCCGAAGTGATCCTGTCGGTGGCGCAGGCGCCCAAACCGTCGGATCCGTTTTTTCGCAATCGTCCAGCCGAATTTTTTAAAACCGATCATCGGCTGGCTTCCGCTTTGCCGGTCCGGCTGCTATTTGAGGCGGGCACGCATGGCAACAGGCAGGCCCCGCTTTCCGGTCTTTTGACCGGCACGCCGGCGGTCATCGAACCGATCGCAGGCGGCGCCATATCGCTTGAATGGAATACGCCCATGAAGATCGCGGCGGTAGGTTTGCAGTCGGCTCGCCCGGTCCATATCCGCGAGTATGCGATTCTGGCAGATGGCAAGGAGCTGGTTCGCGCGGAAATGCCGGATGAGGCAGATCGGCGTCTTATCCGTCATGAGTTTCCGCCCACCGACATTCGCAAAATCACGATACGCCTGCTTTCCGCGCGTGACGGCGTAGTGCAGAGATGGACGCGGCTAAGTCGTTTGATGGTATTCACGCCGGAGGGGGAGAATATCCTTGGCGGCAAGAATCTGGAAATGTTTATCGAGGATCACGTCAATTTGACAGCCACGGATCCCCGCTATTACGACGGCATGACCGTCGGTTTCCACGCCGGCAATAATTTTGTTTTCTATCGCCCAGTCAGACGGTTCAATCCATCCGCACATCGCCTTTATTTCGATTTTTACGAAGGAGCCACCTATGCCCAGACCAGCTATGCGCTTTTCAATTCCGTCAAACTGATCAGCCAGCCCGGGGAATACAGTTTTGAATCCACGACCGATCCCAAGGTAACACGTCTCTTTTTCAGGCCCTCCTCCTTTTCCAACGGTAGCCTCTTCGACGTCGGCCTGTCGGCAGAACCGTTCGGGGTGGAGGTGCGCGGCGCCGCACATGTTGTTGTGCGAGGGCTGTTGGTCCGTCGTCAGGGCGGCCGTTCAGCCGCCGGCATCATCGTTCAAGACGCCCGTCACGTGCGTATCGAGGACTGCATGGTGCGATTGGTCAACGGGGTGGGGATCCAGACCACAGGTGCGGAAGATGTCGTAGTGGAGAACTGTCGTTCCGATCACAATCGCGACCGCGGCATTTTTCACCGCAACGGGCGCAATATTTCCACATTGAACTGCCGGCTGGAGCGAAACGGCTCCACAGCGTTGGGACATTACACGGTGGTCGGAGGCATATGCGCAGGCAATGAAGTGAAAGGCCACAAAGGTAACCACGCCAACGGCCTGACCTTCTATCTCGGTTGCCGGGACATGATCATTGAGCGAAACGAGGTCTACGACGGAAACATCGGCCTCACGATGCAGGAAGCGGAAAACATGATCATACGAAATAATATTTTGGATGGGGGAGGGCGCGGAACTGTTGTCGGGATTTGGACGGCCACGCCGTTTCGAAACGTTCGGTTCCTAAACAACACCATCGTGGGCGGTCCCCGGAATTCCACGTGGGCCGCGGCGGTATTCAGCAACAACCCTCGTCCGGAAGGGCTGGTTTTCCGCAACAATATCATTGATGGGCTGGCGGGGAATCTTCCGGCGGTTTACGAAAATAATCTCTACACTTCCTGGGGACCCAATCAGAAAGACCGGCGATTGGGGCCGGGCGAGCTTTATGAAGCGGATTTGAGCCGAATATTTGTCGATCCCGGAAAAAGAGATTATCGTCTGAAGCCGGGAAGCCCAGCTATGGGGGCCGGCCGGCCGTTGGATGAAGTGGTTGACGATTTCACGGGGCAACCGCGCCCTCGGAATCGTGTGCCTGACCTGGGCGCTTATTCAAGCCGAGAATAAGCCACCACGTCATCATCGCCCTTGGCGAGATCACACGACGGCAAAAGCGATTTGGGTATCAACTTGTTCGTATGTCTGAAACGCGGTAGAAAACACCTACCGTTGGGGACTGCAAGGATCAATCCGGAGAATCTTCTATGAGCCAATGGACAGGCGGCATTCTAGCGGGCGCGGACATTATCGTGCTGGCGGGTTACCTGGTGGTGATGATGGTCGTCGGCATTCTGTGCCGGCGGATGTCGTCGAATATCAGCGACTACATCCGGATGGGATGCAAGGGGACGTGGTGGCTGGTCGGCCTCAGCGTTTTCATGCAGTCGTTTTCCGCCGCCACTTTCACGGGTTACTGCGGTCAGGCCTTTCTGGCCGGATGGTCAGTGATGCTGGTCTTCTGGGGCAATGCTCTGATGTTCTTCCTACAGGCGGCTTTTTTTGCCCCGTGGTTACGGCAAACGCGCGCAATCACGCCCGCCGATGCCATCCGACAGCGATACGGGGCGGTGGTCGAGCAAATCTTCCTTTATTTCAGCATCCCCGGGGGTCTGTGTTGGTCCGGCATGTTTCTTCTGACTCTGGCCACGTTCTTTGCCGCAATGTTCAATCTCCCCCTGGAGCCGACGATGGTCATCATTGCTGTCGTGTTGATCTTTTATTCCGTCTCCGGAGGCTCCTGGAGCGTTCAGATCACGGACGCCTTACAGTCCTTTATTCTTATGCCGGTGACCATCGCGGTGGCGGGACTCTGTCTGTTGCTGTTCGCCGATGACGGCGGCGGGTTGATCGCCGGCGCGCGCGGGTTGCTGGCCCGGATCGCCGAGCGCGGTCTGAGCGACGATTTCCGTTTAATCAAGCCCTCAAACTTCGTTTATCCAAAGGAAATCGGCAAAAGCATCGGTGCGGGCTTTTTCACCACCGCATGGGTGGTCGCCAGTATATTCAATGTCTTGTTGTCGTCAGCCAATATCACTACCTGCTATCGCTATCTCTCCAATAAGAATGGCCAGGAGGCTCGCAAGGCCGCCATGCTCGCCGGAATTTTGATGATCATTGGCTCCTTCGTCTGGTTCATTCCGCCGGTAGCCGGCCGGTTGCTTTATGAAAAGGAAATTCTGGCGATGGGCCGTGGAGACACAGCCGTCACGGCCCCTGCGACGCCGGCTCCCGAGAACGCGCCCGCTGTCTCCGCCCGTTCGGTTCGCCCGCAGGCTCGGTTGGATTCGGCTGCGGATGGCGCGTATGCGTTCATGACGCGCAAGGTACTGCCGCCGGGCATGATCGGCCTTATCCTCATCGCCATGGCCTCGGCGGCGATGAGCTCCATGGACAGCAATCTGACGGGCACCGCGGGTCTCCTCACCAATAACATCCTGCCGCCGCTGGCTCGACGGTTCCGACGCAAACCGCCGGAAGGCGAACGCCTGCTTCGGATAACGAAATGGGTCAATCTCGGTCTCGGCGCCTGGGCGTTGTTCATGGCCTTCGTATTCCACAGCCAGAGCAACCAGAAAGGAATTTTTGGTTTGATGTTGAACATCTTCGCTTTCATTGGTGCGCCCGTGGGTATGCCGATGGTCGTTTCCTTCTTTCTCAAACGCATCCCAAAATGGGCGCCGCTGGTGGGCATGGGCGGCGGTTATCTCGTCTCCGCCTTTTACCTGCTTCAAAAAGCGAAAACGCCATTGCCGTTCGGATTAACGCTGCCCACTGAATGGCATAATGTTATTTTCATTCAAGCGGCGGTGACCATTCTGCCCACCGCTCTTATGCGTGTTTTTTGGAGCACGGCTTCGCCCGAGTATCGCGCCCAGGTCGACGAGTTTTTCCGGCGGATCCGCACGCCGGTGGACTATGAACGCGAGGTGGGTGCGGACGAGTCCCATGTGCAGATGAAGATGGTTGGCTGGATTGCCGTCCTGATGGGGGGGGCGCTCATGGGGCTGATCTTTTTCGGACGTAACACGGCCGAGCGCGTGGCCGCAATGTTCGTGGCCTGTTCAGTGCTGGTTCTCGGGCTCCTCCTCTATGTCGGCGGCCTGCGCCGCGCACGCCGAAGCGCTACGGCCTCTCCTCCGACATCCGTCTCATGATGAAGCTCGTTGTTTTGACGGACATTCATGATGGCGGGACTACAACCGGCGATGCGGCGTTCCGATATGTGAACGGGCCGCGCTTGCTGCTCCGCCGCGCCATTGAACGCATTAACCGTTTCATCCGCCCCGATTTGGTCGTGATCCTCGGCGATCTGGTCGAGCGGGGCGATGCGCCCGATGCCCCGGAACGCTACGATGCTCTGTTCCACATCCTCGAGAGGTTGCGGTCTCGCTGGATCGTGCTGCCGGGGAATCACGACGCGCCCGATGATATTTTTTTCCGGCACTTTCCCCGCCCCCCCACGCGCGAGGAGATCGCCGGCGTTCGCACGCTTTCCTTTTTCGATTCGGCAGCGCCGGGGCATCAGGCCACAAGGAGCCAGACGGATCTTGCGCGCGCGCGATCGGCCAGTGAAGGGTGGGACGGCCCGATTCTCGCTCTCCACCACGTTCCGCTTTTCCCCCGCGGCACTCACCCATGTCCCTACAATTTCACGAATGCCGATGAAACGCTGGAAGCCTGTCGAATCGGCGGCATCGCCGTGATGATCGCCGGACACTACCATGCCGGGTTCGCGCCGCTGCCGTGGGGGGGCGGCTGGACCATGGCGGTGCCGGCAATCTCCGTTCCCCCGTTCCGCTTTTGGGAAGTGGAGATCGCAGATCGCCGCCCGCCGCGCGTGACCGAACACGTCCTTCGGCTTCCGGCCAATTTACCCCTTGCCGAATCCCACGTGCACACCGAGTTCGCGTATTGCGCGGAGGATATTTCGATGGAGGCGGCGATCGAAGTCTGCGCCTTTATCGGCATTGAATCCCCTGCTTTCGCCGAACACAGCGGCCAGTTGTATTTTGATCGCGACACGTTCTGGAGCGCCGCCTTCATGCCGGAAGGGTTGCGCACGTCACGGGGCCGCATTTCCCGCGTCCGGTCCTACCTCGACCGAGCCGCGGCGGCCGGAGTGCCGGGCGCCGCCATCGGATTCGAAGTGGATTTCGACTTTCAAGGCCATCCCGTACTCGAACCCGCCGATAGGGGCGCCGCCGGATTTCTCATCGGCGCCTACCACTGGACACCCGAAACTGCGGCCGCGAGGCCTTTTGACACCGAATTGTGTGCGGCACGTCATCGCCGGGTCTGGGATCGCATGTTGACGTCCGGCATAGACATTCTCGCCCACCCCTTCCGCATCTGGAACCGCGCCAAAGTGGAGCCGCCCGACACCCTCTTCTCCGAATTGGCGGAACGACTGGCCCGCGCCCGGGTGGCCGCCGAACTGAATTTTCATTTGGAGTCACCCTATCCCGCCTTTGCTCAAGCTTGTCTAGAAAAAGGGGTGCGTTTTGCTCTCGGCACGGACAGTCACTCGCTGGTTGACGTGGGCGATTTCTGGCCGCATCTTGAACTATTAGACAGGCTCGGCGTCACCGATCTGGAACGCATATTGTGGCGGCCTACTGGACAGACCACGCCGCCATTCAAAGGATTCTCCTGATGTTATTTTGGAAGCACGGCTTTTGGACGCCCCCGAGATCAAGCCTTGCCTTGTTCGTTTTCTCGGCGGTTATAGACGCTATGGCGCCTTCGTACGCCCAGCCCCTCTTGATCCTGGATCGGTTTGAATATACCCCGCAGAAAGCCATGGAGGCGTGGAGGGCGCGGGGTGCCTCGCCGATGCCACGTCCGGCCTCCTCGCCGTCGGATGGTCTGATGTTTTTCTGCCCCTTCGATCGCCTGGATGAAGACCGCTTTTACTGGGATCGAGACGTCTCGCTGGACTTGAGCGGCCACACCAGCCTCGAAGTGGAATTAGATTGCGACGTGCCCTCTGCGTTCCGATCACTGGCGATTTACCTGCAAAGCGGTGAAGGATGGTTTGTATGGAATCGTCCCCTGTCGCGCGCCGGACGTCAGCGTCTTTTGTTGCGGCGTCATGAATTCGCGATCGAGGGAAAGCCTGCGGGCTGGCATCGAATAACTCGTATTCGCCTGTCGCCCTGGCGTGGCGAACGCCGCTCCGCCACTCTGCGCCTCTATTCGATGGTAGCGCGACGCGACCGTTTGGCTCTGGTGCGGGGCACCATCTCCGTCCCGATCGAGGAACGCGCCGTCGCTATAGCCGTCGCCGAGCGAATAGGCCGATGGTTAAACGCGATCAACGTATCCTATAGGCGCATGGACGACGACGAACTTTCGGAAGAACATCTGCGGGACATTCAGGCCATCATTCTTCCCTACAATCCCCAACCGCCAGACTCGCTACTCGGCGTTTGGAAATCGTTTCTAAACCGGGGTGGTAAACTCCTCGTTTTTTACGGGGGCGATCCGCGTTTGGCCGAGGCCATGGGATTTCGACTGGGAAACTGGAAGGCTGCGCCAAAGCCTTGGCAGTGGGCCTCCATCCGGTTTGTCGATTCCTCGGCCTGGGGTTCGCTGGACCGTATCTACCAGTCTTCCGGCAACATTCTCCCCGTGTACCCATCCGCGCCCGAAACTCAAGTCGCAGCCCTCTGGGAAGACGATCAAGGCCGTGACACCGGCGATCCCGCGTTGGTTGTGGGTCCGCAGGGGGCCTGGCTCAGCCACATTCTGTTGCCGGGGGATTCGCTGAACAAGCAACACTTCCTCGCCGCTCTTCTCCTTCGCTATGCGCCTGACCTTGCGCCTGAAATTGCGGACGCGGCACTTCAGACAGCCGGACGCATTGCCTCCTTTTCGGGTGTGGGTGCCGCTTTGCGCGCCCTCCGCGAGGCGGCTCCCCGGTCACGCGACGATCGCCGCATTGCTTCCTTGCTCGCCGATGCCGAGGCACGTTACGACCGTTTACGAGCTCTGCGTTCGGAGGGACGCCTCCGTGAACTGTTGACGGAATCCCGCCGCCTGCGCGAATCCCTCACCGAAGCCTACGCGCTCGCGCAGAGCGCCACAGCGAAAGAAATGCGCGGCGTCTGGGACCATCAAGGCGTCGGCTGGTATCCGGGGGACTGGGATCGCACATGTCGCGAAATGAAAGAGGCGGGCTTGAACACCTTGTTTGTCAACGCCCTTTGGGCGGGACTCGCCCACTATCCCAGCGAAGTCGTCCCGTCTTCCGCCACGTTTCGGATGTATGGCGACCAGCTCGCGCAATGTATCGCTGCCGCACGTAAATACGGTCTTCGCGTCCATCTCTGGTACGTCTGCTGGCACCTGGGCGGATCCCCTACCGACTGGTCTCAACGAATGGCGGCCGAAGGTCGGTTGATAATCGATGGGACAGGCCGGTCGCTTCCATGGCTGAATCCCGCCGACCCGCGTAACCACGACCTGGCCCTGCACACCATCCGCGAGGCCGGCGAACGATATGCCGTCGACGGATTGCATTTGGATTATATCCGATGGCCCGAAACGGAGGCGGACTTCAGCGAGACGACCCGCAAAGCTTTTGAATTTAGCATCGGTGCACGGGTCCGGCGGTGGCCGGAGGATGTGCGGCGCGGCGGTACGCGCCACGATGCCTGGCAGGATTGGCGCGCGCGCGTGATATCGGATTTCGTTCGTCAAGCGCGCGAATCGCTTCGCGCCGTTCGACCCGAGGCCCAACTCTCCGCCGCGGTTTGGGGCTCCTATCCGGATTGTATCCGAAGCGTAGGCCAGGACTGGGGAATGTGGCTTCAACGCGGATGGGTGGATTTCGTCACGCCGATGAATTACACAGAGAATTTGAATTCCTTCACTTCCCTCCTCCGCCGCCAGCTCGCGCTTCCCGCAGCGGCGGGACGCGTCTTTCCTGGTATCGGCGTGACGGCCTCAGATTCCTCGCTCCATGCCGACCAGGTCATCGAACAGATCGTCGCCGGCCGGCGACAGGGTGCGAAAGGATTCGTGCTGTTCCAGATGGACACGGAGTTGCGCCACCGCATTCTGCCGATGCTGCGGCTTGGCGTGACGGCTCCGCTACAAGAGTGAAGTCGGCGCGTCTGGCGGTATCGGCGGCTTCCTGCACACCTTTTCAAGACGACGGCTTCTAATATCAAGTGCAACCCGCCGCACGTTGCCCACAGGCGGCGTGCGTGGCTGCGACGAGCCAGGGAGCCCATTCTGGTTGTTGTCAAAAATTGTGTGTATGTAGGTATGAGGCGAGTTCGGGTTCGTACGGATTTTGGAATGGAGGCCGCCGGAATTTCGCTGGAGGGTTTCAAGGGCGCTCTTGGCCCACATTGGCCTCCCCACACGTTGCGGGAGGTGTCGATGAGCATGAGTCCGGCGTATCGCAAGGGTGTGCACAACAACTGCCGCAACGCCCGGATCGTGTTCGACAAGTTCCACGTGCTCGCCTTGTGAACGCGGCGGTCGACCAAGTGCGCCGGGCCGAGGTCCGGCTTGCCGATGGCCCGGCCCGCAAGCAGCTCAAGCGCACCCGATGGCTATGGTTGAAAAATCCGGCGAACCTGACCCCGAAAAACTCAGAGCGGTTTGAGCGCATCGACCAAAGCGCACTGGTGATGGCCAAGGCCTAACAGATGCGCCAGGCGCTCCTGAGGATCTACGGGGCACGCACGGCGCGGAAGGCAAACGAACGCCTCCCGTGGTGCGCGTGGGTCAAGCGTCAGGCCGTGAAAGCTCTTTTTACGCCCTGCTGGGTGCCATGGTCAAGGTGGTCCAGATAATCGGGAAGCACGCCGTCAGAATCTTGGCCCACTGGGATCATGGAACAACCAATGCCATTATGGAGGGCCGCATGAGTGTCTTCTCTGTCGTGAAGCGCCGCCCGAGGCTATGGCAACTCACAGAACCTCATTCCCATGCTCTATTTCGTCGCTGGCAAGCTGAGACCCGGATTGTGGAAATCCACTGAAACTAGCGAGGAACCAAGATTTTTCTACACCCCCAACCTGGGCGAAGCAATGAAGTGGCTGAACGTCAATTATTCGGTTTGGTTTAACCGGCGCTACGAACGGACAGGCCATCTGCAGGGCAGGTACAAAGCGCTGCTGGTCGGGGACGAGCGGAGTTGGCTTGGACAAGTGACGGACTACGTCCACCTGAACCCCGCGCGAACCAAAGAGTTGGGATTGGGAAGGAGGAACGTCCGGCCGAGTCTGCCGGCCTGCTGCCCACTGCCAGTCCGAGGAGAGGCGGAGGCGACTCCAACAATTGCGGTTGTACCAGCGGAGCTCGTATCCGGCCTATGCCGGCTATGTCGTTGCGCCAACCCGGCTAGCGATGGATGAAATTTATTACCGTACCCCCGGGCGGGCGCTGGATCCCGCGGCAGTATCGCGAGCACCTGGAGGAACGAATAATCTAGGGAATTACGGAATCGCCATGGAGTCAGTTAAAGGTGGCTTGGCGCTGGGCTCGGGGGTCTTCTGGCGGCGGTTTGAAAGTGATATGACGCTGGCCGAGCTCGGCAGGTGAGTCGGCGGTTTGAAGCACCATGCAGTTGTCCAAGCAATCCGAGGCTTCGAGAAAAAGATAAAGCGCCTTGATGTGCGTTCTGCTTGCATCGAAGCCACAAAACACCTCGATCAATTCTCAACAGTTGATTCCATCGTCTCTCCGCGACGATGATGGCGGTCGATAAGGGCCACATGGCCGAGGCGCTCGGACATCGCGCGGTTTCCTTGGCGTCATAAGCGGCATCGGCCAGATCGTAGAGACTGGCGATCCGATCGGCGCTCATCTGCGCGAGCAGAATGGTCACCTGGCTGTCGTGCAGGCTGGAAGTGAGGATTGCGATCAGGGGGATGTCACCATCGATAACGTTTAGGTGCAACGTACCCGCGCCAGCGCTCCACCTTGCTCTAGCTGTTCTTCGTGCAGCCCCAGTCGCACGGGGTGGGCAAATCGGCCAGATTGGCCCGCAAATCTCGTTCGAGTTGCCGTTGCAACCGCGTGGGGTCCGAGGGCGGCGCCGATGGCTCGTCCTTGCGGCGGCGTCCGCGCCAGCCGCGTTTGGGCTCGGGGGACGCCTTGGGTTTGGCTACGGCCTTCTCGTGGGCATGGATGGTGTTGGCGTCACGACTGATGTGGCCGGCGATCTTTTCGCCGTAGTGGGTCTTGATCAGCGCCTCGTGAATCCGTTGCGGTCGGCCGTCGCGAGCGAAGGCATCGAAGGCCCGCGAGAAGGTCGCCTCCGACGGAACCTCGCCGAGCGTCTCC
>CALLML010000100.1 GCA_938005705.1 uncultured bacterium
CCGTTCCCGGTGGAGTACAAGCGCGGACGGCCCAAAACCGCCGATTGCGACCGCGTACAGCTCTGCGCGCAGGCGATGTGCCTGGAGGAAATGCGGGGCGTCGCCGTACCCGCCGGCGCGTTGTTCTATGGAACCACTCGACGCCGCGAGGACGTCACCTTTGATGCCGCGCTGCGCGCCACAGTCGAGGCGGCCGCGCGCCGCCTTCACGCGCTCGTCGCCGCCGGCGTCACGCCGCCCGCCGTGTATGAGAAGAAGTGTGAGAACTGTTCTTTGATCGCGCTGTGCCGACCGCGTATGCCGCGGAACGGCCGTGCGGTGGAACGCTATTTGGCGAGCGCACGGGAGCCTTCGTGAAACACCTGCTCAACACGCTGTTCGTCACCACGCAGGGGGCTTATCTGAACAAGGACGGCGAGTGCGTCGTCGTCACGGTCGAACAACAGGAACGATTGCGCGTGCCGGTGCACCACCTCGGCGGATTGATCTGCTTCGGCAACGTGATGTGCAGCCCGTTCCTGCTCGGGCATTGCGCCGAAAACGGCGTGGCGGTGAGCTTTCTGAGCGAGCACGGCCGATTCCTGGCGCGCGTGCAGGGGCCGGTCTCCGGCAACGTGCTGCTGCGGCGCGAACAGTATCGGCGCGCCGACGATTCGGCGGCCTCGGCGAAAATCGCGCGCGCATGGGTCATCGGCAAAACGGCCAACGCCCGAACCGTGCTGCTGCGCGCGGCGCGCGACCATGGCGATAAACCGGGCGCGGAGACCCTGGGCGCAGCGGCGCGGCGGTTGGACGCAATCGTCGGGGCATTGGGCGCGGATCAGGGATTGGAAGAAATCCGCGGCATGGAAGGCGATGCCGCCCGCGAGTACTTCGGCGCCTTCAACGCCATGATCACAGTGCAAAAGGAGGACTTCTTCTTCCGCGAGCGCAGCCGCCGCCCGCCGATGGACAACATGAACGCGCTGCTCTCTTTTCTCTACACTTTGCTCGTCCATGACTGCATCGGTGCGCTGGAATGCGGCGGTCTCGATCCGCAGGTGGGCTTTCTTCACCGTGAGCGGCCGGGGCGACCGAGCCTGGCGCTGGACCTGATGGAGGAATTTCGTCCGGTTTTGGCGGACCGGCTCGCGCTCTCGCTCGTGAACCTGCGGCAGTTGCAGGGCCGCGATTTTCGACGCACCGATTCGGGCGCGGTGGAGATGAAGGACGACGCGCGAAAGACCGTGCTGATGGAGTGGCAGAAGCGGAAACAGGAGGAAATCCGGCATCCGTTTTTGGAAGAAACCGTGGCGGTGGGGCTGCTGCCGTATGTGCAGGCGTTGCTGCTGGCGCGGCATTTGCGGGGCGATTTGGACGGTTACCCGCCGTTTCTCTGGAAGTGAGGCGCAAAATGATGGTGCTGGTCAGCTATGACGTTTCGACGGTGGACAAGCAAGGCCAGGCGCGATTGCGGCGCGTGGCGAAGGCGTGCCAGGATTTCGGCCAGCGGGTGCAGAACTGGGTGTTCGAGTGCGAGGTGGATCCGGCACAGTGGGTGACGCTGAAAGCGCGGCTCGAGGAAATCGCCGATCCCAAACAGGACAGCCTTCGGTATTACCACCTCGGCAGCAATTGGCAGCGGCGCGTGGAACACTTCGGCGCCAAACCGACGTGGGATTTGCGTAGGGATCCGTTGGTCATTTGAAGCTCCGCGAACCGGAAGCGGGCAGGGGAGCCCGGGCGATTCGCGGAAAGCGCGGATCATGCTCTTTGACAATCGAATAGGCCCTATTTGAGGCTTGCCTGTAAGCTCAGCGCGATGGCCGCACGGGCTTTTATGCCGACGATTCGCGCAAAGTTCCAGTTGGTTCATTCCGCGGCAATAAGTTACAAATAAAGCGTCGCACTCCGCGCGGGGCGCGTGGATTGAACGGGCTCCCCCACAACGAACTCGCTAATCTCCTAGATCTCGCTGCCCTCAAACTTGAGGAGGAGAGCCGTGTCAGCTAAAATTCAGTTTATGAATAAACTTTGGACCGACTTGCTCTCATGCCGCCAACATAATCGCCTGGGCGGCGTCCGGTGGATGACTCGATGCGCATCCACTGTCTTTTTTCCGAGATCTGTGGCAAAAGTGGAGCCGTATAGTCTGATCGCTTTTGCCCACAGTCGCGCGGGTTAAGGGCCCCGCCGTTATGAGCGATCATCCGCTACCTCGTCGCGTGTATAAGCTCGGTGTTGAGATTTCCATCGTCGGCATGGGTGGGATTGTTGTGAGCGGCGTCTCGCAGGAAGAGGCGAACTGCGCCGTTGCGCGCGCCGTCGAGGCCGGCGTGAATTATTTCGACGTGGCGCCGACCTACGGCGACGCCGAGGAGCGCCTCGGAGTTGCGCTGGCGCCATTTCGCGAGCACTGTTTCCTCGCCGGAAAGACGGAAAAACGGTCGGCTGCCGAGGCCCGCGCGGCGCTCGACACCACATTGAAGCGCCTGAAAACCGACCGCCTCGATCTCTACCAGCTTCATGCGCTCACCGATATCGCCAAGGATGTGGACGCCGCGTTCGCCAAGGGCGGCGCCCTGGAAGTATTGATCGAGGCCCGTCGCCAGGGCCGTGTGAGGTTTCTCGGATTTTCGGCCCATTCCATTGAGGCGGCCGAAACGGCCATGGGTCGTTTCGATTTCGACTCCATTCTCTTGCCCGTCAATTTCGCTCTGTGGTTGCGCGGTGGATTCGGTCCGCGAACAGTGGCACGCGCCCGCTCCAAAGGAATGGCCGTGCTCGCGCTCAAGGCGCTTGCGCGGCAGCGATACCGCGAGAAGGATTCCCCGCTCCGTTCACGATGGCCGAAGTGTTGGTATGAACCGCTCGGCGAACCGCGCGCGCAGGAGCTGGCTGTGCGCTTCACGCTGGAACGCCCCGTCACCGCGCTGGTTCCGCCAGGCAATCCGGAGTTGTTTTGGCGGGCGGTGGAGATCGCGCGCGACGGGCATCCGCTGACGGCAAATGAACTAAAAGAGATCGAGGCGATGGCTGATCAAACGGAGCCGATATTCCGAGGCCCTGACAACGATGCGAACATAGCGAAGGAGAAACCATGACGATGACCGAGAATTTCATCACGGAACCGGAACGACGCCTGCCGGTGATTCGGTCAGTGGATGTGCTGGTGGCCGGCGCCGGGCCGGCGGGATTGGCCGCGGGGGTGTCCGCCGCCCGCCTGGGCGCTCGAACGCTTGTCCTCGATCGCTTCGGCTACGTCGGCGGCATGATGACCGGGGCGTATGTCGTGAAAGTCTTCGGCATGGGCGACGGACACCGTCCGCTCGTTCGAGGTTTCGCGCGCGAAGTTCGGGAGCGCCTCGCGGCGCTCCATGCGGCTATGCCGCTTCCGAATCTCCAGCACAACGGGGA
The DNA here is from genome assembly GCA_938005705.1 of uncultured bacterium. Classification (GTDB taxonomy): domain Bacteria; phylum Verrucomicrobiota; class Kiritimatiellia; order PWTM01; family PWTM01; genus CALLML01. The sequence continues at coordinate 3,397 of CALLML010000100.1, forward strand.
TTACGAGGTGGACCCGGAGGCCTTCAAGTGGCAGATGCTGGAAATGCTCGAGGAGAGCGGCGCGGAGATTCTCCTGCATACGATGGCTTGCGCGCCGATCCTCGAGGATTCGCGCGTGCGTGGGGTGATCATCGAGAGCAAGAGCGGGCGCCAGGCGATCCGCGCGGGGGTCACGATTGACTGCACAGCGGACGCGGATCTGGCCTTTCGCGCTGGCTGTCTATGCGATAACGAGACCCATGACGTTTCCCTCGGCGCCCTCATCGAGGGCGTGGACTCGGCGGCGGCCTCCGCCTTCGAAAAGGAACACCCGGAGGAATATCGTCGGATCATGGATGAGGCCCTACGGCCATACGGCGGACGGTTGCCCTGGCGTCAATGGCTCAAGAACGTGGATATCACAAATGCCGAAGCACTGAGCCGCGCAGAGTGTCGCTTGCGACGAGACATCTTTCGGTGCTTATTCTTTTTGCGAAAAAATTTGCCGGGATGGCAAAACGCGCGCGTCAAGAGCACGTGGCCTCAACTGGGGGTTCGGCAAAGCCGTCGGATTCGAGGCGAATATACACTGACCGATCAAGACCTGTTGGAAAGTCGGCATTTTGACGACGCCGTCGCGCGCCTCGGCATCCGCATGGTCGGCTACAAGCTCTACCAGCCCGCCGGCCTGAACTACGACGTGCCGTATCGGTGTCTGCTCCCGCGGGACGTGGAGGGCCTTCTCGTGGCGGGCCGCTGCGTTTCAGCGGATTATCCGGCGGAAAATTCCCTCCGTCTGTTGGCGCCGTGCTTCGCCACCGGTCAGGCCGCCGGTGTGGCCGCCGCGCTCGCCGCGCAGCACAGCGTGACTCCGCGCCGGCTGGACCGCGTGCGATTGCGCGAGGCCTTGCGTCGGCAAGATGTGAACCTGGAGGATGTCGGCACGCCGCCCGGAGAACCGGAGCGGACGGACGGACCTTCCGCGATGGAGGAAGATGCGGGATGAGACGATTCCGCGGACATGGTCCCAGGAGACAAATCTCCTTGCCCATCCCCCGCCGAGATGAAGAACAGCTTTTGCCCTTCGCCCGTTTCGGCAGCGAGAAGATGATCTACGATATCCGCATGGGGCCGCAGGGGCTTTTCCACGACGGCAGTTTTTTCGTGGCGTACCAGGCGGCGGAGAAGGGCGGATGTGCGCACCCGCACATCATCCGCCGGGATGTACAGGGCCGCTGGTCCCAACCGGTTCGACTTGGGCGGGTGACGGTGAGCGATCATCACATGGCCCCGATTCTGTGGGCGGACGCTCGCCGCCATCTGCACGTGCTTTACAACGCGCATTTCACGCTGAATCAGTCGCGTCATTTGGTATCTGCCGCGCCCTTGGATATCCGCCGGTGGGTGAAAGGCCCTCCGATCGCCCCTTCGATCACCTATCCACGCATCCTGACCTATCCCGATGGCCGCCGGGTGCTTTATTACCGTGCTCTCGGCCATATGGGATACTGGACGTGCAAAATATCGCCTGACGGCGCCGCGTGGGATGTGCCCGCCCCACCCCTGGTGGATTTCGACCGCGACCCGGAGGTGCCCGGCGACGAATGGGCAGGCAGCTATCACAGCGTCGCTTTGAGCCGGGACGGCAACGCCCTGCACATCGCGTTTGTGCGCTGGGACGAGCGTCACCGCGTGAATCCACTCTACAAGCGCTTTCTGAATCTCTGGAGTCGGTACGATTTGTACTACGTCCGGCTCGACCTGCGCGCGGGCCGGCTTCTCAACATCGAGGGCGATCCGGTGGAACGCCCGATCAATCGCCGTATCGCTCGTGAGCGATGTCTCGTTTGGGATACCGGCGAGCGGATTGTCAACGTGCCGTCCATTCTGGCGGATGAGCAGGACCGGCCGCAATTTCTATTCCCCGTCGCCGGAAACCGCCTCGACCGCTGTCGGTTCTGGTTCATCCGGCGAGAAGGCGACGGGTGGAGGCGACACGCGGTGGCCTCGATGGATAACATCTGGAACGGATCTCATCTCGAATACGACGCGGAGGGCGGCATCACAGCGTTTTTGATTGGCCGAGAGACGGCAAACGCGGAACGCCTTTACGGCGGCGGGCGGTTGGAGGAGTGGCGGTCCGCCGATGGCGGGCGGCGATGGCGCAAAGTCGGCGAGATTTCACTGCCCGAAGGATATCTCGCCAACAACCCTAAACCCGTCGAAGACCTTGCCGGGCGCCCGTTGCCGCGTACCCTGCTCTTCTTCGGCTGGAAAGGCCCCGAAGCCATCCCGTCATCCGGTCCGTTTCGGGGTGGTGCCTACTTGTGGTGCGATTGGCCCACGTCTCCGGATTCAGCTCGATTCCCAAACGAAGAAACGAACGGTCGTTGCGGCGCACGCCGGCTCGCCACAGAAACTTGAACACTGCGAGACCGCTTCCGCATGGCGAACAGCCATCGAAAAACGACCGTGAACAACTGGCGCGGACGAAAAGGCACGGTGACCAGACCACAGGACCTGATCGAACGTAGAAAAAAATGGCGGGTCTTTACCCGGCCGGGTTCTGCCGCTGCTCTTCACGCTCAGGCACAGAGGCCTCAGCCCTGCGAGGAACGGCATTCAGGCCCGCCAAGGGATTGGGTGCGAATGGGGCGGCGCCCTGCGTCGAAAAGACGACCGCGCCTTCAACGAAATCCCTCCCGGGCGGATGGGCGGAGTTTTCTACACGCCGCACAGTTCCATCCTGTTGTCTGTGTCTGGCCTGTGGTTGCAATCCAATGAAAAACTGTTGGGAATAATAAAACCACGCGGAGAAAAGTTATAAAGGAAGTTTCCTAATGTTACGGTACGAGCAAGCTCGCGTCCCACGGCCGACGCAGGCTGGGCCTCGGCTTGCTGAGGCCGCGATGTTTTGAACGAGCAGGTCAGGACAATAATGGGACGACTAACAAGTCATGAGAGTTAACGACATGAAGTCTTTTGCGAGGGATTCACGGATATTCACGATGCGAAGGGTGAACAAATGGCTGAGCATGATGGGGATGTGGAGCTTCCTCATTGTTGTGGCGGTAGCTCAACAACCACCAGTCCCCCCTATGGCCGAAGTAGAAACACCCGCCCCCGCTCCCGGTCGCTTGAAAACATTTGAATTTCCGGATCTGCCTAAGACCTTGGCCGGCGCTGTGCCCTCGATGACGGTCCGTTGGCCGTCGGGCTACGATCCAAACAAAAAATACCCCATCGCCTTATGGCTCAATGGCGGCCAGGGAGGAAAAGGGGGGCCTGCGACCCATCTGGTGGACGCAGACAAATACATCTGTATTGGACTGCCGCTGTTCAAGAAGCCCGCTCGGGGCAAGGCTTCGGGAGTTGAAGCGGTCCATGTGGACTATAAGGACGCCGATACGATCTGGGACGCCTATTCGGTGATGCTCAAAAAACTGGAGACGGAGGCGCCGAATATTGAGTTTGGCAAAGGCGTCGCCGCGGGATTCTCTAACGGCGCGCATACCATCGGCGTGCTACTTTCTGAAAAGACACAGGAAATTCGTCGCTATTTCGGCGCTTTCATCTTTGTTGAAGGCGGATACATGTTGAAGAAGACAAGCGCCGTGAAAGGGTGTCCCATACTCGTGCTCGCGGGAGAAAAAAGTTGGGCGCACGAGCAGCTCGGCTTCAGTTCCTCGCCTTCGTTAAACGCTCGCAGTTTCGCCAGAAAGTTTGATGGCGACCTGATTGTCATGGAAGGCGTCGGCCATGATTTTCCATCGGCGCAGTACGCCCCGAAAATTCGGGAATGGTTGAAGCAAAAAGGCTTCTAGCGTTTCTCGTCTATTGAATACCCCCTTCGCATTTCCGGGTGTGCGGTGCAGGTCATTTCCAAAAGGGTTCGGAAGGCCTGTTTTCACCACTTCAGCGGCGTTCAGCTCCATGAGAACGGGTGAGTGTGAGCGATCCGTCACGAGCCGGTGCGCCGGTGACGCAGAACGAAAAACATCAGGATGGCGGCGACCGCGCACATAACGGCGGCGAAAAGATCGCCGTGGCGTAAATAGGGAGTGGGCGGAGCATCCGCCGGCGGAAGCGGGATCTCCGCGCCGAGAAATCCGGCGGCGAGCGTGCGATCGGGGGTGTAGTTCGGCAAGATGCCAATTTCGGCCGATCCCGCGCCGCCGATGCGACCGGCGACGTCAATCCAGCAGGTGATACCCGTGTTGGCGGCACGCGCCAGGGGACGGCGCGTCTCGACGCAGCGGAAGACGGCGTTGACGAGGTGCTGGCGCGAGCCGCTGGAAAAATCGTACCAGGCGTCATTGGTCTGGTTGATGAACCACCGCGCACCGGCTCGAGCGAAGCGCCGCCCGATATAGGGAAAGACATCCTCAAAACAGATGAGCGAGGCGAACGGGGCGTCCGAACGCGGATGGCGGAAGATGGTGGCGCGCCGGCCGGGCTGCACGTCGTAGGGAACCGGCGTCAACCGCCGCAAGATCGGAAAACGGCGGCTGAAGGGGATATATTCGCCGAACAGGACGAGGTGTTGCTTATCGTAGGTGTCCAGAATGGCACCATCAGATCCGATCAGCAGGGTGCTGTTGAAATAAAGCGTCTCGCCGGTCTCATCGCGCTCGGTTTCGATGGCACCGGCGAGGAGGGGTGCGCCGCCGGCGGTCGCGGCGTGGGCGACGGCATAGGCTATCTCGTTGTTGCGCAAATCGCCGGGCACGGCGGTCTCGGGCCACACCAGTAGCTCGGGGCGTACAGCTTTTTGCGCGGTTTCGCTGAGCGTGGCGAGTCGCTCGTAGATGCCGGCGACAAATTCCTCGTCCCATTTCGCGTATTGCGGAATCGCCGGTTGGATCAGGGCCACACGCACGATGGCGTCCGGCGGCGGAAGAGCGACGATGGCGCGCCACCCGTGGGCGAATGCGCCTGCGACCGCGAGAAAAGCGAGCATTAGCTCCGGATGCGGCTGGCGCCAACGCCGTTCCGGCGGCGCCGCGAGGTAGCGCCGGACGGTCGCCATCGCCCCCGCGTTCACCCATGCGACCAGCGCCGACACCGCCCAGACACCGCCCCAGGCCGCGCCCTGAATCATCAGCGGATTCTTGAACTGGCTAACGCCCAGCGGATTCCAGGGGAAACCCGTCAAAAGCGTCCCACGGAGAAACTCCGAGGCCGTCCAGACCGACGTCCACCCGACCATGAAACCGACGTTGAGGAGAAAAGGGGGGCCGTCGCCGCGCATCGGCCATCGCGCGGCGAAGATCGTTGGCGGGATGAAATACAAGGCGCAATAGAGCGCCAGCAAGACCCAGCCGAGCACCGTGACGCGCGAAAGCCAGTAGAGTGTAAAAAGCCAATAAACAGCCCCCGAAAGGAAACCCAGTCGGACGGCTTGGCGGAGATCGGTTTCAAAGACGGCGACGCCCAAGGGCACGAGGGCCCCCCATGCCAGATTTCCCTGTTCGAGCGGGGGGTACGCGGCGGCCAGCAGCAGCCCAGAGGCCGCCGCTGCGCCGAGGCGCAGCCGGCCTCCCCAGCTCGAAAAGAGCGGGGCGGTGGACGACGACATTCCCGCGCTTGGAAGGAGCGTGGATTCAGAAGTCGGAAGCGCGCCGCCTCCGCGCTCTCGCGGATGGACGTCGTCGTGTTTCACGCCGGCACGTTCGCGCCACAGCATTTTTTGTATTTCTTTCCACTGCCGCACGGGCAAGGATCGTTGCGACCGACCTTGGGTATATCGCGCCGCACGGGAGCGGAGACGGTCTTCAGTGCCTCCTGCACGGCCGCCTCGGAGGCGTCCGTCGCGACCGCACGCGTTTCGCCGCCGCCACCGCCGAGCGTGGCGACCTCCTGGTGGATGGCCGCGCGCGGCAGGGATCGGAGGAATCGCTCCATGGCGTCCAGCGACGTGGACGAGCGGAAGAGCCGCTGGGCGACATCCGTCTTGATCTGATCCATCAGCGTCGAGAACATCTCGTACGCCTCGTGCTTGTACTCGACTAGCGGATCCCGCTGGCCGTAGGCGCGCAGGCCGACGCCCTGGCGCAGAGCGTCCATCGAGCGCAAATATTCCTGCCAGTGCGAGTCAATCGCCTGCAGCGCGATATACCGTTCCATCTCCGCCAGGGCCGCGGGTTCCTCCTGTTTGGCCTTGAGCTCGTAGGCCTGACGTACGCGCTCCATCACGAGCACTGTCCACGCCTCTGCGCCGCCCTCCGCCGGCAGCTCTGACGCCTTCAGCGCGACGGGAAAGGTCATGCAGGTCCAGGTCACGAAATCGTTTTTGGCCGCCTCGTCGCCACTCTCAATGGCGGTCTCCGAGCGCGTGGAGACGATGTCCTCTACCATGTCGAACAGGTGCGGGCGCGGATCGGCGGCGCACAGGACCTCTCGGCGAAAGCCGTAGATGATCTCGCGCTGCGTGTTCATCACGTCGTCGTATTCGAGTGTGCGTTTGCGGATGGAGAAGTTCTGCTGCTCCACGCGCCGCTGTGCCGTCTCGATCGAGCGGTTGAGCCACGGGTGTTCAAGCACCTCGCCCTCCTGGATGCCGAGCCGCTCCATGATCCGCGAGATGCGATCGGAGCCAAACAGCCGCATCAGATCGTCTTCGAGCGAAATGAAGAAAGCCGACATGCCGGGATCGCCCTGCCGAGCGCAGCGCCCGCGAAGCTGGCGGTCAATGCGGCGCGATTCGTGGCGCTCGGTGCCGATGACGTAGAGGCCGCACGGCCGCTCCTGGATCAACTGGCGCAGGGTTTTTCCCTCCGGCGTCCGATCGTCGAGACGCAGGTCGGACTCGATGAGGTCGCGAGGCAGCCAGACGACGCCCTCGCCCAGTTTGATGTCCGTGCCGCGTCCGGCCATATTTGTGGCGATGGTCACCGCGCCCGGCTGGCCGGCGCGCGCGACGATTTCCGCCTCGCGCTCATGGTTCTTGGCGTTGAGGACGTTGTGCGGGATGTTGCGTCGCCGCAGCATCCGGCTGATCAGCTCGCTGCGTTCGACGGAGATGGTGCCGACCAGCACGGGTTGTCCGCGCTTGTAACATTCCTCGATCAATTCGATGATGGCGTTGTACTTCTCGCGCTGTGTCTTGTAGACGCTGTCATTGCGATCCACCCGCCGCACGGGCCGGTTCGTCGGGATCACGACGACGTCGAGCTTGTAAATCTGGTGGAACTCGTCGGCCTCGGTCTCCGCGGTGCCCGTCATGCCGGCGAGCTTCTTATACATGCGGAAATAGTTCTGGATCGTGATGGTGGCCAGCGTCTGGGTTTCGCGCTCGACCGTCACACCCTCCTTGGCCTCAATCGCCTGGTGAAGGCCGTCGCTCCAGCGGCGTCCGGGCATTAGACGCCCGGTGAATTCATCCACGATAATGACTTGGTTGTCCTGCACGACGTACTGCACATCGCGCTCGTAGTTGCAGTACGCGCGGATGAGCTGGTCCACGGCGTGGATGCGTTCGCTGCGCTCGGCGAAGAGATCGTGCAGTTTCTGGCGCGCAGCGAGCTTCTGTTCCGGCGTGAGGGAGGCATCCGCTTCGATATTGCCCAGCTCCGTCGCGAGGTCCGGCAACACATAGGCCTCCGGATCGTTCGGGCTGAGCGCCTCGCAGCCCTTCTCGGTCAGGCTCGCGTCGTTGCCCTTCTCGTCGATCGTGAAAAACAGCTCCTCGCGCAGCTCGCGCGCCTGGTCCTTGCGCATGTCGGTCAGCATCGCCGCGTCTATCTTCTCGTAGAGACGGCGGATGGCGGGGTCCTCCAGCAGATGGAGGAACTGCTTGTTCTTCGGCATGCCTTGACCGACCTGGTAAAGCTTGAGCTGCGCGGCCTCCTCCTCGCCATTGTCGAGCAGCTCCTTGGCCTCCTGGACAAGGCGGTTGCAAAGGTCGCGTTGTCGGCGCACAAGACGTTCGACGGCGGGCTGCGCCTCGACGTACTGCTTGGTCGAATAGGGAGCAGGACCGGAGATGATCAGCGGCGTGCGCGCCTCGTCAATCAGGATGCTGTCAATCTCGTCCACGATCGCGTAATGATGGCCGCGCTGGACCATGTCCGCGGCGCGGAGGGCCATGTTATCGCGCAGGTAATCGAAGCCGAACTCGGCGTTGGTGCCGTAGGTGATGTCGCACGCGTATTGCGCGCGGCGCTCCTCGGAGGTCATCGCGTTCTGAATGCAGCCGACGGTCAGGCCAAGGAAACGATAGACGGCGCCCATCCACTGCGCGTCGCGGCGGGCGAGGTAATCGTTGACCGTCACCACGTGCACGCCCTTGCCTTCAAGGGCGTTCAGGTACACCGGCAGGGTCGCGACGAGCGTCTTGCCTTCGCCGGTGGCCATTTCGGCGATCTTGCCCTGGTGCAGCACGATACCGCCGATGAGCTGCACGTCGAACGGCACCATCTCCCACCGGATCGGATGGCCGCAGACCTCGATCGTCTGACCACACAGCCGGCGGCAGGCGTTCTTCACGGCGGCAAAGGCCTCCGGCAGGAGATCGTCCAGGGTTTCGCCTTTCGCGAGCCGCTCGCGAAACTCCGCGGTCTTCGCCTTGAGCTGCTCGTCGCTGAGCCGCTGGTAGGTCGTTTCAATTTCGTTGATGCGGGCGACGAGCGGACGCAACTTTCGCAGATCGCGCTCGTTTTTGGTCCCGATGATTTTTTTCAGAATCCACTGCATAAGGCCACGTCACTCCGCGCTGCGACCGGTGAGCTAGATTACCAATATAGCCGCGCGCGGCCCCCCCGTCTATCTTCGGTTCCGCGCAAATCCCGCGGGGCCGACGGGATCGCGCTTTTTCGGCCTGCAGGGAACCACCAGGCGCGACGTCACCCTGTCAGCGCCCGGCGGACGATTTCCTCCACCGTGAGGTCTTCGGCTGCCGCCGGTACGGCCTTCGTGACCATGCGCACGGCCTCGGCCTGCTTGTAGCCCAGCGAGATCAGCGCCAGAATCGCGTCGCGCCGTTTCAGGTCGGAGGGACTCGGCCCGCCCGCCGCCGCTTCCAGGGCTTCGCCGGCGGAAATCTTGTCGCGCAATTCCACCACGATGCGCTCGGCGGTCTTGCGTCCAATGCCCGAAATGGAGGCCAGGCGTTTGACCTCGCCCTGAGCGATCGCCAGTTTGAGTTCGCGCGGCGAAAGGCCGCTCAGCGCGCTCAGGGCCGTTTTGGGGCCGATACCCGTCACCGCCAGCAGCCGTCGGAAAAGCGAGCGTTCATCCTCGGTGGCGAATCCGATGAGCAGGTGCTCGTCCTCGCGCGGCAGGTCGTGGATCAGGAGCCGGCAGCGTTCACCCTCGCGCGGCAGGCGGTCGAAACTGCTCAGCGGGATCAACGCCTCATAGCCCACGCCACCGACATTCAGCACGACGTGCGTGGTCTGCCGAACCTCCAAAATGCCGTCGAGGAACGAGATCATCGCCCAACCCTTTCCAGACCCGATCCGTTGCAACCGGAATAAGCGGCCTCCGCAGGCATTCGATTCTGCCTGTTTCCAAGGCTTGGAAGATAATCCGATGATTTTTTCCAAGTCTTGGAAAAAAAGGCACTGTCGGCTTCCAAGGCTTGGAAAACGCTATTTCTTCGGGACCGGAAAACCCTTGAACCGGCCGATTTCCGGAAGCGGTCCCACCAGCGGGCGCGCGTATTTCAGAAACGCTTCCGTCACATCGTTGGCGTCGGGGCCGATGAACTCGTCGGGCATGTGCCGGGTATCGCGCGCGACGTTCTGGAGCGGGACGCGCTCGAAGTACACCTGGTATTTTTTGCCAGGCTTGCGCCGGATCGCAATACTGCCACCGCCCGCGGGCTCTTTGACGGCGTGACGCACGGCCAGCGCGCCGACCTGCCGGGCCTCTTTCGCGTCCACCGGCGAAACGACGCCGGCGAAGGAGCGCTGTAAATAGCCAAAGGTGTCCGCGCGCACGCGGGAGATCTCCGTGTTTTTCTTGACGAGGTCCGCGAGCAGGTCGCCGAGGGCGCCGGTGCCGCTGAGCTGCACGTTGCCGTGCGAGTCGGTCTCCTTCGTGAACTTCGCGGCGATGGCCGTGCCATTCTCGTCGGCGATGCCCTCGGAGACGGCGACAATGCAGCGGCCGTATTGTTCGTACACCCGCTTCACGTCGGCGAGGAACTTCTCGACGACAAACGGCCGTTCGGGCAGGTAAATCAGGTGCGGACCGTCGTCGGGATATTGCCGCGCCAGCGCGGAAGCGGCGGTGAGGAAGCCGGCGTGTCGGCCCATGATCACGTTGATCTTCACGCCGGGCAGCGCGCGGTTGTCGAGGTTGTCGCCCTGAAAGGCGCAGGCGACGAAGCGCGCCCCGCTGCCGAAGCCGGGCGTGTGGTCGTTCTCGCGCAGGTCGTTGTCAATGGTCTTTGGGATATGGAAGCAGGCCAGCTCGTAACCGGTCTTTTTTGACTCCTCGTTGACGATGTGGGCGGTCTCGGCGGAGTCGTTGCCGCCGATATAGAAGAAGTAGCGCACCTCGTACTTGCGCATGACCTCGAACATCTTCGCGCAATCTTCGGGCGTGGGTTTCTTGCGCACGGAACCGAGCGCGGAAGAGGGCGTGCGGGCGACTTTCTCCAACGTCGCCGCCGATTCGCGGCCCAGGTCAATGAAGTTTTCGCCGAGGATACCCTTGATGCCGTGCAGCGAGCCGTAAATGTGGCGGATTGCGGACTGTTTTTTCGCCTCCAGAATAGCGCCGACGAGACTTTGGTTGATGACGACGGTCGGACCACCGCTCTGTGCAATAAGCATATTGCCGGTTAAAACGGACGACTTTTTCGCCTGTGCCATGACGGTTGTATCTCCCTTGATGAAGGTTTTGAAAAACGGTCTCTTATTATCTCCGGAAACGCGCGCCAAACAAGCGAAAACACTCCGTCGGCGAAAACCCCCGTCGCTGCAGCATGTCCAGTTCCGGTCTTGTCGAGCGGCACGAAAGAGCGGGGGAGGACATTGAACCGGAAACGCGCGACCATTGCATAAAGAATTTTCCCCCAGGATACCCCATCGGAACAACTTCAGTTGAGCGTTTTTCTCATTGTCGAGAATCAGGCAAACGAATATAGTATGTGCATAACCATGCTGAAACGCCGGATGTCCCGATTTGTGCCATTGTTTTCGGCTGTGGTGGCCATCGCTGTCATGGCGGAGACGCCGCGAGCCGGAGGGGAGGGAGTCATGAAGCTGACCAGTACGGCGTTTGCCCATAAGGCGCCGATTCCTGCGCGCTATACCGGCGAAGGCGCTGATCTATCGCCGCCGATGTCGTGGTCCGGCGTGCCCGAGGGCACCGGATCCTTTGCGCTGATCTGCGACGATCCCGACGCGGTGCGCGTCGCGGGGCGGGTGTGGGATCATTGGTTGATTTGGAACATACCGGCCACAGCAAACGGGCTTCCGGAGAATGTGGAAAAAAGCGAGTCGCCCGCCAACGTGGCCGGCGCCCGGCAGGGGCTGAACAGCTGGCCGCGTCTTGGATACAACGGTCCGATGCCGCCCCCGGGCAGCGGCACGCATCATTATCGTTTCCGTCTCTATGCGCTGGACACGATGCTGGACCTGCCGGCCCGCGCGCGTCGCGCCGATCTGGAACAGGTGATGAAGGGACATATCCTCGCCGTGGCGGAGCTCGTCGGCACGTACGAGCGGTAGATTCAGTTTCGCGGCGAATCCGCCCTCGGCGATGACGACGATCTTATCCGGCGTGGAGCCAGCTTTTCGCGAAGTGGAGAAGCGGATGGTTGTTCCGCCATTTTGGCGGTCGTTTGGGGGCGTCGGTTAGCGTTCAGTGGCGCGGGACCTCCACTACAGCAACAGCATCGCGTCGCCATAGCTGTAGAAGCGATAGCCTTCGCGGATTGCCTCAGCATAGGCGGCCAGGATGCGTTCACGTCCGGCGAAGGCGCTGACCAGCATCAGGAGGGTCGAACGCGGTAGGTGAAAGTTCGTCATCAGGACGTCCACCGCGCGGAAACGATACGGCGGGCGTATGAAAAGAGACGCTCGCCCCGACGCCGCGCGCACAAAACCGTTTTCGTCCGCGACGGTTTCCAGCGTGCGCACGGTGGTGGTGCCGACGGCGATGATCCGGCCGCCGCGCGCGCGCACCTCGTTGATGCGTGCGGCGGCCGCCTCGCCGATCTCAAAGCGTTCGGCATCCATCACGTGATCTGCGGGGTTGTCGGTCTCGATCGGCCGAAACGTCCCGATGCCGACGTGCAAGGTGACGGCGACCCGTCCAATGCCGCGCGCTGCGAGGCGTTCGAAGAGCTCCGGGGTGAAATGCAAACCCGCCGTTGGGGCCGCGACGGCGCCCGGTCGTGTGGCGTAAACCGTCTGATATCGCGCGCGGTCTTCCGCCGTGCGCGCATCGCCGGTCCGCTTGCGTCGGATGTAGGGGGGCAGTGGCGGCACGCCGGCGCGCTCGATCCATTCGAAAAAAGGCGTGGGGGTACACACCCGTACGCGCGCGCGCCCCATGACGCCGTCGGCGATCACCGTGACGTTGGCGTCTTCGGGAAGGAGAATACGGTCGCCGGGCCGCGGCCGTCGCCGGGCGCGCAGCAGCACATTCCAGACGCCGGATTCCGTTTCCTCCAGGAACAGCAGTTCGACGGCGCCGCCGCCGCGCCCTTTGCGTCCGAAGACACGGGCGGGAATGACACGTGTGTCGTTGATGACCAGCAAGTCGCCCGGCGCGAGGAGATCGGGCAGGTCGCGGACTCGGCGATGCTCGACGCCCGACCGGTCGCGACGCAGCACCATCAGCCGCGCGGCGTCGCGCGGCTCGATGGGCGTCTGCGCGATGCGATCGGGCGGCAGCGCGTAGTCGTAATCGGATGTCCGCTCGCAGGGATTCAAGGCGCCCTCGCCGCCGGTCCTGCCCTCAGGTGAAAGCAGAGGCCAAGAACCAAAGCGGCGACTGGCCGCGACACCATGGACCGCGGCGGCGATTTCGGGCGGAGGGGCCTCATTTTTCTATCGCATCGCGCGTGATCGTCATGAACGGGTCAGCAATCACGACGTAATCCAGGTTGCAGCCGCCGTCGCCGGTGCGGTTTTCGAGTGTCAAACGGTGGCGTCCCGCTGCCAATCGCACAAGCGCCGGACGTCCGAGCAGAGGGTCCCGAATGGTCAAAAATTCCCAGTTGTCGGCGCCGCGTGACCATCCGCCGGTGCCGGGGATGGGGACTTCGGCAAAGAACGGCTCGGGATAGGCTCCGTCCACGCGCACACCGCGTTCGCCGGATTCGCCTTCCCGGCAGTATTTGAGAACAATCTGATAGTACCCGTCGTGCGCGATCTCGAAATCGTAGTGCAGCAAATGACCGCGGTCATTCCACATCGTGAAGCTGTCGCCGTAGCTGCCGACTCGCTTTGTGGATGAAACCTTTCCGCCTTCCTCCTCGGCCGGCGGGAACGCCTGGATCAGCACATGATATCCTTGCGGCACGGCGGCGGCCCTGGCCTTCTCGAGGATGTCCGCGTATTCCCGCTCGCGCACCTCGCGCGCCTGGCGGCGGCATTCCTGTTCCGCCCGAAGTTTTTCGCGGCGGATGGCGGTCTCGTGCTCCTCCACCGTCGGCGGATTGCCGTGCACGAGTTCCACGCGATGGCGCGTGCCCAGAGTGACCACGCCGGTTCTGGCGTCGCCTTGTCCTCCCCGAATGGCATCATAATTCGCCCAGCCCCTCACGCGCACCTCCACCGGCGTTTCGGTCTGGTTCATCAGCTCGGCGAGGTCCGGGCGCACCGTGCGGAACGCCACCAGCGAGGGCGTGCTGAGAAGGATGGCCCCGGCGGGGCCTTCCAGTCGCGTGCCGCCGGCGATGTAGAAGGCGTCCAGGTGTCCGTCCGCGGCGACGCGGACGAAGGCGGTGCGGGCATCCCCGCGCCACTCGCCCCACCGTCGTTCCCCCTCGCCGTAGTTGACCATGAACTGTTCATAGCCGCCATCGACGAGGTCGCAGCGCACGGCGACGCCGCGGCCGCCCTCCACGGGGATCGAGCGCATCGCACGCACGGACGGTTGCGCGCCTTCGGCGATCAGGTCTGCTACACCGGCGAAGACGGTCTCCTCGCCGCGGCGACGCGGCATGACGGTGGGAAGTCGCGCGCCGCCCTTCGGCGTATCGGCCACAACAATTTCAGTTCCGGGCTGGCCCAGGTAGTGCAGCGTCATGCGCCCCCGAGGCACGCGCCAGGTGACCCGCCAGTCGCTGTCGCATGCGCCGCGCCGGGCGTTTTCAAAATAGGCATAGCCGGCAAGATCAGCGGGGCGTTCGGTCCACGGTTCGGCGGCAAGATCCTGTTCGAGATCGCCGAAGGAGTGATAGGGCAATTCCCATGAATAGGGGATGCGGCTGGCGGCGAGGAAGATATCGTAGAGGCGTCCGTCCGAAAGCAGCACGGCGCGGTCGAGGACGGCGGCCGGCACGGCTTTGGCGTTGTGTCCGCGCGCAAGGCCGATGGGGCCGAGCGAGCCGTAGGATTCCAGCGTGGCCGCAGCCTTGATGTGATTCTGGCCGTTTGCCACAACCGTGTTGTGCGCGAGCGTGTGGGAATAGTAGCGTTGGTAAATGTCGGTGCTATACCACGCCGAGCCGCCGTCGGCGAAGAGTTCCTGTCCGAGGGCGAAGAAGTTCAGGCTGAGCTGATCCGGATGCGCATGACTTTGAGGCTGACCGTATTTGAGGAGAAGGTATTTCGATTCGTCGGCGTCTCCCGCGCGTAGGATGGCGTAACCCACGTCCCGAAAGAGAATCGAAGGCACGCGCGGCAGATTGGTGGCGTCTACGGGACGGAAATCAATCGCGGGGAGAAATAGGTTGTACTGGGAATCGAGCGTGCGGGACAGGTCGGCCAGAATGGCGTTGTAGGTCGTGTCGCCATAGCGCCGGACGGCGTACTGGTAGAGGTGCGCGTCGCGCCCGAACAGGCTGACGCTGCCCGTATCGCCGATGGCGGGCGAGGAGCGCCCGCCGGGATAGGCGTACCAAATCGGCGAATCGAAGACCGCTTTCAGCCGGCCGTTCCGATAGCCGTAGAGGTCCTCGCCATCGCGCCAAAGGATTTCGGCCGCGACCAGCAACCCCCGCATGGCCATGAATTGGTAGCCGATCGCGCCCTCCGCCCACAGCCCGTCGTCGGTGATGGCGTTGTCCACGTGCCAATAGATGCCGCCGGCTCGTCCGCGTCCGCGGGAGATGCCGCGCTTGGCCTTGTCGTAGAGCGTTTCATCACCGGAGACCCTTCCGGCGATCATGACGGCGGCGGTGGCGATGACTGACCAGTTCGTCGCCGCGGCGAGGATGCCCTCGCTGCGAAGAATGCCGCGGGCGCAGGGCAGAATGAACCGGTCGCGGATCGTGGCGCGATCCGCATCGCTGAGCGAGGGACTGTTGTGGATGAGGTCGAACCCCCAGGCCGCCGGGATCAGCCAGATCGCGTCGTTGAGCCGCTGCCAGCTCCATTGCGACGAATCGTGCGTGAATTGCGGATGCTGAGTGATCGGCCATTTTTCGAAATGCTCCGCGTATTCGAGAAGCATCCGGCGCACCTGCTGCGCATACGCTTCGCGTCCGGAGAGCGCATAGCCTATCCCGAGATTGGCGATGCCCGTGGCGGCGGCGATGTGGGCGGAGGCGATGGCGGGATTGCGTCCGTCGTCCTTCTCGGCGGGCACGGGGATCGGCTCGGCCACCGCCCGTTCGCAAAAGGCAATCAGACGATCATACGCCGCCTTGGCTGCAGGCTCGGTGGCAATCTGTTGTTTCAAATCGGCAATATCCTCGGCGTCCCAGATCGTCAGGGGATGTTCAGTCGCCTTGCGCGGGCGCCCGATAACTTCCGCCGCGCGATCCTCGACAAGGTTGGTCGTCAGCAGGATATGCGACGCGGCGGCGGGCGAATACCAGTCCGGCGGACGATAGAGGGCATCGAGATCCTCGGCAACGAGCACCTGAATCTGGTTGAAACCGCCGTAGGCGTTGGATCCGGTCTGGGGCGGATGAAGAGAACGCACCTGCACGGTCACCCGGTCCGCCCGCACCGGGTAATCCACCCGCTGCACCTCATTGGGGCGTCGATCGAGTTTCACAACACGCGGTTCGGCGCCCGGCGCCGAAATCTCGACTTCGCGCGCGAGCGCGAATCCCCCTTGATAATCGGACTGCACGAGGCCGATCTGCGCGATGTTCATCGGGATGGGCAACGTGATCTCGATCACCGCTTTCTCCAGTTCGTTGAGGATCGGTCCGGCCGGGCGCTCGGACCGCAGCATGTTCGACGGGCTGTTCCAGCGTGTGTTCATCGTGGTGCCCGTGATACGGATACGTGCGCCCCGGCTCTCCAGCGCCGCGTTCTGTGGCTCGACCGCGGCCACAGCCCGGTTCAATACGAGGATCATCAGCGCTCGCGCGGCACATCTTTTCCAAAGCGACCTTTGCATCGGTTCCGTTCTCCGTCTTGTGAATGGTGAGCGTGGACGTTCACCACTTTTATACCATTAGAAGAGTCGGTGGCAACCGACAATTGATGCATGGGCGGTTGCGCTGTGGGAGCAGGCTTGAAAGGCGGGCTTTCACGAACGAGGGGCCAATGATTTTCGCATCCCTTCGCCGAAACCTTTATTTGACGCTCATCCCTCTCAGCGCAACGGGTTCGTCGATGCTGGCCGACACTTTGATGCGGAAACGATTTATGCTACAACGCCGCTCATGTCCCGATTCGTCATTCAAGGTGGACGCCGCATCGCCGGCGTGTTCATGCCGGCCGGCAACAAGAACGCGGCCTTGCCGATGCTCGCGGCCTCGACGCTCACCGACCAACCGGTCACGCTGCGCAATGTGCCTCGCATCCGCGACGTGGACGTAATGCTTGAACTGCTTGATGACCTGGGCGTCGAAATCACGCGGGAGGGCCGCGTCGTCACGCTATGCGCCGCACGCCTGCGGAGGACCCGGCTGGACGAAGTGCTCTGCCGCCAGGTGCGTTCCTCCATTCTGCTGGCGGGCCCGCTCGCTGCGCGTCACGGTCGTGCCGTGCTCTTTCCGCCGGGCGGAGACATCATCGGCCGCCGCCGGCTCAACACCCACCGGATTGGGCTGGAGGCGCTGGGCCTCTCGATCGCAGGCGCCGCTCCGTATGTCTTCCGCCGGCGCGCCCTGCGCGGGGCCGACATCGTGCTCGACGAGGCCAGCGTCACTGCCACCGAAAACGTCCTAATGGCGGCGGCAATCGCCCCCGGCGAGACGACGATCTTCAACGCCGCATGCGAGCCGCACGTGTGCGATCTCGGCGGACTGCTGAGCGCGATGGGCGCGAGAATCGAAGGGCTCGGCACGAACCGCATCCGAGTGATCGGTGTCCCGACTTTGCGCGGGGCCGATTACACCATCCAGCCCGATCATGTCGAGGCAGCTAGCTTTCTGGCGGCCGCAGCGCTAACGCGCGGCGAATTGACTCTCGCCGTTCCGCTCGAGCCGGTGGCCGAGACGGTGATCGGTCGCGTGTTGGCGCGGCTGGGCTATGTGTGGGAACAGGGCGAGACCGGGCGTACCCTGCCGGCGCGCCAACGGCGGCGAATCGTTATGGACGACAACGGCATCATTCCCAAGATCGAGGACGGGCCATGGCCCGCTTTCCCCTCGGATCTCATGAGTGTGTTCATTGTCCTGGCGACGCAATCGCGTGGCACCGTCCTTTTCTTCGAGAAGATGTTCGAGAGCCGGATGTACTTCGTGGATCGGCTCATTGACATGGGTGCGCGGATTACGCCCTGCGATCCGCATCGCGTCGTGGTCAGCGGCCCGGCTCGGCTGCACGGCACCGCGCTGAACAGCCCTGACATCCGCGCGGGCATGGCGCTGATTCTCGCGGCGCTCGCCGCGCGGGGCACGAGCGTTATTGGTAACGCGGAAATCGCGGACCGCGGCTATGAAGACCTAGAGGGGCGCCTGCGTACGCTCGGCGCGGAGATCGTCCGAGAGACATGAACGAACAAATCGCATGGGGAGCGAAAAGTATGAATCAAGATCAATTGCCGGCGGCGCTGCCGGAATTGGACCGGGCGAGGGTAGCGGTGATCGGTCTGGGGTATGTCGGGCTTCCCCTGGCCGTCGCGTTCGGGCGAACATTTGACACGGTCGGCTTCGATGTGAAGGCGGAGCGCGTGGCCGCGTTGCGTGCCGGGCGCGACGACACTCGAGAAACCACGCCCGAAGAGCTGCGCGCGGCGGTCCGCCTACGCTACAGTTGCGAGATTGCCGACTTACGTGACTGTAACGTGTTTGTCATCGCGGTGCCGACACCGGTGGATGAGTTCAAACGTCCGGATTTTGCGCCGTTGGAGAAGGCGTCCGTCACCGTAGGCCGCGCCCTTTCGCGGGGCTCGATCGCCATCTACGAATCCACCGTCTATCCCGGCGCCACCGAGGAAATCTGCGTGCCGATCCTCGAACGTGAATCCGGCCTGGTGTTCAACCACGATTTCTACGTCGGCTACAGCCCGGAACGCATCAACCCCGGCGACCGCGAACACCGGTTGGAGACGATCCGCAAGGTGGTCTCCGGGTCTACCCCCGCTGCGGCGGAGTTTGTGGATGCGCTTTATGCGCGCATTGTGAAGGCCGGAACGTTCCGCGCCGCAAGCATCCGCGTGGCCGAAGCCGCCAAGGTCATCGAGAACACCCAGCGGGACGTCAACATCGCCCTCATCAACGAGCTGGCGATGCTCTTCCATCGGCTGGGCATCGACACCGGCGACGTTCTGGAGGCGGCCGGGACGAAGTGGAATTTTCTGCCGTTCCGTCCCGGCCTTGTCGGCGGCCACTGCATTGGCGTGGATCCCTACTATCTCACCCACAAGGCGCAACAGGTGGGACACCATCCCGAAATCATCCTGGCGGGTCGTCGGATCAACGACAATATGGGCGTCTACGTCGTCGGACAAGTCGTTCGGGAAATGCTTCGACGGCGTATTCACCTGCAAGGAGCGCGTGTGTTGATTCTGGGCTTGACCTTCAAGGAGAATTGCCCCGATATCCGCAATACGCGCGTGGTGGATATGATCGCCGAGCTGAAATCCTACGGCGCGGAAGTCGAGGTTCACGATCCCTGGGCCGACCCCGACGAGGCGGAGCACGAATACGGTTTCCGCCCGATCGCGGAGTTGAAGGAGGGACGCTACGACGCGATCATTCTCGCCGT